>NZ_JBHUYK010000038.1:0-57532 GCF_042668615.1 Nocardia sp. NPDC057272 | reverse complement strand
CCGGGATCCTCGACCGAGCGCGGATCGCCACCGCTGTCGCCCTGGAAGCTCGCGTCGAAGGCCGCTACCACGTAGCCCGCTTCGGCCAGGGCCTTGCCGTAGATGTTGCCCGATGTCTGTGCTTTGCAGCTGCCGGTGGGGTGGGCGGAGACGATGGTGGGATACACCTTCGACTCGTCGAACCCCGGCGGGAAGTAGATATCGGTCGCGATGTCCCAGGCCCAACCCTTGACCGGCACCGTTGTGATGTTGTCTGCCATGACCTTCTCTCCCGTTCTGTAGCTATTCACTGGCTACAACACGAAGCTACGGCCGTTTCGGCAGTCGAAGAAGGTCAGAACAGTGCATAGGAACAATCTCTCCCAGTCAGACCGGGTCGAGCGTCGGGCAGACCGGACCAAATCGTCGCCGACCAGAAGTCTAGGCCGGGCCGCTCGCGAGTTGCCCTTCGGCAACGTGGGGGCAGGGCCGATACTCCCGCCCCCACGCCGTGTGCCGTCAGATCAATTCAAGCTGCCCAGCGAGGTCGCGACTGCCACGCTGTCGCTACCCGTGCTGACCAACGGTGAGCCGATCAAGCGTTGGAGACAGTACCCAAAACTGTCGGATCGAGCTCCAGGCCGATGTACTCCTCGGCATGCGTCGCGAAGCCGTCCTCAGTTTTCACGATGATGGTGTTGTGGATCTTCTGGCCGTTGATCTCGCCGGAGAACTGCACGAGGAAACCGGTATCAGTCACAGTGAAACGGCGGTTGGTCATCGTGGGCAGACCCCCGACAGTGTGTACGTTCTCGATCGCCTTTTCGAACGAAATCCAGATGTTGTCGTTGGAATGCCAAACCTGTGCGCCGGGCGCGCAGAGCGGGGCGAAATTGTCGACGTTGTCCAGTGCGTCGAGCCATGCCTGCGCGAGCTCTGCGTTCGTACGGGTGCTGGTTGTCATCGTTGACTCTATTCTCTTGGCCCGACGGGGTGCCGGGATTTTGTGAATTGCTGTGCGGATCAGGTGTTCCGACAGCGGTGATATTCAGTTGTGGTCCGGTGGGATCTCAGACGGCTTGCGTCCACGTGTGTAAGGCGTCGAGATCGACGAGCGCGCCGAGTGCGGTGCGCATGATGCCTGCCATATCGACTGCGTCGGGTTGCACGGCCCACTGCAGCTGCACGCCGTCGAGCAGGCCGATCACGCTCGACGCGGCATCCGCGTGGGAGAACTTCCCGCGGTATATCCCTCGCTCGTCAGCCAGTGCGAAACGCTGGGCCAGCAAGTCGCGGTAGGTGTTTCGGCGAGAGCGAAAGTGTTCGTAGGCCGGATGTGCGGGCGAGGTGGCCTCGGCGACGAGCATGACGTACACCCGAACCAATTCAGGCGTGTGACTCAGGGCGTCGGCCAGATCGATGATGCCGAGTAGTAAGCCGAAGTCTCCGGGCCGGAACGCGACAGTCTGCGCCCACTCGTCGCGCTGCTCCAGCACCGCGAGAAGCAGCGCTTGTTTGTCGGCGAAGTGATGGAAAATGTTTGCTGGACTGATGCCGGCATGCTCGGCGACGTTGCGCAATGTGCCGCACGCATAGCCCGAATCAGCGAATACCTGAAGTGCGCTGGCCAGAATGGCCTCACGCTTCGCCTCGCTCTTGGCGTAGCGGCCGCGCGTCCCGCAGCGGGTTCTGAGCTGGGTCATCGTCGTCCCGTCCATGTGCCCGGCAGGCCGGGATGCAAACACTATATTAAATATCTACCAGATGTTCAATATTATATTTTGTATGGCGATGGCGTGCTAGCTTCAGCTCGGTAGCCGCCACACGGAACATCTTTCGACCCTGGTGCCCCCGATGCGGGGGACCGACAGAACGGAGCAGTCGGTGCCGACTGACTTGGAACGATTGATCGCGATCGAGGACTGCAAGCAGGCCCGATACAACTTCCACCGGTCCCTGGATACCAAGGACCGCGACCTCTACCTCTCGACAGTGTCAGCCGACCTGGTGTTCATCCCGAAGGACGCGAACAACCCCGACCTCGGCGAGATCGTCATGAACGGAGCCGACACGTTCTGGGGTTTCGCCGAGCAGGTTCTGCTCTCGCGCAAGTCGATCCATCTCGGCGTCGCGCCACAGATCACGGTGATCGACGAGAACAACGCCACCGGGTTCTGGTACATCTACGGCTATGGCGAGCTCACCGAGGCGGAGGCGGCAGAGAAGGCCGCCGAGGCGAAGGAGATCGATGAACACGCCAAACAGGCACTCGAGATCTTCGCCGCGGATGCGGGCGGCAGCAAGAAGAGCCTCGCCTTCGAGAGCATCGAGGACGAGTATGTCCGGATCGATGGCAAGTGGGTCATCTCGAGGATCCTCGTAACCGCCCTCGCGAGCCTCTGAGGTCGCAGCCGCACGACGGTGTTCGGTCACCGCAGGTACGTGCCTGCGGTGATACGGAATCTGGTGAGGGGTGTTCGCGGCGCTTCTTGGGAACAGATTCTCCCCTGCAACGGGTGGTCGGCGGGTGCCACCATCGACTCGGACATCGCCACGGCACGACGCCGTGGGCCGTGCGCCACCCACCGTCTGGACGCGGATAAGCGGTTGGCGCCGAGTGGATCGAGGAGACCGTCATTTCTACCAATATTTCCGAGCAACCGTCGCTCCATGCGGCGACACTGATCGTCGGTGGCTCGTTGGGTGGGTTGACCACAGCGCTCGCGCTGGCGGCTCGCGGAAGGGCGGTCACCGTTCTCGAGCGGACAGGTGGGCGCACACAGCGGGGCGTGGCCATTCTGGTATCCGGCGCGAGCTTGCGTGGGGCGCTCGGTGCGCAAGCGCGCGAGATCGTCGGTAAGGCACTCGGTCCCGCGTCGATGCGGCAAGGGGTCTACCCACACTCCTGGTGGGACGTGTATTCGGCACTGCGCGATGCCGCCGATGCGGAGCCGCTCATCACAGTGGTCGAGAACGCTCACGTCACCGAGGTCGGACAGGACGACGACGCTGCCTGGGCCCGCCTAGCGGACGGATCGGTGTGGACCGGCGACGTGCTGCTGGGCGCCGACGGCTACCGCAGCGTGGTTCGCCGCTGGGTGGATTCGGCCCGGCCTGTCGCCGACTACGCGGGATACGTTGTGTGGCTGGGGCAGTCGGATCTGCCGGAGTACTACCTCGAGCGGGCAGGCGGCCCCGACTTCTTCTCCGGGGAGGACGACATGCTCGCCGCATACCCGTTGATCGATCGCGACGGCGGCGTCACCCGCTACGGATGGGGCTGGTTCGATCCGCACCACACCTCGTTGTTCCGGCGGATCGGAGCAATCGACGGTGCGGAGGTCAAGTACACGCCGCGCGTGGACGCTGTCCCCGGCGAGGTCTACGACGAAATGATCCGCACCGCCGAGGCTCGGTGGCCCGAACCCTGGCGCACGGGTGTCGTCGAGGCGTTCCGGGCGAGGGATGTGGTGGCCACCCCGATCACCGAATACCTGCCGCATCGGGTGGTCAACGGCCGCATCGGCGTACTCGGTGACGCCGCGCACGCTCAGACGCCCATGACCGGTGCCGGATTCGAAGAAGCAGTAGCGGATGCGGTCGCGCTGGCAGAGGCGCTCGACGGCGTGGATGCCGAGCAAGGCCTCGAACGCTATGAAACGGCCCGGTTGGCCGGAATGCGCAGTCGGGTATCGGCAGGGCAGTCCTTCAGCCGGTCCTTCGCGGGCATCTAGAATTCTTCGGAGCTGCGAGAATCATGGTCGTCGAACTCGATGTGATTGCGGCGCAACAAGATCCACCCTGACGCCGCAAGCGGACCTCGACCGGTGTCGAGCCCCGCTTGCCGTGCCGGTGCGGCTCGTCAGTCCAGGTTGATGTAGACCGCTTTCGGGTAGAGGTAGGACTCCACGTGTTCCTTGGCGCCCTTCCATCCGTATCCGCTCATCTTGTACCCGCCGAAGCCGATCGAGGGGTCGAGGACGCCGTAGCAGTTCACCCAGATCGTGCCGGCCTGGATACCGCGGGAGACGTTGTGCGCGGTGGACAGGTCACGGGTCCATACCCCGCCCGCCAGTCCGTATTCGGTGTCGTTGGCGATGCGGAGGGCGTCGTCGACGTCGTCGAAGGGAATGACCGAAGCGACGGGCCCGAAGATCTCCTCGCGCGCGATGGTCATGGTATTGGTGGCATCAGCGAAGATGGTCGGTTCCAGAAAGTAGCCCGCACCGAGTTCGTCGAGGCGCTTGCCGCCGGCGACCAGTTCGGCGCCCTCGGTGCCGCCGATCTGGATGTACTGCTGCACCCGGTCGAGCTGACGCTGATTGATCAGCGGTCCCAGCTGCGTGTCCGGGTCGAGGCCGTCGCCGACGCGCACGGTCTTGGTGAATTCGCCGATGCGGGCGACGAATTCGTCGTAGATCGGGCGCTGCACGAGGATGCGGGAGCCGGCGACGCAGACTTGACCGCTGTTGGTGTACACGCCCATAGCGGCTCCGGGCACGGCCTTGTCCAGGTCGGCGTCGGCGAAGACGATGTCGGGTGACTTGCCGCCCAGTTCCAGCTGCAGTCGTTTGAAGTTGGTCGCCGAGGCGCGCACGATCGACCGGGCGGTGCCGACCGAACCGGTGAACGCGAGCCGGTCCACATCGCGATGTTCGGACAGCGCCTGGCCCGCTTCAATGCCGTAGCCGGTGACGACATTGATCACGCCGTCGGGTACGCCGGCCTCGGCCAGCAGTTCCGCGATACGCAGTACTGACAGCGAGGCATCCTCAGCGGGCTTGAGCACCGCGGTGCAGCCGGTAGCGAGCGCGGGCCCGAAGATCCACCACAGGCCGATCAGGGGGCCGTTCCACGGAATGACGCCGCCGACCACGCCGACGGGGGCGAGGTGCTTGAGGGTGAGGAAGTTGCCCGGCAGTGAGTTGGGGGGAGTGGAGGCAGTCGCGAGGTCGCACTGGGAGGCGAAGAACTGCAGGACCTGCGAGGTCCATTCGGCCAGCCCGCGCGTGCGCTGCAGGGGGGCGCCCATGTCGAGGGTCTCGATGGTGGCGAGCTCCTCGAAGTTGTCGAGCACCACATCGTGGACCTTCAACAGCAGCTTGCGTCGCTGGTGCGGCGTCCAGCGGCTCCACTCACCTTCGAACGCGCGCCGGGCGGCGGCGACAGCGCGGTCGATATCGGTGGCATCGCCCGCGGCGATCTGCGAGATGACCTGCCCGGTGGCCGGATTGACGACGTCGATCTGTCGCCCGGAGGCGGCGTCGACCCACTGGCCGTCGATGAGATGGCGCTTCGGGCCGGAGATGAACGCGGGCACTTCATGAACTGATGCGAGCATATACGGCATAATATATTCTCTTGAAGGCACTTGTCGCTGTTTCGGCCAGGCATCCGAAAACAGGCCGAGCCCTCGGATGGAACCGGGATCGGTAGTGGTGTTGCGGTCAGAGATCGTCGTCGAGGTGGTCGTCGTCCACGGGGCAGGTCAGCAGCTGCTCGATGAAAATTTTCGTGGCGGGGCTGAATTCGCGTCCGCGAGCGGTAGCGAGGTGGATCCGCCGCTCGGCCCATGGCTCGTCGAGGTCGAGTACGGCGACGCGACCGGTCCATTCGTGGCCCACCAGGCATTCGGGCTGCACGGTGACGCCCAGCCCGGCATTGACCAGGCTGATCGCGGCGCCGCCGCTGCGCAGGACGTGCTTGGGCGTGTACTCCTCGCCGACACGCTGGGCTGCCGCGCGCAGCGCCCCGACCAAGGCGCGTGGAGCGATCAGATTCTCCGGCAGCAGATCCCGGATCGTCACGCTGGGCCGCTCGCTGAGCGGGTGCCCGAGTGGGACCACCGCGACGATGCGGTCGCGCCGATACGGGGTCACCTCGACACCGTCGAGGTCGAGCCCGTACGCCGAGGCGAAAACGCCCAGGTCTGCCTCGCCTCGTGCGACCTCCTGGACGATGTCAGCGTTCTCGACCTCGTGCACGACCAGATCGACCAGCGGGTATTCGCGGTTGAAGTCGCCGAGCTCACGGGCCAGGAACGGCACGATCACCGACCGCGCCGACACGATCCGCAACTCGCCCTGCACGCCCTCGGTCAGTGCGGCGAACTCCGTGCGCATGTCGTCGAGACTGTCGAAGATCATCCGTGCGTGACGGGCCAGGATCGCACCCGCCGGACTCGGCACCACGCCCTTGGGGCTGCGGTCGAGCAGCTTGACACCGGCGATGTTCTCGAGCACTTGGATCCGCTTGGTCGCGGTAGACGCGGCGATGTTCTCGCGGATCGCGGCCAGGCCGATCTGCTGTTCTTCGATCGCGGAGAGGAACAGTCGCAAGGTGAACAGGTCGACCTGTCGAATCAGGTGCAACCGGTTGAGCGTGCCCATCTCACCTCCGCGGACGATCTGTGGCCGGTGACTCCGAGCATAGTCCAGATGCCGACAAAGAATATTTAATATCTCGCATTCAGGAAGTCGGCACCCGTTCGATGAGAGCGACCTTGACATGGTCGGGGCGTTTCAGGGTGCCGTCGGGCACCAGCTCCACGACCGACTTCACATTGAGCGCCGAACGCACCCGCCCTTCGATGGTGGTGCGCAGGTCCTCGCGCTGCTCGGCGCTCAGATCGTGGGCGTACTCGACCACCAGCGGCAGTGGACGCTGGGTCGAATGACCCTCGAAGTCGGCTCGGATGCGCATCTCGCCGGTGGTCGCGGGAACCAGTTCCATGACGAGCTCCTTGACCGCCGACGGGAACAGGTTGATGCCACGCACGATGAGCATGTCGTCGGTGCGTCCGACGCAGCGCACCTTGTAACCCGTTCGGCCACAAGCGCAGTCGGTGCCGGTCACCACCACGTGGTCGCGAGTGCGGAACCGCAGCAGGGGAGAGGCCTGGCGGCGCAGGGCGGTGTAGACGAGCTCACCGCCGGCGCCGGCGACCGGCGCCACCTGTTCGCCGGTCTCCGGGTTGATGAGTTCGGCGATCATCAGATCCGGCGACAGGAAGTGCATGCCGTCGCCGACCTCGCATTCGCCCCAGTAGGTGCACGCGATATCGGTGCCACCCAACATCTCCCGTGCCGTGGCGCCCCAGAGCGACTCGAGCTTCTCGCGCACCGCGGGCAGCCCGCCGCCGGGTTCGCCGCCCACGCTGATCGCGCGCACCCCTAGCTCGGCGGCGGCGCGGCCGACGATCTGCGGAGCCTGCTCGGCCAGGTGGGTGAGGAAGTAGGGGGTGCCGATCAGGGCGTTGGGGCGCTGATCGGCCTGCACACGAAGCAGTCGCTCGGCGCCGGCCTCCGCGCCGATCGGGATATCGACGATGCCCATGTACTGCAGGATCTGCACGATCGGCAGGCCGCCGACAAAACCCTTGCTCATGCCGAAGCCGTGCAGCAAGCGGTCGCCGGGCCGAAAACCGTTGGCGTACAGGGCGCGTGCGCCCAGCTCGCTCCAGGTTCGGATATCGCTGACGGTGAGGCCGACGTAGGACGGTGAGCCGGTGGTGCCCGACGAAGCCTGGATCTGCACGATATCGGCATCGGCGGCCGCCACATGCGCACCCAGCGGCGGAGCGGCGGCGAGGCTGTCGCGCAGTTCCTGCTTCTCGGTGAACGGGAGATCCGCCAGATCGGCGACCGTCTCGATCTTGCCGACGTCGACACCGTGCTCGGCGAACTTTGCCTGGTAGAACGCGCTGTTTGCGGCCAGATAGGCGAGCTGCTCCCGGAGGCGCTCGTCTTGGACCCGCCGCGACTGAGTCGCCGACAAGGTCTCGACGGCACTCCAGTACTGCGCCGAGAAAGGAACACTTCTCATGATGACTCCCGAATGGCCGTTGCAACGTCGCCGCGCTACCGTTGCGGTTCGGCGACGATTGTTCCCTGACCATAGTTGGGCTATTACAGCTATTCAATTCACTGTCTTCGAACTACCACTTCGGAATTTTTCACTTGCTAACAGACTGGGTGCGGGTCAATCTCGAACTATCGGCGGCATGCCTGCCTGACCTGCTGGTTCATGGGCGGTTGTGGGTAGGCCGGCTCGATTTGGTCGAGTATCGGACTCGGATCGGACCACCCGCCGGGGGATTCGAAGCTGTCGAATGACGAATTCGAAGATCATCACTTGGCGCCCGAGTGGGCGGGAATTAACGTACTGCTCGGCGAAACAATTATCCGAAACATCGCATTACGGAGCGCAAGAATGAATTCGAACTTCCTGGACGAGTCGCAGGCCGACTGGCTCGACACCGTGAACAAGTTCATGGACAACGAGATCACCGTGGAGTACGTGCGCAAGTGCGACACCGGCCGGGAGTACCCGTACGAGGCATACGAGAAGATCGCCGCGCAGGGCTGGCTCGGCATCCTCATCGACGAGGCCGAGGGTGGCTCCGGCGGTGACATCTTCGACTACTCGCTGATGGCCGAGGGCCTGGGCAAGTACGGTTTCGACTTCGCCTGCTCGGTGCTGGTGCCGACCTTCACCGCGATGAACATTCTCAAGTACGGCACCGACGAGCAGAAGGCGCGCTACGTCAAGCCGTTCATCGACGGCCAGATCCGGTTCTCGGTCTCGATCTCCGAGCCCGACGCCGGTTCCGACGCCTCCAACACCAAGACCCGCGCCCGCCAGGAAGCCAACGGCGACTGGGTGATCTCGGGCCAGAAGCTGTGGTGCTCGGGTGCCGCGGCCAAGGACACCGTCATCGCGATGCTGGTGCGCACCGATGCCGACGACAAGCACGGTGGTCTCTCGGTCCTGCTGATCCCGAACGACACCCCGGGCCTGGACATTCGCAAGCTGCCGACCCTGTCGCGTCATGCGACCGGTACCACCGAGATCTTCCTCGACGAGGTGCGTGTGCCCGCCGACGCGCTGCTCGGCAAGGTCGGACAGGGCTGGAAGATCATCACCGATCACCTCGAGCTCGAGCGTTGTGCCGTCGCCGCGGCTTACGTCGGCAACGCCCAGGAGGCGGTCCGCGCGGCCAACAAGTACGCCCATGAGCGTATCCAGTTCGGCAAACCGATCTACGAGTTCCAGGTGCTCAAGCACATGCTGGCCGAGAACCAGACCCGCGTCGACGCCGCGCGTCTGCTCTGCTACCGCGCCGCCAAGATGAAGGCCGCCGGTCTGCCCGCCGCCCGCGAGACCTCCATGGCCAAGCTGTACGGCTCCGAAACCCTCAAGCAGTGCGCCCTCGACGGTATGCAGATCCTGGGTGGCTACGCCAACCTGCCCGAGGCCGACATGGAGCGCTACCTGCGCGAGAGCGTGCAGTCCACCATCGGTGGCGGCACCTCGCAGATCCAGCGCACCATCATCGCCAAGTCGATGCGCCTGTAGTCCGGCGTGTAAATCACCCTCCCGAAAGCACTCTGAGGAGAACTTCGATGGCCACCATCAACAATCGCATCGACATGCCGCTCGACGAGATCGAGGTCGGCACCGTGTTCCGCTCCGGCGGACGCACCATCACCGAAGCCGACGTCGTGAATTACTGTGCGCTGACCGGCAACTGGATCGAGATCCACTCCAACGTGCACTACGCCGCGCAGACCCGCTTCGGCAAGCGCCTGGTGCAGGGTTCGCTGACCTACTCCCTGATGACCGGCCTGATCCAGTTCGGCCCGTCGATCCAGGCGAACTACGGCATCGACAACCTGCGCTACCTCAAGCCGGTGCTGATCAACGACACTATCTACGTCACCGCCGAGGTCATCGCCAAGAAGGACAAGGACGAGAAGTTCGGTGTCGTCACCTTCCTGATGAAGGCGCTCAACCAGGACGGCGACGTGGTCCAGCGCAGCGAGTGGAGCCTGCTGATGCTGCGTAAGCGCGAGGACCTCGACGCACTCGTCGGCGCCTCGCTGCCGACCGAAAAGGTGCGGGGCTGACCTCATGACCGCACAACCCGTCGCAGCGATCGTCGGCATGGGCGATGCCTATGCCACGCGCGCCAATCGCAAAGACCCGCTGCAGCTGGCCGTCGAGGCCACCGTGGCGGCACTCGCCGACGCGGGGATCACGAAGAATCAGGTGGACGCCCTGTTCACCGGTCGTTCGCCGTGGGCCGACAAACGCTCGCAGTGGAACAACATCTTCGCCTCGCACATGCAGATGCCGTTGACGTTCACCAGCGAACTCACCCTGCACGGCGCCGGCCTCACCGCCACCCTTGCCCAGGCATCACAGATGATCGCCGCGGGCAAGGCGGAATACGTGCTGTGCCTGCAGAGCGATGCGACGGAGTTGTTCGTCGACGCCGTGGCCATGGGCGCGGAGGCCGACGCGGATCCGCAGTTCGAAGTGATGTACGGACCGACGATCCCGTCCCTCTACGCCCAGGCCGCGCGCCGGTACTTCCACGAATTCGGCATCACCGAAGCCGATCTCGCCGAGGTCGCCGTCGCCAACCAGCGCTGGGGCGCCCACCACCCGCACGCGGCCAAGGCCAAGCACGGCGAGATCGATGTCGCCACGGTGCTCGCCTCGCCCTACGTGGCCACCCCGTTGCGCCGGTGGATGTGTTCCACCTGGGGCGGCGGCACCGGCGGTGCGCTGGTCGTCACCGCGCCCGACAATGTGCGGGCCGACCAGAAGCCGGTCTACCTGCACGGGTACGGCTCGGCCACCACGCACGAGTACCTGTCGGACCGGATGAACATGCGCACCTGCAAGTTCGCCGACTTCGGCACCCTGCCCAACCTCACCCACACCGCCACCATCGAGGCGGCGCGGCAGGCCTACGCGATGGCCGATCTGGGCCCCTCCGACATCGACATGGTGCAGATGTCGGTGAACTTCGCGCACATGGGCCCGATCGTCATGGAGGACTTGGGTTTCGCGAAGAAGGGGCGTGGTATCGACATCTATCGCGAAGGCCGCACCGGCGTCGACGGCGACCTGCCGACCGACACCAACGGCGGCTGGCTGTCCTTCGGCCAGCCCGGCATCTCCTGCAACATGGACACCATCATCGAGACCGTGCGCCAGCTGCGCGGACAGGCACTGGGACTGACGCCGACCCGCAAGCCGGAAACCGCACTGGTGCAGGGCGCGGGCGGCATGTTGGCGGCGGGCAGCGTCCTGGTGCTGGCGTCCTGAGCGGGAATCGGAGAACATCATGAGCGAATCAACCAACGACTGGCCGCATCCGTACCAGCTGCTCGACGCCGCGCCCTATTGGGCGGCGCTGGACGATCAGCGCTTGACCTTTCAACGCTGTGCCGACTGCGCCGAAGCCGTCTGGCCCGCGCATTCGTACTGCCCGTACTGCGCCTCCGCAGCACTGGCCTGGGAAGAGTCGGCCGGACGCGGCACGGTCTATTCCTTCAGTACGGTGATGCGCGGCCCGACCCCGGTGTGGGCGTCTATCACGCCCTACACCGTCGGATTCGTCGAGATGGCGGAGGGCTACATGCTCTTCGCCCAGATCGAAGGCGACCCGGAGTCCATCGCGATCGACCAGGACGTCACCGTCCGCTTCGTCGAACGTGGCGCCCAGACCATCCCCGTTTTCACCGCCGCGAACCCCGGGTAGAGGTGCACGATGACACAAGACGATCGATCACGACCAGGGCAGGAGTAGGCGATGCAGAACGAACTTCCGCTGGCCGGGATCGTCGTGGTCGAGCTCGGTGACAGCGCCTCGGCGCCGTTCACCGGCAAGATCCTCGCCGAACTCGGCGCCGAGGTGTGGAAGGTCGAGCGGCCGACCGGGGATTCGTCGCGAGGCTGGGGCCCGAGTATGTGGAAGGGCAGCGGCGCTGCGTTTCACGCACTCAACCGCGGTAAACGGTCCATCAAGATCGACATCAAGGACCGCGATCAGCTTGCGCTCTTGCACCAGTTGATCGCAGAACGCGCCGATGTGTTCCTGCACAATCTGCGACCGGGCTCGGCGGCCAAATACGGCCTGGATGCCGAAAGCCTGCGGGTGACCAAGCCCGAACTCGTGCATTGCGAGGTCGGCGCCTTCGGACACAGCGGGCCGATGAACATGCTGCCAGGCTATGACCCGCTGATGCAGGCGTTCTCCGGAATCATGAGCATCACCGGCGAGAACACCGGACCGCCGGTGCGCGCGGGGGTGTCGATCATCGACTTCGGCACCGGCATGTGGGCCGCGATCGGCATCCTGGCCGCGCTGCATCGCCGTCAGTCCAAGCTCGACGGCGCCGCGGTGAACGCGTCGCTGCTGGAAACGGCGATCGGATGGATGTCGATCGGCGCGGCCGGCTACAACGCCGACGGCGCACCCGGCGAACGCCACGGATCCGGCGTCGCGTTCATCGTGCCGCACCGCGCGTACTCGGCCGCCGATGGCGATCTGATCGTCAGTTGCGGCAACGACGGCCTGTTCGCACACCTGAGCCGGGCGTTGGATCGGCCGGAGTGGGCGAGCGATGAGCGGTTCGCCACGAACGCGGGACGGCTGGCCAATCGGGCCGAGATCGACCGGCTGATCGGCGATCGGCTGGCCGAACACCCGCGCGAATACTGGCAGAAACGGTTGCGGGACTTCGGTGTCCCGGTCGCGCCGGTACAGACGACCGCCGAGATGGTCGCTCACGAGCAGACCAGGGCGCTCGGCATTATCGGCGCACCCTCCCAAGACGAGATCGGGGTCGTGGGTCTGCCGTTGTCGTTCGACGGCAAACGGCCACCACCGTTGGCGGCCGCGCAAGATATCGGCGGAGCCGACGACCAACTGCGCGACAGTCTCCGAATGGGTGGAAACGGCAATGGGTAGTGCCAGTGGCCCGCTCGCGGGCATCCGCATCGTCGAACTGGGCGGGGTCGGACCGACCCCGTTCGCCGCGATGCTGCTGTCGGATCTGGGTGCCGACATCATCCGGTTGGATCGCCCCCCGGGCTACGACGGTGGCGCGCCGATCAACGCGCGGTTCAATCTGCTCAACCGGGGCAGGCGCAGCGCGGTCTTCGACTTGAAGAAGCCCGCGGCGGTCGAAGCGGTGCTGCGACTCGTTGCTGAGGCGGACGTGGTGCTCGAAGGATTTCGGCCCGGCGTCGCGGAGAAGCTCGGCCTCGGCCCCGAACAGTGCACGGCGGTCAATCCGGCGCTGGTCTACGGCCGGATGACGGGCTGGGGCCAATTCGGCCCGCTCGCACAGGATCCCGGCCACGACGTCAACTACATCTCACTGACCGGCGTCTTGCACTCGGTCGGCCGCGCCGGTGAACCGCCCGCCATCCCGCTGAACCTGGCGGGTGATTTCGGCGGGGGCTCCTTATATTTGGCGCTGGGTGTGGTGTCCGCGCTGCTGGAAAGCCGCACCTCGGGTCGGGGCCAGGTGGTCGACGCCGCCATGGTCGACGGCTCGGCCTCGCTGATGACCCTGTTCTACGGCCTGTTCGCCGCCGGCTACTGGAGCGACGAGCGCGGCGTGAACCGGCTCGACTCGGGCGCGCCTTGGTACAACGTGTACGAAACCGCCGACGGCGGCTGGGTCAGCGTGGGCGCCAACGAATCCCGCTTCTGGCGCAACCTGCTGCGCATCATGGAAATCGACGAATCGGAGATGCCCGATCAGCACGACAAATCGCAGTGGCCGTCGGTGCACAAGCGGTTCACGTCGGTATTGCTGACGAAGACCCGCGACGAATGGTGTGCCCTCGCAGAGGGGCAGGAGGCGTGCCTGGCCCCAGTGCTCTCGCTCACCGAAGCACCGCGACACGCGCACCTGCGTGCTCGCGGGACCTTCGTCGACATGGACGGC
The DNA here is from genome assembly GCF_042668615.1 of Nocardia sp. NPDC057272. Taxonomy (NCBI): domain Bacteria; kingdom Bacillati; phylum Actinomycetota; class Actinomycetes; order Mycobacteriales; family Nocardiaceae; genus Nocardia; species Nocardia sp. NPDC057272. Next base: position 43,799 of record NZ_JBHUYK010000038.1, on the reverse strand, counting down.
GTGGTACAGCCCGCTCCCGCACCGCGATTCAGCCGTACACCGGGCATGATCCAGCGCCCACCCGCCGAACCCGGCGAGCACACCGACGAGGTTCTGCATGATTGGGGCTTCACTGCTACCGAGCTCACCGCCCTGCGTGATCAACAGGCCATCGCCTGACCGCAGTGTGACCGACGAAGCGCTCGGCGCGAAACTTCCGCCGAGCGCGTTCTCGTTGCCCGGTGTGGCTACTTCGAGCCTGTCGGCCCGAAGTTGAATTCCGAGGGTTGGAGAATGACAAACCCTTCGCCGAGGAATCGCACCTGCGCGACCTCACCGGACCCGCCGCGCAGCATCGATCCGAAACTCTGGGTGCGCACGATGGAGGTCTGCAGGCTTGAGGACCAGCCGATCAGGGCATCGGAATCGGCGAACACCGGTTGCTGGTGACTGACTGGGATGACGATCGGCTGACCGTGGCTGGTGATCGCCAGCCGACCCTGTCCTTGGAACACACAATTGAACAATCCGCCACCGACGAAAGCGCCTGCGCCGGAGACCATCTGGATGTCATAGCCGAGCGAAGGCTCGTAGACGAGGATGTGTTTGCCGTTGATCGACAGTGAATCGCCGGGGTCGAGGTCGATCAGAAAACACTCCGAGGAATGGTGCGCGAACCAGACCTCGCCCTGCCCGCGGCAGCTCATCAACGGCACCCCCTCACCGGTCGCGAACCGCTTGACCAGGTTGCCCAGCCCCTGGCTCTTGACCTCGAACGCGAATTGCCCGCGGTAGCCGATCATGGCACCTTGGCGGGCGTACACCTCGCCGTTCACGCAGGCCTTCACACACCTGGAGTGCTGCAGGGTGATGCCGAGTTGCGTTGCCTGCTGGGCCATATTGTCGGCGTGGAAGATCTCACTGCGCATGCGCGTCTGTGCTCCTGAACGATTGCGGGGCCGCCTGTTCGGGTCGGCGCGGGCCGGCCGAGCGCCTGCCCCACGATACCGAGCTGCCGGAGCGGTGCCCACCACGCGATCTTCGGTATCAGCGGGTGAGTTCGCTCGTTAGCCGGCGATGTGGTCCTCCTCGGCTCGAGGCGGGTCGCATCGGGGTTGTCAGACGTCGGTGCGAATCTGCAACGTCTCGGGCGTGAAGGCCGCGCCGGTGGACACCAGATGATCGATCTCGTCGGCACCGAACCCGTACTCGCTGAGTACCTGGACCGAGTTCTCGCCGAGTCGCGGTGCGGGATAACGCAATTCGGGTGCGTCCTCGCTCCACTGCTGGGGGATGCCCAGCGACCGGAGTGGTCCTTCGGTCGGGTGCTCCTCCTCGACGAAGAAGCCGACATCTTTCATGTGCGGGTCGTCGAGAAGGGACTCTGGTGTGTTCATTTCGATGGCGGGGATGTCGGCCTCGGTGAGGATCTGCACCCATTCCGCTGTCGTCTTGGATTCGAGTACTTCGGCGAGGAAGCCGTAGAGCAGGGCAATGTTCTCGGTGCGGCCACCGATATCGGCGAAGCGGGGGTCCTGCGACATGTCCGGTTTCCCCGCCAGTGCGAAGAATCGGTGCCAGTGCTTGTCAGTGTAGACGTTCACGCCGAGATAGCCGTCACGGGTCCGGTACGGGCGTCGGTCGGAGTTCATCATCCGGGCGTAGCCGGAGGTGCCGATCGAGGGGATGAACGTGTGGCCGTAGAGGTGATCGCCCATGGCGAACTGGGCGAAGGTCTCGAACATCGGGACCTGGACCTCCTGGCCGTGTCCCGAGCGTTCGCGGCGGTACAGCGCGGTGGTGATCGCGTTCGCCGCGGCCATGCCGACGACGCGGTCGGCGATCGCGGTGGCGATGTAGGTTGGCTCACCGGTTTTGCGGCTCTGCAGTACCGGCATGCCGACGGCGGCCTGGATCAGGTCGTCGTATGCGGGCCGGTCGGCGTACGGGCCGTTCTGACCGAAACCGAAAGCGCCACAATAGATCAGGCGCGGATTGCGCTCGCGCACCTGTTCGTAGGCCAGGCCGAGACGGGCCATCGACTTCGGGCGCAGGCTGTAGAGCAGCACGTCGGCCGAGGCCAGCATGCGCTGCAACGCGGCATTGCCGTCCGCGGATTTGAGATCGAGCACCACACTGCGCTTGTTGCGGTTGAGGTGCAGGAAGATCGCGCCCATGCCGGGGTTGCGGCGTGGACCGACACCGCGCGTGGTGTCACCGGCGGTGGATTCGATCTTCACCACATCGGCGCCCATGTCAGCGAGCAACAGGGTCGCGAAGGGGCCCATGAAGTTCGAGGTCAGGTCGAGGATGCGCACGCCGTCGAGCGGTCCGGTCATGTGTTCGTCTCTTTTCGTGGTGCGGGAGACGCGGCCGGGCTGAGCCACCGGCAGCGATCATCGATCGTGCCGGGAGAACCCGAGGTCCGGTCACCGGCTCCTCTCATCGTAAAACGCGAGTGCTATCGAACCCAGTGACATGTTACGAAGCCCGAATTCGCGGACGCCGAATCAGTCGGAACTCGTGATCTGACAGTAGTTCTTACTGGGGGTGGGGGTTCATGGGAAGAATCTTTCCCATTGTCGGGAGGTTCTGCCGGCGACAAGCTTGTCGCATCGGCTTCGAGCCGGAGCAGATCTCATCGAAAGGATCGTGCCTGATGCGCACAAGCGTCAACTTCTCGAGCAACGGCCTGCGCATGGCGGGCATCCTGTTCACCCCCGACAACCGCACGGGTGAGCGCCTGCCCGCCGTGGTGGTGTCGCACCCCGGCGGTGGTGTGAAGGAGCAGACCGCCAGCATCTACGCGCAGCGACTGGCCGACAAGGGCTACGCCGCGCTCGTCTTCGACGCCGCCTACCAGGGTGAGAGCGAAGGCGAGCCCCGCTTCCTGGAGGACCCCTTCCAGCGCAGCGAGGACGTCAAGTCCGCGGTCACCTTCCTGACCACCCGTGACGATGTCGACCCCACCCGCATCGGCGCCCTCGGTATCTGTGCCTCCGGTGGTTATGTGCCCTTCGCCGCGCAGACCGACCACCGCATCAAGGCCGTGGCCACCGTCAGCGGTCTCGATATCGGCGACTACCTGAGCAACGGCCTCGGCCGCACCCAGGACCCGTCGGTGCTGCAGGAAATGCTCGACGCCGCCGGTGCGCTGCGCACCGCCGAGGCGCAGGGCGCGGAGCCGAACTACCAGATCTGGGCGCCGCCGAGCGCCGAAGGTCTGGAACAGGCGCCGGAACTGTTCCGCGACGCGCACGACTACTACCGCACCCCTCGCGGGCAGCACGAGCGCTCGGAGAACAAGTGGCCGCTGCAGAGCATCGACCGGATCGCGCAGTTCGACGCGTACGCCAAGATCGCCATGATTTCCCCGCGTCCGCTGCTGATGATCGTCGGCTCCAAGGCTGACACCGCCTACTTCAGCGAGGAGGCCGTCGCCGAGGCCGCCGAGCCGAAGGAACTGTTCGTCGTCGACGGCGCGACCCATGTCGACCTGTACGACCTGGACCAGTACGTCACCCCCGCCGTAAACAAGCTCGACGAGTTCTTCGGCAAGGGTCTGGCCGGCTGATCCCGGCCGACGCTCACACAGGCGTCTGCCCCGCACGGGTGATCCTCGTGCGGGGCAGACGTTTTCGTGTCTCGGTCAGGGGGTCTTCACCAGGATCGGACCGTCGCCGAAGATGGTTCCGGTATCGACCGAGGGCAGCGCGGATCGGGTCAGCGTGCCGTCGGCGTTGACGTCGAAGATGTGGATCTTCGTTGTCACCGTGGTGGGCAGGCAGTCGGCGACGTAGAGGTGGCGCTCGTCGTCGCTGAGTTTCACCAACCCGGGATAGGACCCGGCCGGCGCACGGTACGGGGAACCGGGCAGCGGCGTCAACGCACCATCCGGACCGATCGAGAATCCCGCGATCGCGCCGCCGGCGACCTCGGGAATGTAGACATAGCGTCCGTCCGAGGTGACCTCGGCCGCGTGCGGCATCCCGCCGGTGGCGTACGGCGAACCGGGGGTGGGCGTCAGGCTTCCGTCGTCGCCGACCGCGAAACCTGAAACACTGCTGCCTTGTTCATTGCTCACGTAAACGAACCGGCCGTCGGGCGTGTAGCCCGGATTGACCGGGAGCCTGCCGCCCGGCACGGGATCGCCGAGCGCGGTGAGCTCGGCGTCCGCACCGATCGCGTAGCTGTGAATCTTGGCGTCGGCGGCACTGGTGAAGCGCAGATAGCGGCCGTTCGGGTCGACGGTGATCATCGGGAAGACGGCGAATCCGTCGACCGTGGTCTCGCGCAGGAAGGTGAGCGCGCCGGTGGGGGAGACGGCGTAGGTGCTGATCCGTCCCGGTACCCCGCCCGCCCCGATGAACAGGAATCGTCCGTCGGGCGTCAGGATCGAGGTGACCACCGGGCCGCCGCTGAACGCGACCTCACCACCCGGGATCGGATGCGCCGTGCCGTTGTCGTCGAGGTGGTAGCCGGTGACGCGCTGCGCGCCCACCTGAGTGACATAGACATCGCGGCTCTCGGGTGCCGCGGCCACCGACAGCACGGCGGGACCCGCGCCGAACGGTGAGCCGGGCACTGCGGACAACCCGCCGTCGTCGGCGATGCGCAGGACCGCCACATTGCCGGTGGCGGTGCCGCCCATCAGCAGGAACTGTGACTGTTGACCGGGTGCTCCGGCGGCGGTGCCTGCCGCCCAGCCGGCGCCGAGGACCACCGCCGCGAGCGCGGCGGTCGGCTTCAGGAGCAGCGGGGCGCGACGGCCCGCCCTACGTCGTGGGAATGTCGTCATCGACTACCTATCCGAACTATCCGCTGTGTCAGACGCCGAGGAAGTCGTGGTAGCGGAAGGTGATGTCGCCGTCGAGCATCTCGAGCAACTCGGCGATGACGCCGGACTCGTCGCGCCAGGCGAGATAGGCCTCGAAGTTCGCGCGGGTGTCCCACTTCTCGACGAAGAGAATCCGGGCGGGTTCGTCCTGATTACGTGCGACCTCGACGCTGATATTGCCCGCGAAGCTGCGGGTACCGGGCAGGTTCTTGATGAACCATTCGCGCAGATCGTCGAAACGGTCGGCTTTGGCGGACATGTCGATTGTTACCTGAACAGCCATGGAAATGCAGACTCCTGTCGGCAGGAAAGGGAATGTTCGGCGGAAACTCCGGCAGCGAACGAAACGACCGTAACGCGCATCACAGTCCAAGCCAATTGGCGAATTGGCAAGTGGCGATTCGATCAGCGCGAAGTGGCTGGTCAGCGAGGTCTGGGTGGGTTCGGGGCCGGTGAAGTGAGGGTTCGAAAATCGTCAATTGATTCGCACCCAGGTCTGGATATGATCGAGGTCACTCATTCGGAAACTATTCCGGGAGTTCCTTTTGCAGCGTGGCAACGGCCATCTCGTCGATGGTGCGGTGCGTGCGGCTGTATTCGTGCGGCAGGAGTTCGATGTGGCGGTGCGGCGAGAAAACCGTTCGAGTCTGTATATTGGCGGTCAATGGGTCGCCCCGGTGACCACCGATACTTTCGAGGTCGTCTCACCGTTCACCGGGCAGCCGATCGGTCGCGTAGTGGCTGGCTCTCGCGAGGACATGGACCGTGCAGTGTCCGCCGCCAGGTCGGCGTTCGACACCGGCCCGTGGCCGCGGATCAGCCTGGCCGAGCGGATGGCGGTTCTGAGTCGGCTCGGTCAGGCGATCGCCGAGCACCGCGGCGAGATCGCGGCGTTGATCACCGAGGAGATGGGCTGCCCGATCACGCAGACGCTGGCCTCCCAAGCAGGCGCGGCGATCGCGCTCATCGAGACCAATCTCGAACTGGTGCAAGACTATCCGTGGCGGACTGTGCGGCGTTCGGCGATCGGCAACGCGCTCGTCACCAGGGAACCACTCGGTGTGGTCGCGGCGGTTGTGCCGTGGAACGCGCCACTGTCGGTGGCGATGCTGAAACTCGCGCCCGCGCTACTGTCCGGCTGCACCGTGATCCTCAAGCCGTCGCCCGAGGCGCCGTTGAGCGCGTATCTGCTCGCTGAACTCTCTGATGCCGTCGGTTTTCCGCCCGGCGTCCTGAACATCGTGGTCGCCGATCGCGCCGAGAGCGAATACCTGGTCACCCACCCCGGGGTGGACAAGGTGTCGTTCACCGGCTCCACTGTGGCGGGACGTCGTATCGCCGCGCTCTGCGGCGACGACCTGCGCCGCTACACCCTCGAATTGGGCGGCAAGTCGGCCGCACTCGTCCTCGACGACGCCGATCTGGCTGCCGCTGTCGCTTCGCTGCGCACGCTGTCGTTCCGCTACAACGGGCAGGCCTGCACGAACAAGACCCGCGTGATCGTCTCGCGTTCTCGCGCGGACGAACTCGTCGAACGCCTCGCCGACGCGGTACGTGGACTGCGGATCGGTGATCCCGCCGATCCCGCGACCGAGATCGGTCCGCTGGTCAGTCCACGCCAGCGCGCCCGCGTCGAGGGATACGTCGCCGGTGGCCGGGCTGACGGCGCGAAAGTCGTGGTGGGCGGCGGCCGCCCGGATGGCTTCGAGCACGGTCTGTTCGTGGAGCCGACCGTGTTCGCCGAGGTGACGTCGGACATGGCCATCGCCCAGGAAGAGATCTTCGGTCCTGTCGTCGCGGTCCTGGCGTGCGACAGCGAGGACGAAGCGGTCGCGATCGCCAACGACACCGTCTACGGGCTCAGCGGCGCGGTCTACAGCGCCGATACCGACCACGCTCTCGCGGTGGCTGCCCGGCTGCAGACCGGCAGCGTCGAGATCAACGGCAGCAGTACGGGTTTTCACGCACCGTTGGGCGGGTTCAAACACAGCGGCATCGGCCGTGAAGCCGGCCTCGAGGGGTTCGACGCGTTCGTCGAACCCAAGTCCTACGGCATCTCCGGCGACATCGCCGCTGCCCTGTCCTGAACTTCACCCGCACTCCGAAAGGCACGTCAATGTCGACTGCACAACGTCTGTGGCCACTGGCCGGGGCATCGATCACGCTGGACCACGGACTCATCACCATGGGTCAGCACGGTCCACTCACGGTGCCGATCCCGACCTTCCTCATCGAGCACGAGCGCGGGCTGGTCCTGTTCGACACGGGCCTGGTGCCCGAGGCATGGAACGATCCGCGCGCCGTCTACGGCGACCTCGTCGATGTGTTCGCGCTGGACTGCCCGCCGGAGAACACCCTGGAACTCCAGCTCGCGAAGGCCGGGTTCGCACCGTCCGACGTCACCCACGTGGTCATATCGCACTCGCACTTCGACCACACCGGCGGCATGTATCTGTTCCCCGACGCCGAGTTCTACATGTCGGAAGTGGATCTGCGCTATGCCTTCTGGCCCGACCCGCCCTACCAGGGCTTCTACCGGCCGCAGGATCTCGAGCTCACCCGCTCGTTCGCGTGGAATCCGCTGCGCGAGGACTACGACCTCTTCGGTGACGGCAGCATCCAGATCCTGCAGACTCCAGGACACACACCCGGCGAGGTGAGTCTGCTGGTGACGCTGCCGTCGCGGAAATTCCTGATCACCGGAGACGCGGTTCACCTGCGGTCGGGCCTGGTCTCGGAGTGCCCGTGCCCGGTCGACGTCAACGCCATCCAGGCCGTGCAGTCGATCCAGCGGATCAAGCAGATCAGTGCCGCCCAGCAGGCCGAGGTATGGGTCCTGCACGACCCGCAGGACTGGGAGCGGCTGGGAACCGTCGAAGGCGGCTACGCCTGATGACCAGCTCCGGTACCGGATCGGTCGGTGTCACCGCGCGACTGGCCGAGCACGTGGCCGCCGTGGCGAATTCCTCACTCGGTGCCGACGATGTCGAGGCGATACGGCGACTGTTCCTCGACAACTTCATCGTCTCGCTGTGGGGCAGTACCCGACCTGCGGCAGGTCGGGTTCGGGAGTGGTCGAGGCGCTTCGCGGGTACCGGTAGAAGTCCGGTGCTGCAGTCTGATTGGTGTACCGAAGCGTCGGTGGCGGCGTTGGTTCACGGGACGGCGGCGCACAGTTACGAGCTCGACGACACCCATGACGTGACCACCAGTCACCCGGGGTCGGTCGTGATCCCGGCGGCGCTGGCCGTCGCAGCGGAGACGGGCGCTTCGCAAGCCGACCTGTTCCGGGCGGTGGCCGCGGGCTATGAGGCGATGGTTCTGATCGGCACGGCAGCGGGTGGTTTGGAGACCGTGCATCGGGGGTTCCATCCGACGTCGGTGTTCGGTGCGTTCGGTGCGGCCACGGCAGCAGTGAGCCTGCACGCTTACCGCGATGGGCAGCTGGTCGATCCCGAGATCCTGGTGGCGGCATGGGGTCACGCGCTGTCGCAACCCAGCGGGTCGATGCAGTTCTCGGTCGAGCCGACCGGTGGTGAGGTGAAACGGGTCCACGCCGGGCTCGGCGCCCGAAACGGTGTGCTGGCGGCGGATTTCGCGCTGATACCGGAGCTGACGGCGCCCCGCCTGGTCGTCGAGGGCACCTACGGTGTCGCGGCGAGTTTCGGCGGTCCGCTGCGCGAGGTGACGCCGGGAGACCGGCTGCGTATCCACACCATCAGCTACAAGCCGTACTCGTGTTGCCGCCTGTTCCATTCGACGATCGACGCGTTGGCCGAGGTGACCGACGGATTCACGATCCCGGTCGAGCGGATCACCGAAATCGTGGTCGGTGGGCCACAACTCGTCGCCGACCAGCATATGACCGAGGCCGAGTCCACGATGACCGCGCAGTACAGCTGTCCGTACATCGTCGGTGCGACGCTGGCCTACGGTCCGACCCGTTACGACGCCTACGGCGAGGAGTTCCTGAGGGACGAACGGATCCTCGCGATCGCCGCGAAGGTCCGCTTCGAGGTCGACTCGGATCTCGAAAAGCGCTACTACCCAAATCATTTCGCCTCGTCGGTGCGTCTGCGATTCGCTGATGGCAGTTCCGCGTCGGCGACCGTGATCGACAGCGTCGGCACCGTGGCGGCTCCCATGACCACCCCGCAGCTCATCGCGAAAGGCGCCGGGCTCGCAGCCCGTGACCACGTGCCCGACGGAACCCGGATCGCCGCCCTGCTCTGGGACGACGCCACCGATGGCCGAGATCTGGCCGTGCTCCTCGCGGCCGGGCATTCGACGAAAGAACAAGCGTGAGAATACGAGACCGTATCGGCAGAAGACGGCGCATGATGTCGCTGGGCATCCTCGCGACCGCCGCTCTGCTGATACCCCTGCCCGTCTCCCCGGCGCTCGGCGCCCCCGGCACCGACTATCTGTATGTGGCCGGTGCTGCCTCGGACCGGCTGCTCGGCTACCGGGTCGGCGCCGATGGGGCACCGCGACTCGTCGCGGACGTACCCACCGGATTCGGCAACCTGTCGGTGAAGGAGTCGGCGGATCACCGCTTCCTCTATGTCCTGACCATCACACCGGCCGCGGCGATCTTCGCCTACGAGATCGGTGCGGGCGGCGACCTGTCCCCGGTTCCCGGCACCCCGACCGTCCTGTCGGAACCGCCGCTCGGGATGAACCTCTCACCCGACGGCAAGCATCTGGTGCTGCTCACCGGCCCCAGCCTCGATGGCGGTGCCCACCTGCAGGGCTACTCGGTGGCCGCGAACGGGGCGCCGACGCCGCAGGGCGTGCCGGTGGCGATCGGCCCGGTCGGCATCGCGGGTGGCCCGGTGCCGATGCCGGTGGTCTCGCCCGACAGTCTGAATGTCTACGTGTCCAACTATTCCGGCGGCACGATGACTCGGTTCGAGCTGCGTGCCGACAGCACGGTCTCAGCAGCCCGCGAGTCTGTGCGTACCGGCGGCGGACCGGTCAGTCCGACGTTCTCACCGGATGGCCAGTTCGTCTATACCTCGAACGAACATACGTCGAGTGTGTCGGCTTTCCGGTACCAGCCGACGACCGGCGCGCTCGTCGAGGTGCCCGGATCGCCGTTCGCGGCGACGGGGCTGACCCCGCACGGCATCGGGCTCAGCCCCGACGGGAGGTTCCTCTACACCCCGAACGCGCTGACCAATGACGTCACCGGTTTCGCGGTCCAACCGGACGGGGCGTTGCGGCCGTTGCCGGGTTCGCCTTTTCCAGGCGGGCCCGTCGGCACGATGCCCGGTCAGGTGTTCGTTTCCTCTGATGGTCAGCGGCTCTACGCCGTCGATCTGGCGGGGACCTCGCCGACACCCACGGTCGCGTTGCGTGGCTACCGCATCGAGCCCGACGGCGCGCTGACACCGGACGCGGGCGAAGCGGTCGGCACCGGACTGCTTTTTTCCGCGGCTTCGCTGCTCGTGGCCGGTCGGTAGCGGAGATACATCGCGTCGACTGTCCAGAAACATGGACATCCGCGCGTCCTGGATGTCCCTACCGTCGAGACATAGGACATGGTTCGCGAAAATCATGGCGAATGCGAATTCAAATGTCCCACTGCGTAATTCATTCACATACCTGCCCGCCGGAATCGCCGGCGAAACAGATCCCCAGAGGTGAGAAATGACTGCCACCCTTCCCGCTACGCCGGCTGTCGACCGTGACGGCGTGCCGCACTACCGGCTCTTCATCGACGGTTCGTGGGTAGATACCGACACCGCCATCCCGGTGATCAACCCGGCCACCGAGGAGGTCGTCGTCACCGTCGCCCAGGCCGATATCAGCCACGTCGACGCCGCGGTGGCGGCCGCCAAGCGGACCCACGAGTCCGGTGTCTGGCGCAACACCCCGCCTGCCGAGCGGGCTGCCGTGATCGACCGGGTGATCGCCGCGCTGAGCGCCAAGATGGACGACCTCGCGGTGCTCAGCGCCAAGGAGACCGGTATGCCGCTGCGGCTGGCGGGCGCCATCGGCGTCGGCTTCCCGCTGATGCACCTGGGCCACTACGCGGAGCTGACCCGCACCTATGAGTTCGAGCGCTCGGGACCGGTCGCCGGTCAGGTGCTCTCGGCGAGCTTCATCCGCAAGGAGCCGGTCGGGGTGTGCGCGGGCATTGTCCCGTGGAACTTCCCGGCGGTCATCGCCGTGTGGAAGTCGATCCCGGCACTGGCCGCGGGCAACACCGTGGTGCTCAAGACCGACGAGAAGACCCCGATCTTCGCCCTCGAGCTGGCTCAGCTGCTCCAGGACGCCGGACTGCCCGACGGCGCGCTCAATGTCGTCGTCGGTGACGGCCCGACCGTCGGCGGCCACCTGGTCAAGCACCCCGATGTGCGGCTGGTGTCCTTCACCGGGTCCACCGCCACGGGCCGGCAGGTGATGGCAGACGCGTCGGGCACCGTCAAGCGAGTGCTGCTCGAACTCGGTGGCAAGGGCCCGAACATCGTGCTCGACGACGCCGATATCACTGCGGCAGTGGATGGTTCGATCTACGCCTTCCTGCTGCACGCGGGCCAGGCCTGTGAGTCCGGCACCCGCCTGCTGCTGCCCGCCTCGATCCACGACGAGTTCGTCGCCCGTCTGGTGGAGCGCCTGAAGACGCTGAAGATCGGCAGCCCGCTCGACCCGGCCACCGACATCGGCGCGGTGATGAACAAGACCCAGCACGAGCGGATTCTCGGCTACATCGAGAAGGGCAAGGCCGAGGGCGCGACCGTGGTCATCGGTGGCGGTGTGCCGACCGGCGAGGGCTTCGACAAGGGCTACTGGGTGGAGCCGACGGTGTTCACCGGTGTCACCAACGACATGACCATCGCCCGCGAAGAGATCTTCGGCCCCGTGCTCTCGGTCCTGAAGTACGACTCCGAGGACGAGGCGATCAAGATCGCCAACGACACCGAGTACGGCCTGGCGGCCGCGGTGTGGAGCCGCGACAACCAGCGTGCTCTGGAGGTCGCCCGGCAGATCGAGGCGGGTTCGGTGTGGATCAACGACTACCACAACATCTCCCAGTACCTGCCGTTCGGCGGTTTCAAGCAGTCCGGCACCGGCCGTGAGCTCGGCCCCGACGCGCTGAGCGAGTTCACCCAGGACAAGGGCATCACGATCGACCTGTCCGGCGATGTGAGCCGGCGCGCCTACGGCCTCGTCCTCGGCACCCCGCCCTCGGCCGAATAGCAGTTTCCGCGGTACCGGTGCGCGCCCGAGCGTCGGGCTCGTGTTCGAGAAGATCCAACGGAGAATCTTATGATCAAAGGTCAGTTCACCAATTTCAAGCTGATCGTTCGCGATCTCGACCGCTCGCTGGCGTTCTACGCGTTGTTCGACCAAAAGGTCGGCGCGCTGCTGGAATTCGTCGACCCGGAACTCACCGAAGTGATGCTGGAGGATTCCGCGGGCGTGCGCACCCTGGTACTGCTCCACGGCGATCTGCTGCCCGCACCCGCCCCGATTCCCGGGTATGCGCCGCTGGTGCTGGTCGTGGACGACGTCCACGCCGCGGCGGCGGAAATCAAGGCCGCGGGTCATGAATTGCGGGTCGAGCCCACCGATTTCGGTCCGGTCAGCCTGGCCATGGTCGCCGACCCCGACGGTTACCTGGTCGAGCTGGTCTCCGGTGACCCGAACGCGGTGCAGAGCCCGCCGCCGGGCACCAAGATCCCGCACCCGGTTCCCTACATCCACGATCACGCATGAGCTCGGTGGTGACAGTGGAAGCGGCGGTGCGGCCCGCCTTCGGTTCCGGCGGCGTCGGGCACCTGCTCATCGATGGTGAGTGGGTGCCCGCTGCCACGGGCGCGACGTTCGAGGTGATCGATCCGGGCACCGAACAGGTGGTCGGGCAGGTCGCCGAGGCGTCCGCGGCCGATGTCGATGCCGCGGTGCGGGCCGCGCGGCGCGCTTTCGACGAGGAGCGCTGGCTGCGCCTGTCCTCGGCACAGCGCGGTGTGGTGCTGTGGCGGGCGGCTGATCTGATCGAGGACAGGTCCGAGGAGCTGGCGCGACTGGAGAGCCTCGACGTGGGTGTTCCTGTCTCCCAAGCGAAGCTGATGGTGGCCGAGGCGGTCAACCAGTTCCGCTACTTCGCGGGCTGGGCCGACAAGATCGTGGGTACCACCGTCGACCTCGGCACCGCCGAGCGCCGGATGCAGGGCGCGACCTACCGGGAGCCGGTCGGTGTCGTGGCGATGATCGTGCCGTGGAACGCACCGCTCATCGCCATGTCGATGAAGTTGGCGCCGGCGCTGGCGGCCGGGTGCACGTGTGTGCTCAAGCCGTCGGAGGAAGCACCGCTGTCGGCGCTGGCCTTGGGCCGGATCCTGCTCGAAGCGGGCGTCCCGGCCGGTGTGGTCAACATCGTCACCGGTTTCGGGGCAACGGGCGCGGCGATGGCCGAACATCCCGGGGTCGACAAGATCAGTTTCACCGGCTCCACCGAGGTCGGCCGCAAGATCGTCGCGGCGGCCACCGGCAACCTGAAGAAGGTATCGCTGGAACTGGGCGGCAAGTCACCGGTGATCGTGCTCCCCGATGCCGACCTGACGGCCGCGGCCGCGGGCATCGCGCTCGGCGTGTTCTGGAACTCGGGGCAGATCTGCACCTCGGGCACCAGGCTGTTCGCACACGCCGACATCTACGACGAGCTCGTCGAAGGGATCGCCGAACAGGGCCGTGCCATGAAAATGGGTTACGGCACCGACCCGGATGTGGTGCTGGGACCGCTCATTTCGCGGCGTCAGCTCGATCGCGTCACCGGGTACGTCCACGGCGGGATCGCCGCAGGCGCCCGGGTGGTCTGTGGCGGCAAGCGGGTGGGCGAGACCGGCTTCTATTACGAGCCGACCGTTGTCGCCGACGCCTTGCCCGAGATGGCGATCGTCCGCGAGGAGATCTTCGGACCGGTCATCGCCGTCCTGTCGTTCACCGATCTCGACGAGGCGATCCGTTCGGCCAACGACACGGAATACGGTCTGGCGGGCAGTGTCTGGACGCGCGATGTCGCGCTCGCGCATCGCATCGCCCGACGACTGCGTGGTGGCCGGATCGGCGTGAACATCCATCGGGCAGGCGGGGTCCAGATGCCCGTCGGTGGATTCAAGCAGTCCGGCTGGGGCCGAGAGAACGGTCCTGACGCGCTCGAGGGATACCTCGAGACCAAATCAGTCGTCACGCTGCTCGACCGCTGAAGGCGCGGTTTCGCCGTTACCGTCAAACGACACCCGAAAGTTGTATTGCTATGACAGAGCACGAGAATGACCTGGAGCAGATGACCCGGTGGGTCGTCGACCTCGAGGAAATCAAGATACTGATGGCGAAGTACTGCCACGGTATCGACCAGAAGAACGAAGAGACCTTTCTGAGCATTTGGTCCGACGATGCCGATTACCTGTTGCCGCGAGGCGCGGGCCACGGTATCGACGGGGTCAGGGAACTGGTGCGCAAGGTATGGCGCGAGGTCCCGCAGTGTCATCACCACATCACCAATCCGGTGATCCAGATCCAGGGCGACACCGCGACCGCGGCGACCGATGTCTTCTATTTCCGACTCACCGCGGACGGTACCCGGGTATTGCTCTCGGGCCGATACGCATTCGAGTTCGTCCGGCGTGACGGAGAGTGGAAGACCAAGCGGCTGGAATTCGCGAGCTTCGTGTCGGACAGCCCAGTTTTCGCGTAGCACCGACCTATGCCTGAGGCCCTGCGACAGTCGTCGCAGGGCCTCAGGCGTCGCATCAGCGTCAGTGGCCTTCGGCCCCAGCGCTCGACTCGGCGGTTGCCGCGCGGGACAGGCGCACGGCCAGACCGCCCAGGATCAGTACGAGGGCTACGATGACCAGCCACGGCGGCAGCCAGTAGGCCGCGCTCGCCGTGATACCGAGCACCGCGGCGCCCACCACGCGCGGGAGCCAGCCGGTGCCGGTCTCCCGGCGGAAGTAGAAGGCCTGCGACAGCAGATACACCGCCGGACCGATCATGATCAGCACACCCGCGACGCCGGCGCGATCGGTGTGGGCATGCCCGAGTACAGTTTCCGCACCCGCGGCGAATATCACCAGGCCGGCAACCACGCCGTAGATCACACTGAGCCCCAGGTGTACCGCGGCGATCGGGTCGGCGGTGCGGGTGATGTCGCGGACCACGTCGCTCTCGGCGCGGGCGAAGTAGATCTGCCACAGGCAGACCAGCGCCAGGAAACAGCCGAAGGCGAGCGTGAGCACCAGCGCGTCGTCGTGGTGTTCGGTGATTACCCGGCCCAGTGTCAGCACGGTCTCGCCGAGCATGATGATCAGGAACAGTCGCATTCGCTCCACGACGTGCTCGGCGTCGAACGCCAGCTGCCGTGAATCGATCCGTCGACCCGGCACGGGATGCGCCAGCCAGGTACCGATCAGGTCGACGGCGGCCGCCGCGGCCCACAACCACAGGCGCGTGCCGGGCTCCACCATCGCACCGATCAGCCACAGCGGGGTCGAGACCATGAACCACAGCAGGACCCGCAGGTAGTGCCCGCGCAGGGCGTTGTCAGGTGCAGTGACAGCGGCGTATACGCTGGGCCCGATGAGCGCCGCCAGCATCGGCACCACGAACAGCCACGGGCTGTCGTCGAAGGCATGCGCGATGCCCGCATTGGCGAACAGACCGAGGGCCATCACCGCCACAGTGATCAGCTTCGTGCCCTTGCGCTCGATATCGAGCATGGTGATCTCGAAGGTGGTGAACGTCCAGATGCCCACCACCGCGATCAACGCCACCAGCGTCTCCGCCCCGCCCCGCCAGGTCAGATGCGCGACGAAGTGATGGGTCAGCTGGCCCAGCGCCAGGACGAAGACCAGATCGAAGAACAGCTCGAGGGGCGAGACCGCACGCGATAGCGGCATACGCGGTGCGCTCATGGCTTCCTCCTAGGTGACGCCGTGTTCGAGCACTTCGCAACGCGGCCTCAGCCTACCTATCTGCGAGTGCTCGAGCCGTTAGCTGCCACGCCGGTGCAACCCCGTATCACAGTGGCCATTGCACATGTTTGACCTCGAAGAATTCCCTGAACCCCTCCTCGCCGCCCTCTCGGCCGATACCGCTGTGGCCGGGTCCGCCCCAAGGGGCGTCGGCGCGCATCCCACCGCCGCCATTGATGGTCACCGTGCCCGAACGCAGCCGCCGGGCGAACTCGATGGCGTGTACGGTCGGCCCCCAGACGTTGGCGTTCAGTGCGTATTTGACGTCGTTGGCCATGCGGACGGCATCGTCTGGATCGGTGTAGGGAATGACGACACCGACCGGCGCGAACAGCTCTTCTTGGGCGATTTCGGCCTCGTTCGGCACTCCGGTTACCAGGGTGGGTTCGAGAAAGAATCCGTCGTCGAGGCCTGCGGGTCGTCCACCGCCGACAGGGATCTGGGCACCCGTGGCGCGGGCCCGGGAAAGAAAACCTTCGACATTGTCGCGGTGTTCGCCGGTGATGAGTGGGCCCAGAACAGTATCGGGTGCGAACGGATCGCCGACGATGAGACTGCGCAGGAACACACCCGAGCGTTCGACGTACTCGTCGAAGTCGGCTCGGGGCACCAGGGTTCGTGTGGTTGCGCCGCAGGCTTGACCGCTGTTGCGGGTGAAGCGCAACGCTGAGGCTGGAACGGCGCGTGCCAGGTCGGTGCCGGGCAGCACGATGTTGGGTGATTTGCCGCCGAGTTCGAGGACGACTTTCTTCAAGGTGGGCGCGGCGAGGGTGAGGATCTTGCTGCCGACGGTGGGGGAGCCGGTGAAGGTGACCATGTCGACTTCGGGGGCGGTGACGACCTGTTCGGTGACCGCTGGTGGTCCGAAGACGAGATTGACTGCGCCAGTGGGGAATCCGGCTTCTTCGACCAGTTTGACGAATGCCGAGGTCAGTAGAACGGCTTTGGGGGAGGTGACCAGGATGGTGGAGCAGCCTGCGGCGAGGGCGGCGCCGAGTTTGTAGGCGCTCATCATGATCGGGACGTTGTAAGCGACGATCGCGGCGACCACGCCTGCGGGTTGGCGCAGGAGCAGGCTGCTGGTGGTGATCGGGTCGTGGTCGAGGGGCAGGGGTTGTTCGTAGCCCTCGCGTGGTCCGCGGGTGGCGGCGTCGGCGAACCAGCGGAAGAATTTCGCGGGTAGGTCGACGTGGAGGGTGGGTCCGCTGCTGATCGGGGTGCCGATCTCGGTGGCTGCTATGTGGACCAGAGTCTCCCGATTGTCTTGGAGCAGGTCGGCCAGGCGGTGGAGTAGTGCGCCGCGTTCGGTTGGGCCCAGGCGGCTCCATTCGCCGCCGTCGAAGGCGCGTCGCGCGGCTGAGATGGCAGTGGTGACCTGGTCGGGGCCGGTGGCGGGGGTGAGTGTGACCTGCTGGCCGGTGGCGGGGTTGATCGTGGTGATCGGGTCACCGTCGCCGCGGGTCCAGCGGCCGTCGATGTAGCTCGCGGCCTCGCCGATGAGGGCAGTCATGCGTGAATCCTTTTCGGGTCGAGAGGTGTCGGGAAGTGAGAAGCGCCCGAGGTTCAGTGATTTCAATACAATATATTTGCTGGCGTGGAGGGTGTTTCCGCAATTCGCAGACTGTCCAATTTCCTGGACAGATGTGGACGAGAGGCGACCGTAATCTCCTGAAATCGGCACGACGGAGTTCCCGTGCAGCCGTGGAGAGTTGGGTAATCACACATGAGCAAGATTTCCGAAGCAGACAAAATTGCCGAAGCGTCGATGGCGGTCGTCGACCGGCACATCGCCGCGATGGGCAGCCGCGACGTCGACACGATCGCCGCGGACTATTCCGAGGACACGGTCATCATCACGACATTGGCCCCGGAGCCGCTCGTTGGCAAGGCCGCTATGAAAGCCTTCCTGGCGACGCTGTTGGCCGCTGGAGCCGACGAGCTCGATGCCGCCGCCGCACCTACTTTCACGCGCAAAGAGGCTGTCGGCGAATACGTCTACCTCGCTTTCGATCTGGGCAACGGCAAGACCGCGACCGAGACCTACCACGTCAAGAACAACGAAGTCGTGTTCGAGACCGCTACTTTCTGACAGTGGTGACGACGAAGTAGCCGATCGTGGCATCGGTGCCTTCAGACACCGATGCCACGATCATGCTCCTAACGCGGTGTATTCGGTGTGATGGTCGCGAATGACCAGGGCTGAGCGCAGGTTCCACAGACCGGTCGGGTCTGTGGAGTCGTAGCCGGTGAGTCGCAGAATTCGTTTGAGCCGGTAGTCGACACTGTTGGGGTGCAGGTGCAGCCGACGGGCGGTACGACGGCGGTCGAGGCCGCTGTCGATGTAGCAACGCAGGGTCGCGAGAAGATCGGGGTGTTCCTCGAGCGGATCGAGCACCGTGGACAGTGCATCGCGGCCGGGCCCGGGACGGGTCAGCTGATATTCGACCGCGATATCGCTGAACCGGTGCAGCCGACCTGTCATGCCCAGCCTGGTGGCCAGATCCAGTGCAGCGTGGACCTGTTCGGCCACCGCCGGCAAGTCGGTGGTGAGTGCGTGCATCGTCAGCGCTGTCGGAACGGTGCCGTCGGCAGTGACGAGGCAATCGTTGAAGGCGGCGAGTGCGGCATAGTCGTTGGGCGCGGTATCGGGAATCAGGATGGTTGCGCCGTTGTCCGCGAGC
This sequence comes from Nocardia sp. NPDC057272, assembly GCF_042668615.1. Lineage (NCBI taxonomy): Bacteria > Bacillati > Actinomycetota > Actinomycetes > Mycobacteriales > Nocardiaceae > Nocardia > Nocardia sp. NPDC057272. The sequence continues at coordinate 25,320 of NZ_JBHUYK010000038.1, read as the reverse complement.
AAGGTCAGAGCGTTCGGGCCGAAACGGCGACGCACCTCGAAGTACATTCGAGCGGCGACCGGTTCAGCGGCGGTGGGCGGTCCCTCGTGATGCCGGCCGCGCAGCGGCGGAAGGCGCATCGCGAGGATGGTGTAAGAATCGGCGACGCCGATGTGGCTGCAGTGGCCGAGTATTTTCGCCGAGTCGCCCCGCAACAGTGCGGCGGCGACGGCACGGCCCTCGTCGACCCGTTCGTTCGATCGGGCCTGCTTGTACACCCGTGCGACGATTTCGGTCGCCGCACGTACCGCACGCAGGACTGAATCCGCCGTCGGTGGTGTCTCGATGGATATGACCAGTTCCATGGCCCCGATGACGATCGACAGTGTGGTGTCGAGGCTGACGCCCAAACGAACACAGCCGGCCACAGCACGCTCCAGTTGTGCGGCGGCGTCGCTGTCGAGATCGGTGGCCGACGCGAATGATCTGGAGGCGAGTGTGAGTAGCTGCTCGCGCACCTCATCGGACGCGCTGTGTGCGCTCATCGCGGAGTCGACCATCCGGGTGATCGTGTGGTTCACCTCGTGAACTCCCATCCTGCGGTTCCTCGACTGGGCGGCTGCGGCGAGTCGAGTGCGCCCAGTACTGGGCAACTCAGGCGAGCCTATGTCTCGATGTTGCGGTGCGGTGTCCAGCAATTTGGACACGACCTGACCTGGTCAACTGCACAGAAAGTGGGTGTTACAGAGGGGGCTGATGACATGTATGAGGCATAATGCATAAATAAGCGACCGAAAGGACCGACATGGAAACCACGCTGCAGGGTTTGCCGCGCAGTCCGAACAAGCAACGTCACCAGCTGTCGGAGGACGTCGCGACCTACGTTCGCGAGCTGATCATCACCGGTCAGGTGCGGCCGGGCGACTTTTTGCGGATCGAACCGGTCGCCGAGGCTGTCGGCGTCAGCAACACCCCGGTGCGGGAAGGGCTGCTGCTGCTCAGTGGCGAGGGTTTCGTCGAGCTCGTGCCGCGCCGCGGGTTCATGGTGTCGGCATTCAGTAAACAGGATGTGCGCGACTTGTTCTGGGCGCAGGCCACGATGGCGGGGGAGTTGGCGGGAAGGGCTGCCAAGTCGATCTCCCCGCGCGAACTCGATCATCTGGCGGGTGTCGTGGAGGCGCATGCCAGGGCGGCCGCGAGTGGATCCGATGACGAGCTCGTCACCTACGGTCACGAATTCCATCGCTCGATCAACTTGGCAGCGGACTCGCGCCGGTTGGCAATGTTGCTGGCCACGGTCGTCAAGCAGCTGCCGAATCGCTTTTACATCAATATCGAAGGCCATGGCGAGGACACGCTGCGCGACCACCCGCTGATCCTCGAAGCGCTGCAGAAGCGCCGCCCCAAGGCCGCCAATGCCCTGATGCGCGAACACATCATGTCCAGTGCCGACGAACTGATCGGCATGCTGGAGAAGCAGGGGCTGTGGGCCGAGCTCCAGAAGTCCACGGCCTGAACCGATCCCGTCGAACGACGTGATCGGTGCGTCTGCGAAGCCACCGAATCGCTCGATAGAGTCCCTCGCCCAGGCTCCTGGGCTGATCACCGTGCTGGCGTGCCGATATGAAATATAGTATATATAAATGGTACGTTGCGTGCGTCACAGTGGCGAGAGGACTTTCAATGACGAAGTCGGTTATGACCGGGGTGCTGCCTGCCCATCCCGAGGCGTCTTACATCGATGGCAGCTGGGTTCCGGTGTCATCGTCGGAGACCTTCGAGGTCGTGAACTGCAGCACCGAAGAGGTCGTGACCGCCGTCGGCGCGGCAACCGTCGACGATGTGGATGCCGCGGTGCGGGCGGCACGCACGGCATTCGACACCGGGCCGTGGCCGCTGATGTCGCCCGCCGAGCGAGCCGGGTACCTGCGAGCGATCGCCGCCGAGCTGACCAGACGGGGCGACGACTTCGCCCAGTTGTGGTCGGTCGAATCGGGTATCGCGTATGCGCTGGCGAAGACCAGGCTTCCGCTGTTCCTGTCCGGCGCGTTCAACGCCTATGCGGATCTGGCCGAGACCTTCGCCTTCCGGGAGTCGCGCACACCCGCGGCCGGTGGTGCCGGTCTGCTCGTGCGCGAGCCGGTCGGTGTCGTGGCGGCGATCGTGCCGTGGAACGGTCCGGCCGGGTTGATGGCCTACAAGTGCGCGCCCGCTCTGCTGGCCGGGTGCACCGTGGTGCTGAAGCCGCCGCAGGAGGCGCCGACCTCGGCCTACCTGTTCGCCGAGATCTGTGACCAGGTCGGACTGCCCCCGGGTGTGCTCAATGTGGTGACCGCCGACCGGCAGGTATCGGAATCGCTGGTCCGTCACCCCGGAGTCGACAAGGTGACCTTCACCGGTTCGACGGCGGCGGGGCGTGCGATCGGCGCGATCTGTGCCGACCGGATGGCGCGTTGCACCCTCGAGCTCGGCGGTAAGTCGCCGGCCCTGGTGCTCGACGACTACGACATCGGCACGGCGGCGAAGGTGCTCGCGGGTGGCATCAGCTACCTGGCCGGGCAGGTCTGTCACAGCCTGACCCGCGTGATCGTGTCCGAGAAGCGCCACGACGAACTGGCCGACGCGCTCGGTACCGCGATGAGCGCGCTGCGTGTAGGTGACCCGTTCGACGAGACCGTCAACATGGGACCGCTCGCCTCCGCTCGCCAACGTGAACGCGTCGAAAGCTACATCGCCGCAGGCAAAGCCGCCGGCGCGCGTCTGGTCACCGGCGGCGGCCGACCGGCCGGGCTGGAACGCGGCTTCTTCGTGGAGCCGACCGTTTTCGCGAACGTCGACAACAAATCGGTGATCGCGACCGAGGAAATCTTCGGACCTGTGCTCGCCGTCATCGCGGCGAAGGACGAGGACGACGCCATCGCGCTGGCCAACGACAACCCCTACGGGCTCAACGCCGCGGTCTTCACCAACGACACCGACCGCGCCTACCGCGTCGCGCGCAAACTGCGCACCGGCACAGTGGGGCACAACGGTCCGCGCACCGACTTCTCGATCGCTTTCGGCGGCTTCAAGCTGTCGGGCGTCGGCCGCGAGGGCGGCACCGAGGGTCTGCTGCCGTTCCTGGAGACCAAGACGCTGGTGCTCGAGAACCAGCCGACCGACGCCTCGGGATTCGGCAACTAGTTTTCGCACCGACAAATTTCCGGAGAAGGGCCCTGTCGACTTCTGTCGACAGGGCTCTTCTGCTGTTCGTTGAAATCCAGAATTACTGCTGACCGAAATATTTTGTATGTCCACATTATTGGACATCTTGTTGCTGGATTCCTGCTTAGTCTCGCAGAGGAAGGACGGCGCGCAGGTTGGCGCCGTTTTCCTTATGTGAGCGCATATCGCGCGAATTCTGATCGGTCGGGAGCAGCGGTGCTCGCCGACCAGCTGGAGGTTTCACGAAATGTTCTGGACCAAGAACTCTCGTCCCCGACGGGCCGCGGCCGGTCTCACCCTCGCGCTCGCTCTCGCATCGGGTAGCTGGCTGGATTCCTCGGTCGCACTGGCGGATCCGGGAGCGAGGTTTGTGGTGATCACCGGGGCCGGTTCGTCGAATATCAGCGTGCTGGGTCTCGACAGCGCAGGCGGGTTATCGAAGGTGGCGGGATCGCCGTTCGCCTCGGGAACCGGTGCGCTGTCGGTGACGATTACTCCAGATGGCCGGAAGGTCTATTCGGCGAACGTCGTGTCGGGCACAGTGAACGGATTCGATCTCGGTGCCGACGGCAGGCTCACTCCCATCGCCGACGCGCACTTCGACCTCGGCGGCCCCGGTGTGGGAATCCTGGCGGCACCCGATGGCAAGACAGTGTTTGTGACCACCGGCACGGTGACGAACGAGATCCGTGCCTACCGGATCACCAGCACGGGCGGACTCACCCCGACCGGGGCAACTCCGGTGCCGATCCCTGGGATCAGCGGACTGAGCATGCCCGCCATCTCGCCCGACGGAAAGTATCTCTTCATGGTGGGCTGGCTCGACGCCACCGTGCTGAGCTATGCCGTGGGGCCGAACGGCGCGCTGACGCAGGTGGATTCGGTACCCGCTGGATTGATGTCGACTATTCCCGGCGTCACTCCGGACGGACGCTTTCTTTACACCAGCAATGAGGCAGAGGGCAATGTATCGGGCTATTCGATCGGCGCCGACGGGAAACTGACACCGGTACCCGGATCCCCCTTCCGTACCGGCTTGATGCCGCTGCCGCACGGCGCGATGTTCACTTCCGACAGCAAACGCATGTACATGGCCGAGGCGATGGCGGGCGGCATCGCCGGATTCGAGATCGCCGAGAACGGCGCGCTGACCACGCTGCCCGGTACGCCCTACAAGGCGCCGGCGGGCACGCTGCCGGGCCGTGTTCTGGTCGACTCGGTATCGCAACATGTCTTCCTCATCGACACTCTCACCGTTCAAGGCACTTCACGAGTGCATACCTATGCGATGGCGCCCGACGGGCGGCTCACGTTGACCGATGCCCCTTCGGTCGATACCGGCCTGCTCTTCGCCGACGGGCCGAATGCGTGGGTGGCGACCCAGTGACGATCGGTCCGAGCCCCTCGCGCGGCGGGATATTACATATATTATATTCAGGAAGGACTCATATTTCAGCTGCCAAGGGAGGCACACGATGAAACCGTACCGCTCGATGCTCTTCGTCCCCGGTCACAAGGGCGCCTGGGCCGACAAGGGCGTCGCATCCGGTGCTGACGCGCTGATCCTCGACCTCGAAGACTCGGTGCCCGCCGCCGACAAGATCGAGGCACGCGGCATCGTCGCCGCCACCATCGACCGCCTCACCGCCGAGGGCGTGCGCCCCGACCTGTGGGTCCGGGCCAACCCGGAGATCAGTGGACTGCTCGGCGGCGACCTGGAGGCCATCGTGCGTCCGGGGCTGGCCGGACTGTTCCTGGCCAAGGTGTTCACCGCCGAGGAGATCGTGCGCCTGGACGCGGTCCTGAGCCACATCGAACAGCGCGAGGGTCTCGAGGTGGGCACCGTGCAGTTGATCGTGTCCTTCGAGACCGCGGTGTCGATGGCGCACTGCGAGGACATCGCGGGCGCGAGCCCCCGGGTGGCCTCGCTGCTCGGTGCCACCGGTCCCAATGCCGACGTCGGCCGGGAACTCGGCTTCGAGTTCACTCCCGGCGGGCTCGAAACGCTGTACCTGCGCAGCCGGATCATCCTGGCGGCCAAGGCGAACGGGCTGCACCACCCGGTGACCGGCGTGTGGCAGGACATCAAGGATCTCGAGGGTGCGCGTCGTTTCTGCCTGGACAACCGCCAGCTCGGCTACCGCGGTCTGGTGGCGATCCACCCGTCGCACGTGGCCATCGCCAACGAGGTGTTCTCGCCGTCGCCCGAGACCGTCGACTACTGCCGGCGCATGATCGTGGCGTTCCGGGAAGCCGAAGCCGCAGGCAGCGCCGCGGTCGACTTCGAGGGCCAGCACGTCGATCTCGCCCACGTCAAGACCGCCGAGGGCATCATCGCCCTGTCTGACGCGGTGTCGGCCAACGCGTAACCAGCACAAAAAGGAAGGGGGTGGCCGCGGCCACCCCCTTCTTCATGTTCTGAGCTGATCAGCCCACGATCAGCAGAACCGTCTCTGCGACGCAGGCCGGCTTGGCCTCACCGCCGTCGAGCACATACTTCGCCGTCACCGAAGCTCCAGCCGGAGTCTCGGTGACATCGGTGATCGTGACGGTCGCCCGCAGTTCCGATCCGGCGCGCAGCGGCGCCGGAAAGCGAACCTTGTTGACGCCGTAGTTGACCCGGGCCGAGCCGAAGGTGAAATCCAGGAGCTCCGGCCGGAAATGGGAGATCAGCGAGAGCGTGAGATATCCATGGGCGATGGTGCCGCCGTAGGGTCCCGTGGCAGCACGCTCCGGGTCGACGTGGATCCACTGCTCGTCGTCGGTGACCACGGCGAACGCGGAGATCCGCGTCTGGTCGACGAGAAACGGTTCACTCGGGCCGATCGGCTCGCCCACCGCGGCGCGGACCTCGTCGAGGGTGGTGAAAACGCGGGTCACGATGTCTCCTGGCTAATCGGTGGTGAGATCGACGGTGGCATTCGGTCCGGCGGATTCGCCAGCGGGGCCGAACAATTCGAGTGCGACACCGTCGGGTACCTCGGTGGCGAGCAGCCGGGCAGGCTGACCGCAGAACAGCGGCGCCCTGCCCCGGTGCCGTAGCTCGCGTGCGGGCGACCCGCCCATCAACCGGTGGACCTCCGCCAACGCGATGGCTTGCAACGGGCCGTGCACGACCAGCCCGGGGTAACCCTCCACACCGGTGGCATAGGGCCAGTCGTAGTGGATGCGGTGCGCGTTGGCGGTGGCCGCGGAGAACCGCGCGAGCAGTGACGGATCGGTGCGCAGCTCCCAGGCGTTGTCCGAGGCTCGGTGCAACGGGGGGCCCGGAACGGTGTTCTCGGCCTGCGGGAACACCGCGGGCCGCTCGGGGGCGGGCGCGGCCTCCCGATAGATCAGGTTCTGCGTCTCCTCGACGGCGAGTTCGTCAGTGTCGTCGAACAATCGGATCTGGACGTCGACCACCACCAGTGCGCCCGAGCGCCCCTTCTTCTCCGACACCGAGATGACCTCGGCCTCGCGGCGCACGGTCGATCCGACGAGAAGTGGTGCGTGGAAACGGATCTCACCACCGGCGAACATCCGACGCGGCAGGTCGACCGGCGGCAGGAACGACCCGCGTCGCGGGTGTCCGTCGACACCGAGGACACCGGAGGCAGCCCACCGGGGCAGGGCCACCCAGTGCCACAGCGGTGGCAGCGGATCACCGGGGCCCGGGGTGGGCAGACCGTCGTCGAGCAGGGCCGCCAACGCGGCCACCGGAGCGGGATCGAGGAGCTCGGTGGAGGTTTCCAGATGCGGCTGCCAGTCGGAGGCGGTCACATGAACCGCCCGCCGGTCACCTCGAGCACGGTGCCCGTCATGTACGAGGACATGTCGGAGGCGAGAAACAGTGCCACCGTGGCGATCTCGTCGATCTCACCGGCGCGGCCGAGGGGAATCTCGGCCATCTTCTGGTCCCATACCTTCTGCGGCATGGCTTCGGTCATGGCGGTACGGATGAGGCCGGGCTGGATGGCGTTGACCCGAACACCCAGGTGCGCGAGCTCTTTCGCCGCTGCTTTGGACAGGCCGACGATGCCGGCCTTGGCCGCGGAGTAGTTGGTCTGGCCGGGCAGGCCGATCTTGCCCGAGAGCGAGGACATGTTGATGATGGCGCCGTTGCCGCGCTCGCGCATCACCGCACCGGCCAGGCGGGTGCCGTTCCAGGTGCCCTTGAGATGCACGGCGATGACCTGGTCGAACTGGTCCTCGGTCATTTTGCGCATGGTCGCGTCGCGGGTGATGCCCGCGTTGTTGATCATGACGTCGACGGGGGAGAAGGATTCGGCGGCGGCGTCGAGCAGGGTCTGGACATCGTCGGCGACGGTGACGTCACAGCGCACACCACGAGCGACAGCCGCGCCGCCGAGCTTGTCGGCGGCGGCTTCGGCGGCCGCACCGTCGATGTCACCGATGATGACGCGGGCACCCTCGGCGATGAACCGTTCGGCGATCGCGTAGCCGATGCCCTGGGCGGCGCCGGTGATGACGGCGGTCTTGTCGGCCAGAAGTGGTCCGGTCATGATGCTTCCTCACTGTCGGTGGTGGCGTCGAGCTGCGCCAGGATGCGTCGGGCACGGTCGAGGACGGGCTTGTCGACCATGGCACCGTCGACAACGGCGACACCCGAAGTGTCGGTGATCGCCGCGAAGATTTTTCGGGCCCACGCCTGTTCGTCCGCGCTGGGCCGGAAGGCTGTGGCCACGGGGTCGAGTTGGCGTGGGTGGATGCAGAGTTTGCCGGTGAAACCGAGCCGCCTGCCGTAACGGGCGTCGTCGTCGACCAGGTCGGCGTCATCGACGACGGCGGTAACGCCGTCGATCGGGCCGGGCAGGCCCGCTGCGGCCGAAGCGAGCACGAGAGCGTGCCGAGTCCCGGCCAGCGCGTCGCGGTCGGTGGGGTCCACACCGAGTTCGGCGGCGAGGTCGAAGGTGCCGACCGCGAGTCGATCCACTCCCGGTGTGGCGGCGACGGCTGCTGAATGCAGCACCCCCGCAGCGGTTTCGATCAAGGCGATCAGCAAGGGTTCGGTCCGGCCGATGGCGGCTTTGGGACGGTAGGGACCGCTTCGTCGACTCGACTGCCCCTCGGCGAGCGCCGCGACGACACCGTCGAGAACCCCGACTTCGGCTTTCGGCAGCATCACGGCGCAGCGCAGCGGTGCCAGTGCTGCGAGATCGTCGTCATGCCAGACGGTTCCGGCCGCGTTGATGCGCACGGCGCACTCGTTGCCCGCGTCGATCCAGGCCACGGCGTTCTCGCGCGCGGCCTCTTTGGCATCGGGGGCGACGGCGTCCTCGAGATCGAGCACGACCAGGCCGGGGTTCGCCGCCGCGGCCTTGGCGAAACGTTCGGGACGATCGGCCGGGACGAACAACAGCGTCGCGGCGGAGCGCACTCGCGTCGCCAGATCGGTGGCGATACCGGTACTCACGCGCGCTTCTTCGCTTCGCGCACGAGCCCGCCACCGATGATCAGGCGCTGGATCTCGCTGGTGCCCTCGTACAGGCGCAACAGGCGGACATCGCGGTAGATGTGCTCCACGGTGACTTCACGCATGTAGCCGCTGCCGCCGTGGATCTGCACCGCGTTGTCTGCGACCCGGCCGACCATCTCGGTGCAGAAGAGCTTGGCCACCGACGGTGAGATCCGCCGGTCCTCGCCGGAGACGTACTTGGCGGCGGCGTCGCGCACCAACGCGCGGCCCGCCATCACGCCGGTCTGCATATCGGCGATCATCGCCTGGACCAACTGGAAATCACCGATGGCCGTGCCGCCCTGGGTGACGGTGGCGGCGTAGGCAACCGACTCGTCGAGCGCGCGCTGGGCGGTGCCGACAGCGAGCGCGGCGATGTGGACGCGGCCACGCGACAGAGAGGCCATCGCGGCCTTATAACCTACGTTCTCCGAGCCACCTACCAGGGCGTCTGCGGGAACGCGGACATCGGTGAAGGTGACATCGGCGGTCCACGCACCCTCCTGACCCATCTTCGCGTCCTTGGGTCCGACGATGACTCCCGGTGTATCGGCGGGCACCAGGAATACGGCGATACCGGGACCGTCCGGGCCGGGCTCCGCGGTGCGGGCGAACGTGACGAACAGATCGGCCAGGGGAGCGTTGGTGATGAAGCGCTTCTGACCGTCGATCACCCAGTCGTCACCGTCACGCCGTGCACGGGTGCGCAGCCCCGCGGGGTTGGAGCCCGCACCGGGTTCGGTGAGCGCGAAGGAGGCCAGCACCTCGCCCGAGGCGATCCGCTCGAGCCACTGCTTCTTCTGCTCATCGGTGCCGTAGTTCACCAGCACCTGGCCCGCGATGCCGTTGTTGGTGCCGAACAGCGACCGCAGCGACAGACTGGTGTAGCCGAATTCCATGGCGAGCTCGACATCCTGGGTGAGATCGACGCCGAGGCCGCCCCACTGCTGCGGAATCGCGTACCCGAACAGCCCCATCTCGGCTGCGGCCTGGCGGATGTCGTCCGGAATCGCGTTGGTGTCGAGGATCTCCTGCTCGCGCGGGACCACCTTCGTGCGGATGAAAGTACGGACGTGGGCCAGGATCGGATCGAAGTCCTCGGCACTGAGTTCGGACACTCTCGGCTCCTTTGTTTGAGCGCAGTTGATACTAGATATAATATATGATGATACAATATATGATGAGTCCGCACGGTGGGGTACCATCCGTCCGGCACCATCTAGTACATAATATATTCTGAGAGGACGCGACATGGCTGGCCTGTATTTCGAGGAGTTCGAGCCGGGAATGGTCATCGACCATCCCACCCGCCGCACGGTCACCGAGGCGGACAACACGTTCTTCAGCGTGATGACCCTGAACCTGGCGCCGCTGCATCTCGACGCCGAGTACAGCAAGAACTCCATCTACGGTCAGCGACTGGTGAACAGCCTGTTCATCCTCGGCCTGGTGTCGGGCATCACCGTGCCGGAGACCACCCAGGGCACCACCCTGGGCAACCTGGGCTTCGAGCAGATCAAGTTCCCCAAGCCCGTCTTCCACGGCGACACGATCCACGTGCAGACCAAGATCGAGAGCAAGCGGGAATCCAAGAGCCGCAACGACTCCGGCATCGTGATGTTTCGCCACCTCGGCATCAACCAGCGTGACGAAGTGGTCTGTGACGCCCTGCGCGTCGGTCTGATGATGAAGCGACCGGCCGAGCAGGCCTGATCCGGTCCGACGAATCACCAACGAGGAGGACACGTCATGGTGGACGTTCAGCCTGTCGAGCAGCCGGCCTGGGTTCCCGACGAGCAGATCCGTGAGCGCAGCCGTCTGCTGACGGCGATGCGCGGCTGGGGCTTCGGCGACGATGCCACGGCAGTTACCGAGCTCAATCGCCGGGCGATCGCCGAACCCGAATGGTTCTGGCAGGCGGCGGCAACCGACCTGGGCGTGGACTTCTCGGTCCCGTTCGACCGCGCCGTCGACGAATCGGCCGGAAAACCCTTCCCCCGGTGGTTCACCGGCGGTGGTGTGAACATCGCGCAGCTGGCCGCGCATCGGCACGCACAAGGAAGCAATGCCGACCGCACCGCGATCGTTTACGAGGGTGACGAGGGTGAGCGTCGCACGCTGACCTTCGCCGAACTCGACGTCGAGGTGCGCCGCTTCGCCGCCAACCTCACCCAGCTGGGTGTGCGGCGTGGCGACCGGGTGGTGCTGTTCATGCCGGTGGTGCCCGAAGCGGCCGTGGCGTTCCTCGCGATCGCCATGATCGGGGCCGTCTCGGTGCCGACCTTCAGCGGGTACGCACCGGACGCACTCGCGACCCGCCTGCAGGATTCCGAGGCGGTGCTGCTGGTGACCGCGGACGGTACGACCCGGCGTGGCAAGCGCGTCGAGCTGAAGGCCACCGCGGACGCGGCGCTGGAGGCGGCGCCCTCGGTCCGCAAGGTCGTGGTCATCCGGCATCTGGGCACCGACGTGCCGATGCACGCCGGCCGCGATGTGTATTACGACGAACTCGACGCCGACCCGGCCCTGGTGGCGACCGCCGACACCGAGTCCAACGACCCGCTGACCATCGTCTACACCTCGGGCACCACCGGTCGCCCGAAGGGCATCGTGCACTCGCACGGAGGCTTCGCGGTGAAGACCGCGGTCGATTTCGGCTACGGCTTCGATGTGCACGACGGCGATGTCGTCTCCTGGATCACCGATCTCGGCTGGCTCGTCGGTCCGATGCTGATGACCGGCCCGCTGCAACTGGGCGCGACGATCGTGATGATCGAAGGGCTGCCCACCCATCCGACCGCGAGCCGGATGTGGGAGATCATCGAACGCAACGGCGTCACCGTGGCCGGTATCGCGCCCACCGCGGCTCGAGCGCTGAAAGCGGCGGGAGATGCTGTCACCCACGAGATGCCGAGCCTGCGGACCTTCGTTTCCACCGGCGAAGCCTGGGATGAACCCACCTGGTGGTGGCTGTTCTCCGAGGTCGGCGGTGGCAAGCGACCGATCGTCAACTACAGCGGCGGCACCGAGGTCGGCGGCGGCATCCTGATCGGCTATCCCTTCCTGCCTGCGGCCCCGGCGGCCTTCACCGGTGCACTGCCCGGCGTCGACGCCGCGGTATTCGGCGAGGACGGCAAGCCGGTCGTCGGTGAGATCGGGGAACTGGTGGTGCGCAACACCTTCCCCGGCATGACCCACGCCTTCTGGCAGGACCGCGAGCGCTACCTCGAGACCTACTGGAACCAGTGGGACGGTATCTGGGTGCACGGCGACCTCGCCAGCATCGATGATCAGGGCATGTGGCGCATCCACGGCCGCTCCGACGACACCATCAAACTCTCGGGTCGCCGGGTCGGCCCCGCCGAGATCGAAGCGGCGCTGTTGCGCGACAACAGGATCGCCGAAGTCGCCGTGATCGGCGTCCCCGACGAACTGCGCGGACAGCGCGCGGTGGCCTTCGCGGTCCTGCGCGCCGCGGGGGAGACCCCACATGACCTGCAGGACACCGCGACCGGCAACGCGGGGCGCTCGTTCGCCCCGGCGGTGGTCGTCGTGGAAAGCCTGCCCAAGACCAAGAACGGAAAAATCATGCGCCGGGCCATTCGGTCCCGGTTCCTCGGGTCACCGATCGGCGACATGTCCGCTCTCGACCCCACCACCCCACTCGAAGCGATCCCCGTGTCCGCGGGCGACGAACAGGAGTAGCAATGACTGCCGCTACCGACACCGACGACAACGTCGAGGTCGTCCGTCAGGCGACGCGCGAGCTCGCGCGCAAGTTCGACAACAACTACTGGCTCGACAAGGACAACAAGCACGAATACCCCTGGGACTTCGTGAAAGCCTTCGCCGCGGGCGGTTGGCTCGGCGCGATGATCCCCGAGGAGTACGGCGGCATCGGGCTCGGCCTGAAAGAGACCGCGGTCATGCTGGGCGAGATCTCGGCCTCCGGCGCCGGCATGAGCGGTGGCTCGGCGATCCACTTCTACGCGTTCCCGCCCGCGCCGATCGTGAAGTACGGCTCGGAGGCGATGAAGCGCGAGTTCCTGCCCCAGCTCGCCTCCGGCGATCTGCTGATGGCCTTCGGCGTCACCGAACCCACCGCGGGCGTTGACACTTCGCGGATCAAGACCAAGGCCACCAAGGTCGACGGCGGTTGGGTGATCAACGGGCAGAAGGTGTTCATCACCAATGCCCAGAACGCGCACAAGATCCTGCTGCTGGCCCGCACCTCGCCGCGTCGCGACGACAAGCCGCTGTGGGGCATGTCGCTGTTCCTGGCCGACATGGATCGCTCCAAGATCACCGTCCGCGAGATCGACAAGCTCGGCCGCGCCGCGATCGACACCAACGAGCTGTTCATCGACAACCTCGAGGTGGCCGACGATCGCCTCGTCGGCGAGGTCGACAAGGGCTTCTACTACCTGCTCGACGGCCTGAACCCCGAACGCATCGTGGTCGGCATGGAAGGTGTGGGTCTCGGCCGCGCCGCGCTCGAGATCGGCGCCGAATACGCCAAGAACCGTGTCGTCTTCGATCGCCCGATCGGCCAGAACCAGGCTGTGGCACACCCGTTGGCCGATTCCTGGATCCGTCTGGAAGCCGCTGAAGGCATGATCATGCGGGCGGCGGACCTGTTCGACGCGGGTCTGCCGTGCGGTCCCGAGGCGGCCGCGGCCAAGTACCTCGGCGCCGAAGCCGGCTTCGAGGCGTGTGACCGCGCGTTCTCCACGCTCGGCGGGTACGCCTACGCGAAGGAGTACCACATCGAGCGGCTGTGGCGGGAGGTGCGTCTGCTGCGTAATGCGCCGTTCTCCCAGGAGATGGTGCGCAACTACATCTCCCAGCAGGTGCTCGGCCTACCGCGTTCCTACTAGGAGGGAAGAACCGATGACGGGACCGTTGACGGGTGTGCGTGTTGTCGTGCTGGCAGGCATGGGGCCGGTGCCCTACGTGTCGATGTTGCTGGCGGACATGGGCGCCGACGTCGTCCGGGTGGTGCGCCCGCCGCACCGCTCGGCGCGCGAGCTGAGCCAAACTGTCGGCCTGACCGAGGAGACCGATGTGGTCAATCGCGGTGTCGGGTCGATAGCGGTGGATCTGAAGGACCCGGCCGGGCGCGAAGCTGTTCTGCGCCTGGCTGATTCGGCCGATGTGTTCATCGAGGGCTATCGCCCCGGTGTCACCGAACGGCTGGGTCTGGGCCCCGAGGAGGCCACCGCGCGCAACCCCCGTCTGGTCTACGTCCGGCTCACCGGTTACGGCCAAACCGGTCCCCGTGCGCAGGACGCCGGACACGACATCAACTATGTCGCCCAGTCCGGCGCCCTGCACGCACTCGCGTCCGAGGGCGGCGCGCCGAGACCGCCGATCAATCTGCTCGGCGATTACGCGGGCGGCGGTGCGATCGGCGCGTTCGGCATCGCCTGCGCACTGGTGGAAGCCGCGCGCACCGGGCGCGGTCAGGTGATCGACGCCGCGATGGTCGATGGCGTCGCGGTGCTGACCGCGAAGTTGCAGGGGCTCCGTGCCGCCGGGCTGTACTCCGACGAGCCGGGTACCAATTTCCTGGATTCGGGCGCACCGTTCTACGACACCTACCGGTGCGCGGACGGTCGGTACCTGGCCGTGGGCGCCCTCGAACCCGACTTCTATCGCGAGTTCCTCACCAAGCTCGGTGTCGACACCAGCGACTGGCCCGGGCAGGACGATCGCGACGAGTGGCCACGGCTGCGCGAACTCATCGCCGAGGCGGTGGCCGGGCGCACCCGCGACGAATGGCAGCAGATCTATCAGGGAACCGATGCCTGCGTATCGCCGGTGCTCACCTTCGACGAAGCGGCGCAGGATCCGCACAATGTCGAACGCGGTGTGTTCGAACGGGTTTCGGGTGTCCTGCATCCGGCGCCCGCCCCCCGGTTCGGCCGGACCCCCGCTCGGGCGCCGTCGACACCGCCCGTGGGGCTGGGCGAACTCGATGACGTTCTCACGCGGTGGTCGACCACCGCGACTTCTACCGGCGCCGCTGCGGTGTCGATCAGCGAATGAAAGGACAATACGTGCCCGGCTACGAGGACTTCTCGTCGTTGACGATCGATCGGCCCTCGGAGGGCGTGCTGCGTATCGTCCTCGACGGGCCGAATCTGAATTCGGTTGGCGCCGAGGCGCACCGGCACCTTGCCGACGTCTGGCCGGTGATCGCACTCGACGAATCCGTGCGCGCGGTGATCATCCGCGGCGCGGGGGAGCGGGCCTTCTCCGCCGGTGGCAGCTTCGACCTCGTCGAGGACATGATCGGTGACTACAGCTCGCGGACACGGGTCATGCGCGAGGCGCGGGACCTGGTGCGCAACATCATCGAAGTACCCCAGCCGATCATCTCCGCGATCAACGGGCCGGCCGCCGGTGCGGGCCTGGTGGCAGCGCTGCTGGCCGACATCTCGGTGGCGGGTCGCCGCGCCAAGATCGTCGACGGGCACGTGCGCCTCGGCGTGGCGGCGGGCGATCACGCGGCGATCTGCTGGCCGTTGCTCACCTCGATGGCCAAGGCCAAGTACCACCTGCTCACCAACGAGGTACTCACCGGCGAGGAAGCCGAGCGTATCGGCATGGTGTCGCTGTGTGTCGACGACGACCAGGTCCAGGACCGGGCCATGGAGATCGCGCAGAAGCTGGCCGCCGGTTCGCGGGCCGGTATCCAGGGCACCAAGATGGCGCTCAACGGCTGGTACCGGCAGGCCATGCCGATCTTCGACGCATCGCTGGGCCTGGAGTTCTACCACTTCGGCGGCCCCGATGTCGCCGAGGGCGTCGGCTCCTACCGGGAGAAGCGGGAGCCCAAGTTCTCATGAGCACCGCACGCGCGCACGGCCCGCTGGCCGGTGTCACGGTGATCGGTCTGGAACAGGCCATCGCCGCCCCGCTGTGCACCCGCCATCTCGCCGACCTCGGCGCCCGCGTGATCAAGGTCGAGCAGCCCGGCTACGGCGATTCGACCCGTCACTACGACACCGTGGTCGGTGGCCTGTCGGCGCACTTCACCTGGCTCAACCACGGCAAGGAATCGGCGGCACTGGACCTGCGCGCGGCCGATGACCTCGCGGTCCTCGAAGCCATGCTGGCCGGGGCCGACGTGCTGGTGAGCAATCTCGGACCCGGCGCACTGGACCGGCTCGGCCTCGGCGTCGACGAACTCGCACGCCGCTTTCCCCGGCTGATCATCGTCGACATCTCCGGCTACGGTCGCGGCGGACCACTCGACCACAAGCGCGCCTACGACCTGCTGATCCAGGCCGAAGCGGGCTCGTGCAGTATCACCGGCACACCCGGCAACCCCGCCAAGCCCGGTATCCCGGTCGCTGATATCGGCACCGCGCTGTACTCGTATTCGGCGATCCTGGCCGCGCTCTACGACCGCGAGCGCACCGGACACGGTGCGGTCGTGCCCGTGGCGATGCTCGATGTGGTGTCGGAGATGATGGGATTCGCTCTCAATCAGGTCCTGCACGCCGATACCGAACCGGTGCCGGTGGGAATGGGCTCGCCGATGATCGCCCCGTATGGCGCCTACCCGACTTCGGACGGGCAGACGGCGGTACTCGGAACTACCAGCGACCGTGAGTGGCGGCGGATGACCGACCTCATGGGTCGCCCTGAGCTGGCCGATGATCCGCGCTATCTGCACAACGACGATCGCGTCGCCCGCCGTGGCGAGGTCGATGCGATCGTCCAACAGTGGTGTGCCACCAAGACATTGGTCGAGATCCAGGACAGTGCCGACAAGGCTGGGATCGGGAACGCGCGACTCAACGGTGTGCGCGAACTCGCCGAGCATCCGCAACTGCGCGAGCGTGACCGTTGGCGCGAGATCGGCACTCCGTCCGGCCCTGTGCCCGCCCTGCTGCCGCCGGGTACCGCACGTGACTGGCCGGTGGTGAACGGGTCGGTGCCTGCTCTCGGTGCCCACACCGACGCGATTCGCGCCGAGTTCGCGCCGACGGTGGAGTCGGGGAAGACCTGATGGATCTGCCACGCGTCGCGCAACCACCGAGCCTGAAAGCGGCTGCGGTGCAGGAGATCCGGCGCCGGATCTTCGCGGGTGAGCTCCGTCCGGGTGACAAGATCGATCAGGACGAGATCGCCGAATTCCTGGGCATCAGCAAGCTACCCGTGCGCGAGGCGCTGATCGCGCTCGAGCTGGAGAGCATCGTCGACATGCCGCCGCGCCGTGGCGCGTTCGTGGCCCCGATGACGCGTGACGATGTTCGCGATCACTACTGGCTGCTCGGCGTGGTATCGGGTCTGGCTGCCGCACGTGCGGCAGCCAGGATCTCCGATGTGTCACTGGACGCGCTCGAGGCGATCCTGAATCGGATGGAAACATCGTCGAGCCGGGACCGCGAAACCCTCAACTTCGAGTTCCATCGAATGATCAACCGCGCCAGCGGATCCCGCCGCCTGCTCACCGAGCTCAAAGTACTGGGCAGCGCGGGACCACACGGCTTCTACGAAGCCCACGACGACTGGCCCGAGACGGCCGACCGCGACCACCGCGAGATCCTGACCGCGCTGCGGGCACGCGACGCGGACACCGCCCGCACCACGACCGAGAAGCACTTCCGGCACGGCGGCGACCGCGCGGTCGAGATGCTCGAAGCCCGCCAATTCTGGGCCTAATATAATATTTTATGCGTGAACTAGGAAAGGGTAGGCATGAGCCTCACAGCCGATGAGCAGCAGATGGTCGATCTGGTCGCCGACTTCGTCGATCAGCGGGTCCGCAACCGCGTGCGCGAGTTCGAAGAGGACGACATCTATCCCGAGGAGTTCATCGAGGAGATGAAGAAGCTCGGCTTCTTCGGACTGCTCGTGCCCGCCGAATACGGCGGTGTCGACGTGAGCACCGCCTGTTTCGCCGGCGTCACCGAGGAACTGGCGCGCGGCTGGATGAGCCTGGCGGGCGCCATCGGCGGCCACTCGGTGATCAGCTACCTGATCAAGACCTTCGGCACCGACGAGCAGAAGTCGAAGTACCTGCCGAAGATGGCCGAGGGCGCCATCCGCGCGACGATGGCACTCACCGAGCCCGCGGGCGGCAGTGACCTGCAAGCCATGCGCACCACCGCGGTGCGCGACGGCGACCAGTGGTCCATCTCGGGTTCCAAGACCTGGATCTCCAACGCCGCCCACTCCGGTCTGATCGGCCTGCTGTGCATCACCGATCGCGACGCCAAGCCCGCCCACAAGGGCATGAGCGTGATCCTGGTGGAGCCCGGTGACGGGATGATCATCTCCAAGAAGCTGCCCAAGCTGGGCTACCGCGGTGTCGAAGCCTGCGAGCTGGTGTTCGACGGCCGCAAGGTCGGCGACGACGCCATCCTGGGTGGCGTGCCGAACCTGGGCTGGAGTCACATGATGCGCGGCCTCGAGGTCGGCCGTATTCAGGTGGCCTCGCGTGCCTTGGGTGTCGGCCAGGCCGCGCTCGACTCCGCGGTGCGCTACGCCCAGGAGCGCCAGTCCTTCGGCAAGCCGATCTGGAAGCACCAGTCCGTCGGAAACCTCCTCGCGGACATGGCGACCAAGCAGCGCGCGGCGCGGCTGCTCACCCTCGACGCGGCCCAGAAGCTGGACGCGGGGGAGCGTGCCGACATGGAAGCGGGCATGGCCAAGCTGTTCGCCTCCGAGACCGCGATGCAGATCGCACTCGACGCGATCCGCGTGCACGGCGGCTACGGCTACTCCAAGGAATACGACGTGGAGCGATACTTCCGCGACGCGCCGCTGATGATCGTCGGTGAGGGCACCAACGAGATCCAGCGCAATGTCATTGCCGCACAGCTCATCGCGCGCAACGCGATCTGATCGGAGTCAGAAGATGTCAACTCTGCGCCGGGCCGCGATCGTTGCCCCCACCCGTACCCCCGTCGGCACCTTCGGCGGCTCACTTCGTGACGTCGCGGTCGAAGACCTGGGCGCCACCGTGGTCAAAGCCGTGGTCGAGCGCTCGGGTATCGATCCCGAACGCATCGACGACGTCGTGTTCGCCCAGTCCTACGCCAGCTCCGAGGTGCCCTGCGTCGGACGTTGGCTCGCCCTGCACGCCGGACTGCCGATCACCGTGCCCGGCATGCAGCTCGACCGCCGCTGCGGTGGTGGCCTGCAGGCGCTGGCCACCTCGGCGATGATGGTGCAGACCGGAGCAGCTGACGTCGTACTCGCCGGCGGTGTCGAATCGATGAGCCGCATCGAGTACTACTCGACCAGCACCCGCTGGGGTGCCCGCGCGGGCACCGTGCAGCTGTTCGACCGGCTCGACCGCGGCCGCGAGCGCTCCCAGCCCGAGGCCAGGTTCGGCAAGATCTCCGGGATGATCGAGACCGCCGAGAACCTCGCGCAGGACTACGGTCTGATGCGCGAAGAGGCCGACTCCTTCGCCGCCCGTAGCCATCAGCGTGCCGCCGCGGCGTGGGCGGAGGGCCGTTTCGCCGACGAGGTGGTGCCGGTGACGGTGCCGCAGCGCAAGGGCGACCCGGTCGTCTTCGCCGCCGACGAGGGCATCCGCCCGGACTCCACGGCACAGACGCTGGCGAAGCTGCGCACGATCACCCCCGGCGGCACCGTCACCGCGGGCAACTCGAGCCAGCAGAACGACGCGGCAGCGGGGCTTCTCGTCGTCGCCGAGGACCAGCTCGACGCCCTGGGCCTGGAGCCGATCGGCTACCTCACCGGTTGGGCCGCCGCGGGCTGCGAGCCCTCGCGCATGGGTATCGGTCCGGTACCCGCCGTCGCGAAACTCGCCGCGCGCCAGGGTAGCGACACGGTGTCGCTGCTGGACTCGATGGACCTGGTCGAAGTCAACGAAGCCTTCGCCGTGCAAGTCCTCGCAGTCCTCGAGGGCTGGAACTGGCGCGACCACGACCGCCTCAATGTCAACGGCTCTGGCATCTCCCTCGGCCACCCGATCGGCGCCACAGGCGTGCGCATGGTGACTACCTTGCTGCACGAGCTGCGTCGTCGTGGCGGTGGCCGTGGCCTGGCCACCATGTGCATCGGTGGTGGCCAAGGGATGGCCGCCACCTTCGAGACCGCCTGATCACCGTCAGGCACCGACTGTGCCCCGGCGAACCGAACAGGCCCGCCGGGGCACAGCCATTTACTCGAAAGTCGAACGTGATCCTATGAAGCAAGTCAGCACACCATGAAGCACGACAAGCAATCACCGTGTCCGGAAGAGCCCGACATTCGCCTGATGGTCCAATTCGCCACCATGCGTATGGAATTCGTGGCCTGCCTGACAGCAGCGATGGTGTTCGTCCAAGACGTGGCCCGCCGTCGCCTCTGCGATGTCACGGTGGCGGCGGCGCACTACACCGACCTGCCCCGACTGCCGAACGAACGCTTGTATTTGCTGCCTTGAGAAAGCTGAAGCCGGCTCGAACCTGAATCGCCCTGAGGCGATAAGGTCCGAGCCGGCTTCGGTCGTTTCAGGGACGCAGCAGTGCGGCGAACTCGGCGATCGGGGTGGTGGGGCCGCCGGTGGTGATCGCGGCGAGCAAGGCTTCGCTGCGGTCGGCGCCCATGTCGGCGACGGTCAGGTCGCGGAACTTGGTGTCCAGATCGGCGGGGGTCATGGGGTTTTCGGCGGTGCCGCTCGGGTTGTCGACGAAGATGTGTTCGGTGGTGCCGTCGTGGTAGACGACGGTGATGTCGGCGACCCAGCGGCCAGGATATTCGGCGTCGAGTTCGGTATCGACCTCGATCTTCACCCGCCGCGCCATGGCGGCGACCTCGCTGCCCTCACTCAGATCGAGGCGGCCCGCCATGAAGTCGTGGTGGGCGCGGAAACCGTTGCCGCGGCCCAGGATCGCCAGGGCGAACTGGAACGGCAGGCTGTACTGCAGGTGCTCGATGATCTGGGGGGCGTAGGCGTTGGCGTTCTGGTTGCCGATGATCACGTCGCCGCCGGACTGGATGCCCAGGCGCACGGATTCGACGTCGGCCGCCCGGGCGGTGAGCTGCTGGGCTCCGTCGATGTAGGCGTGGTTGATGCCGCAGCAGCAGTAGGGCTTCACCCACACGCGGGTGATCTCGAACGAAGCATCCGGTGCGAACAGCTCGGCCGCGTCGTCCGCGACCGGCCTGCCGACAAAGGTGCGGTAGAAACCCTTGCCACCGGAGAGGAACGTGGTCGGGCCGGTGATGCCCGCGGCGGCCATCTCCGCGGCGCGAATGCCGTTGCGCGTTCCGATACCCGAGTGCAGCCGCTTCACCGAGCCGCCCGAGGAGGTGTATTCGGTGGTGCCCGAGCTGTGGCTCATCGCGATCGAGAGCGCGTGCGCGGTGCGTTCGACGTCGAAGCCGCGCATCTTCGCGACCACCGCCGCGGCGCCGAAGGCCGACAGCAGACCGTGTGGGTGGAAACCGCGTTCGAGCAGTTGCGGCGCGGCCAGGATGCCGATGCGGGTGTAGACCTCGTAGCCGGCCACGATGCCGGTGATGACCTCGCCCAGCGACGCCCCGAGTTCCTCGCCGACCGCGATGGCCGCCGAGACCACCGCGCTGCCAGGGTGACTGGAACTGGAACGATGAGCATCGTCGTACTCGAAACCGTGCCCGTAGGTCGCGTTGACGAAAGCCGCGTCGGCAGCGCTCATTTCGTCACTTGACGCGGTGACGTGAGCGGCACCGGGCGCGTGCGAGGCCTTGGTCAGCTCGAGCACGGCCCGGCTCCACGGCAGCGAGGCACAGCCGATCTGCACCGCCAGCTGGTCCTGCATCAGCCGGCGCGCGCCCGCGAGCGCGTCGGCCGGGATCGAGTCGTAGTCGAGTCCGGTGACCAGCTGGGCGACCGCGTTCTCGAGTGGGGGTAGGGAAGGCATGAAAGACCTTTCGGGGTATGCGAACGTCAGGCCAGCGTGTCCAGCAGTGACTGCGGGAGGCCGTAGGACTTGGACTCGACATAGGCGTCGAAGCCTTCGAGGCCCGCTTCACGACCGATGCCGCTGTTCTTGAAGCCGCCTAGCGGAGCGAAGAAGCCGGCGGGAGTGCCGTTGAGTTCGACTGTGCCGGTGCGGATGTGGCGGGCCACGGCCAGCGCGTGCGCGGGGTCGGCGGCGAAGACCGAGCCGTTGAGGCCGTAGTCGGAGTTGTTGGCGATCTCGATCGCCTCGGCCTCGGTGTCGAAGGTGTGCACGGTCAGCACCGGACCGAACACCTCCTCCTGGGCGATTCTCGCGTTGGGGTCGACGTCGGCGAAGATCGTGGGCTGCACGTACCAGCCGCGGTCGAGGTCCTCGGGCCTGCCGCCACCGACGAGCACCTTGTTGCCGTCCGCCCGTGCGTCGGCGATGAAACTCTCGACGCGCTCACGCTGGCCGCGACTCACCAGCGGGCCGATCTCGGTCGCCGGATCGAACGGATCGCCCACCGGCATCGAGGCGACCATCTCGCGCAGCCGGTCGTAGAGTTCGTCGCGCAGGGAACGGGCGACCACGATGCGGGTCTTATTGCTGCAGACCTGCCCGGTGTTGCGCAGCGACAGCGCCCGGATGATGGGTACCGCGACGTCGAGAGCGGTGTCGTCGAGCAGGATCGCGGCGGACTTGCCGCCGAGCTCCAGGGTGACGCGGCGCAGGTCTTCGCCGCAGATGGCGGCGATCCGGCGGCCCGCGGCGGTCGACCCGGTGAACGAGACCTTGTCGACGCCGCGATGGCGGACCAGGTGCTCACTGACCTCGCGGCCGGCGACGACCACGTTGACCACACCCTCGGGCAGACCGGCCTGCTCGAAGATCTCCGCGAGCAGGTAGGCCGACATCGCGGTCTCGGGCGACGGCTTCAGGATCGCGGTGCACCCGGCCAGCAGTGCGGGCGCGAGCTTGATGATGGCGATCTGCAGCGGTGCGTTCCACGGCACCACAGCCGCGACGACGCCGACCGGTTCGCGGGTGACCAGTGCGTTGCCGGTCACGGATCGGCGGATATCGGACCACTGGTACTGCGGCGCGAGTTCGAGGAACGCGTCGAGCAGCATCCGGGTACCCATCGACTGCATCCTGGTCGACAGCGTGATCGGGCAACCCATCTCGGCGCTGATCAGCCTGGCCACCTCGTCCTGGCGCGCGGCGAGCGCCTCACTGACCCGGGTGAGCACCGCGATCCGTTCGGCGAGTTCCATGCGGGGCCACGGGCCGGAGTCGAACGCGGTGCGCGCGGCGGCGACGGCGGCGTCGATATCGGCTTCGGTGCCCTCGGCAACTCGCGCCAGCACCTCCTCGGTGGCGGGGGAGACGACCTCGAAGGTCGCCTCCGACGACGGCTTCACCCACTCGCCGCCGATGAACAGCTTGTCGAACTGTCCCTGCCACAACTCTGTCTGAACACTCATTGGTCGACCTATCGTCTTCGTCGGCGATCGTATGCCGGGGTGCGAATTGCCTGGTCAGCACCGTTTGTGGGAGGCATTCTGACCGCGCCGTGTGATCCGGCTCATGTAAAGTATATGATATAACCGAGGCCATCGGCGGAAGTTTCTGTGTCCGCCGCCACTATGCCTATCATGTCGGTTACCTGGCTCACGCATGCCCACCGATCCCGCTGGAATGTGACCGGTGGCACCACTGCGTGGAGATAATATATAATATGAGCCAGTGAGAAAAGGGAGACAGGCTATGCAGCACAGGCCGCTCGACGGTATCCGGATCCTGGAGATCGGGGGCTACATCGCGCTCCCGTACGCCACGTCGATGTTGTGCGCGCTCGGCGCCGAAGTGGTGAAGGTAGAGCGCCCGGTGGTCGGCGAGGACTTCCGGCGCCATCAAAACGATGCCAGCCCGTACTTCCGGCAGTACAACACCGGCAAGCGCAGTCTCGCCGTCGACCTGAAGACCCCCGAGGGCATCGCGCTGGTGAAGGCATTGGTGCCGCACTTCGACGTCGTGCTCGAGAACCTCCGTCCGGGCAAGGTCGCGGCGATGGGGCTGGGGCCCGAGGATTGTCGCGCGCTGCGACCCGACATCGTCTACGGCTCGGTGACCGGCTTCGGCAACGGTGGACCGCTGGCGAACCGTCCCGCCTACGACACCATCGGACAGGCGTTCGGCGGCCTCTACTCGCTCTTCGGCGACGAGGGTCACCCCCAGCTGACCGGCGGTCTGAGCGCCGACCTGGTCACCGGGCTGAGCACTGCGGCGGGTGTGCTCGCCGCACTGGTCGGTCGATTGCGGACGGGGCAGTCGCAGCACGTGGAGACCTCGATCATGGAGGCGGTCAGCGTGCTCGCGGCCGACGGCATCAGCCAGGCATTCGAGCTCGGCGCCGATCCCACCCGCCAGAGCAGGCATCCGCAGGCCCAGAACTTTTGTGTGCGGACCGCGTCAGGGGAGTTCTTGGCCGTCCATCTGTCCTCGTCGCAGAAGTTCTGGCAGGCGTTGTGCCGGGCGATGGACCGCACCGATCTCGCCGCGGACCCGCGCTTCGCCGAGTACCGGCCGCGCGAGGCGAACTACCACGAGCTGGTGCCACTCGTCGCCGCCGAGTTCGAGCGCCGCACATTCGACGAGTGGGAGAAGGTCCTGACCGCCGAGGATGTGCCGTTCGCGCCGGTGTTGTCGATGACCGGCTACGTCGAACACGAACAGGTCGACTGGCTGCGCATGATCGAGCCGCAGGACGACGGGCTCGCGCTCGTGCGACCGCCGTGGCGCTTCGAAGGTGAGCGGCCGGACCGTCCGGGCGCGGCGCCGCGCGTCGGCGCCGACACACGCTCCGTCGCGAGTGAGATCTACTCCGCGGAGCAGATCGACGAACTCCTGGCCGCGGGCGTGATCTCGGTGGAGGACTGACCGTGGCGCGCGCGACCACGACGAGCACTGTGGCGCAACCTGTTCCGATAGCGGACAGATCGGCTGTGGTGGCCGAGCTGTTGTCGAGCAGGTGGAGCTGCCGGGCCTTCGAATCGCGTGAAGTGCCACGGCCGACGATCGAGCGACTACTCAGCCTTTCGCAGCGGTCCGCGTCCTGGTGCAACACCCAGCCGTGGCAGGTGATCGTTACGACAGGGGAGGGCACCGAGCGGTTCCGGGCTGGGCTGGCCGACTACGCCGCGGGGAAGGGCGGTGAGCTCGGAGAGGAATTCGACTTCGCCCCGCCCGCGGAGTATCGCGGCGTGTATCGCGAGCGCCGCAGCACGACCGGTTGGCAACTGTGCGAGGCCGTGGGTGTCGAACGCGGTGATCGTGCGGCGTCGGCGCGGCAGGCTTTCGAGAACTTCCGGCTGTTCGGCGCACCGCACGTCGCGATCGTCACCACCGCGGCGGAGCAGGGTGTGTACGGCGCCGTGGACAGCGGCCTCTACATCGGCACCTTCCTGCTCGCCGCGACGAGCTTGGGAATCGCCACGATTCCGCAGGCCGCGCTGGCAGGCCGCTCGGCCTTCATCCGGGACTACTTCGACATTCCCGAGGATCGAAAGGTGCTGGCGGGCATCTCTTTCGGCTACGCCGCCGTCGACCATCCCGCCAACAGCTACCGCACCGCGCGGGCGCCACTGAACGAGGTCGTGACCTGGCGTAGCGAGTAGTCCGTCCGGTTCGCGTCGAGGTCGAGGCGAACTCGGTCGGTATCGAAAGACAGTGGCCGGGTCGGTTGCGTCGGTACAACGAAGTACCGCGCAACCGACC
>NZ_JBHUYK010000037.1:0-58975 GCF_042668615.1 Nocardia sp. NPDC057272 | reverse complement strand
CCTTACCGCTCGACTTGCATGTGTTAAGCACGCCGCTAGCGTTCGTCCTGAGCCAGAATCAAACTCTCCGTTGAAGACTCTCGAAACAACCCTCCCAAGGGAGAGCGAATCAAAACTATCTAACTAGAGTCCGAAAATCTAGCAAAGCCAAACACCAGCAAAAAAGTTCGCTGTTGTTTTTCAATGTCCAACCTTCCACGACCGGGGGGTACGCGAAGGCTGGAACCAATAATAAATATTGGCACTGACATTCATCGACACACTATTGAGTTCTCAAAGAACACACGCACACACTTCTACCCACAACTTCTCGTCGGGGTTTCGGTGAGGCAAGAGTTCAAACTTAGCTCAGACAACCGGCCGGAAGCAAATCCGTACCGAGTCCGTCTGAACACGCAGTCAGTCAGGCGCTCAACGTCCTACCTCGTGTCCCAGCCAGTGGCTGAGTCGGTGTCCGTGTCGCTCTGACTCGAATAAAGTTACGTGCCGACCAACACGAAGTCAAATCGGCTGGTCAGCGGCCTATTTCGGCGCATCTACCCGTTCGACCTGTCCCCCGAGCGCCTGCATCTGCTCGACGAACCTCGGGTAACCGCGGTCGATGTGATAGACGTCGTGCACTTCGGTGACACCGTCGGCGACGAGGCCGGCGAGCACCAGGCCCGCACCCGCACGGATGTCGGAGGACCAGACCGGCGCACTGGACAACCTCGGGATCCCACGGACCACCGCGTGGTGACCGTCGGTCCGGGCATCGGAGCCGAGCCGGATCATCTCCTCCACGAACCGGAACCGCGCCTCGAAAACGTTCTCGGTGATCATCGAGGTGCCGTCGGCGATCGCGGCCAGGCCGATGGCCATCGGCTGCAGGTCGGTCGGGAAACCGGGGAACGGCAGCGTCGCGAAGTTCACCGCGCGCGGACGTTCGGCCTGTACAACCCGGAAGCCGTTAGCCTCGTAGGAGATTCGCGCACCGGCCGAGCGCAGCTTGTCCAGCACCAGGGCCAGGTGCTTGGGGTTGACACCGGTGACCCGGACATCGCCGGTGGTCATCGCGGCGGCGATCCCCCAGGTGGCGGCGACGATACGGTCGCCGATCACCCGGTGCGTGGTGGGCGAGAGCCTCTTGACGCCCTGCACGGTGAGCACGGAGGAACCGGCACCGTCGATCTGCGCACCCATCTGGACGAGCATGGTGCACAGGTCGACGATGTCGGGCTCGCGCGCCGCATTGTCGATGACCGTCTCCCCCTCGGCCAGGACCGCGGCCATCAGGATGTTCTCGGTCGCGCCCACCGACGGGAAGTCGAGGCGGATCCGCGCGCCCTGCAACTGTTCGGCCGACGCCACGACGCAACCGTGCTCGATCGCACTGGTCGCACCGAGCAGGCGTAGGCCCGCCTGGTGCATGTCAAGGGGTCGCGAACCGATCGCATCGCCACCGGGCAGCGCCACCACGGCGCGTTTGCAGCGCGCCATCAGCGGACCGAGCACACACACCGAGGCGCGGAACTGGGTCACCGCGGGGAAGTCCGCGTGGTACTTGGGCTCGGCGGGGGTATCGATCGTCACCACCGAGTTGTCACCGCTGACGTCGTCGGAGATCGTCACATCGCAGCCGAGGCCGCGCAGCACCTCCGCCATCAAGGGGACATCGAGAATGTCCGGGCAGTTGGTGATGATGGTCGTGCCCTCGGCCAGCAACGAGGCAGCCATCAGCTTCAGCACGCTGTTCTTCGCGCCGCCGACCGCGACCTCGCCGACGAGTCGATTGCCGCCGGAGACCAGAAACCGTTCGCTCACCACGCCAGCTTATCGACCGTCACGCGACGACACGCCCCCCTGCCACGAATGAACAAGAAACCGACCGATTCTCCGCGCCGGAGAGTCGCTTTCAGCGTGGCAGCCCGCCGCCGGGCTGCCACAGGACATCGCCGGCGGGATTGGTCGCCCGGCTGAGGATGAACAGCAGGTCCGAGAGTCGGTTCAGGTATTTCGCGGGCAGCACACCGGTGTCGTCGGGGTGCGCTTCCACGGCCGCCCACGCTGATCGCTCGGCGCGGCGCACCACGGTGCGGGCTGTGTGCAACAACGCAGCCAACGGCGTGCCGCCGGGCAGGATGAACGAATTCAGCGGTGCCAGACCGTCGTTGAACTCGTCGCACCACTTCTCCAGCCGGTCGATATAGGGCTGGGTGATGCGCAGCGGCGGGTACTTCGGTTCGGCGACAACCGGGGTGGACAGATCGGCGCCCGCGTCGAACAGATCGTTCTGGATCTGTCGCAGCACCGCCAGCACAGCGGGCTCGGGCGCACCGAGCGCGACAGCGACACCGAGAGCCGCGTTGGCCTCGTCGCAGTCGGCGTAGGCGATCAGCCGGGGATCGTTCTTGGCGACACGGGAGAAATCGCTGAGACCGGTCGTCCCGTCGTCACCCGTGCGGGTATAGATCCGGGTCAAATGCACGCTCACGACGGGCCTCCACGAGTACGGCGGGCGCGATCGGACGGTCGCGACTCCACCCAGGACAGAAAAGCCGCCATCGAACCGCGGTCGAGCGCGAGCTCGAATTTGCTGTGCGGATCGGTGACGGCTACCACCACGATGTCATCGCTCATGATGTCGAATTCGTCGCCCTGCGGCGCTCGGCGCTCGACGATCTCGAGGCCCTGCCGATGCACCGTGGAGTCGGGTCCGAATTTCAGGCTGGTCAATTTGAAGAAGACGAGGCGATCCTCGTCGTAGCGAATGAGCCCGTGCCGCCAGCCTTGGCCGCCGCGCGCGGGCAGCGAACGTAGGAGTGCGGCCGTGCCCCCGCGGCGCAACATCACCAGCCGATAGGTCGACGCACCGGCTACGAACACGAGCGTCAGCACCAGAATGATCAGGAGAACCATCCCGGTTTGCAATGCCGTACGCCCTTTCGCTCTAGCCGGTGTCAAAGACACCCCCGCCCAGACATTCAATCACGCCCACTACACGGCGCTCCGGCCGGATCATCTATCCCCACGAAAAGGCGGTAAAAACAACTCTGCCGGCGAGGAACCGAAGTTCCTCGCCGGCAGAGAGTCGTACTACTGCGATCAGTCGGTCACGGTCGCTTCGACCGCACGCACCTGGCCCTGGGCCGCGCGCAGCTCCACCTCGGTGGCACTCGCATCGGCCAGCACCTTGCGCGCCGCGTCGACGTCGACCTCGCCCGCCAGTTCCGCGGACTCGGCCAGCACACGCACGGTATCGGCGGTGACCGAGAAGAAGCCACCGTGCACCGCGGCGACGATCCGCTCGCCGTCGGTCGACACGATCGAAACCGTGCCACCCTCGACGAGCTGACCCAGCAGCGGCTCATGGCCCGCCATGATGCCGATCCCACCTTCGGTGGTCTGCGCGCTGACGAACGTAGCCTGGCCGGACCAGAGCTTGCGTTCCACAGCTACGAGATCAACTGTCATCTCCGCCATAGTGGACTACTTCCCGAGGATCTTCTTCGCGGCTGCCTCGACGTCGTCGAGACCACCGCAGGAGTTGAACGCCTGCTCCGGGTAGTGGTCGAACTCACCCTTGCAGACACGGTCGAAGTCGTCGATGGTCTGCTCCAGCGGAACGACCGAGCCGACCTGGCCGGTGAACTTCTCGGCGACGATGAAGTTCTGACCGAGGAACTTCTCCAGGCGACGGGCGCGACCGACGAGGACCTTGTCCTCTTCGGAGAGCTCGTCCATGCCGAGGATGGCGATGATGTCCTGCAGTTCCTTGTACTTCTGCAGGATCCGCTTGACCTCGTTGGCAACCCGGAAGTGGCGCTCGCCGACGATCGAAGCCTCGAGGATACGAGAGGTCGAGGTCAGCGGGTCGACGGCCGGGTAGATGCCCTTCTGCGAGATCGGGCGCGAAAGCTCGGTCGTCGCATCCAGGTGGGCGAAGGTGGTCGCCGGCGCCGGGTCGGTGTAGTCGTCGGCGGGGACGTAGATCGCCTGCAGCGAGGTGATCGAGCGACCCTTGGTCGAGGTGATGCGCTCCTGGAGCTGACCCATCTCGTCCGCCAGCGTCGGCTGGTAACCCACGGCCGAAGGCATGCGACCCAGCAGGGTCGAGACCTCGGAACCGGCCTGGGTGAAACGGAAGATGTTGTCGATGAAGAGCAGCACGTCCTGGTGCTGGACATCGCGGAAGTACTCCGCCATGGTCAGCGCCGACAGGGCCACGCGCATACGCGTGCCCGGCGGCTCGTCCATCTGGCCGAAGACGAGGGCGGTGTCCGGAAGGACGCCCATCTCTTCCATTTCCAGACGGAGGTCGGTGCCCTCACGAGTACGCTCACCGACGCCCGCGAACACCGAGGTGCCCGAGAACTCGCGAGCGATACGGGTGATCATCTCCTGGATCAGAACGGTCTTGCCGACACCGGCACCACCGAACAGACCGATCTTGCCGCCCTTGACGTACGGGGTCAGCAGGTCGATGACCTTGACACCGGTCTCGAGGATCTCGGTCTTGCCCTCGAGCTGGTCGAAGCTCGGCGGCTGACGGTGGATGCCCCACTGCTCGCCGTCCCGGCCGAGGCCGGGGGTGTCGAGGCAGTCACCGAGGGCGTTGAACACGTGGCCCTTGACGATGTCGCCGACGGGCACCGAGATCGGCTTGCCGGTGTCGGTGACAGTCGCGCCACGGACCAGGCCGTCGGTCGGCTGCATCGAGATGGTGCGCACGATGTTGTCGCCGAGGTGCTGGGCGACCTCGAGGGTGAGGGTCTTGGCCACCGACGGGAGCTCGATGTCGGAGTTCAGAGCGTTGAACAGCTCGGGGATGGCGCCACGCGGGAACTCGACGTCCACGACGGGGCCGATGACACGGACGACGCGACCAGCGGTTTCGCCCGCCTTCTTCGCGTTGTCCTGAGTGACAGCTGCGGTCATTAGATTGGTTCTCTTCCTGCGCTACTTAGTCGCGGTCCGAGCTCGACGCCAGCGCATTGACGCCGCCGACGATTTCGCTGATTTCCTGCGTGATCTGGGCCTGACGCACCGAGTTCGCCTCGCGCTGGAGCACATTGGCCAGCTCGTTGGCGTTATCGGTCGCCGCCTTCATTGCGGTGCGCCGAGCCGCGGACTCGGATGCCGCTGCCTCGAGCAACGATGCGTAGATACGCGTGTTGATGTACTTGGGCAGCAATGCCCCGAGCAGCACATCGGCGTCCGGCTCGAACTCGTACTGTGGCGACACCACCGCGTTCGGCGAGTCCGACATGATGTCGTCGCCGAGCTCGTAGTTCTCGTCGACGTAGCTGACCTGGATCGGCGCCAGGCGGCGCACCTCCGGGTTCTGGGTCAGCATCGAGACGAACTTGGTGTACACGATGTGCAGCTCGTCGACACCCTCGATGGTTCCGGTGCCGTCGAGCGAGGGGACCTCGCCGGCGGAACCGGCCATGAAGGCCTCGACCAGGTGCTGGCACGCGGCCGAGGCATCGGTGTACTTGGGCTGCTGGGAGAAGCCGAACCACGACGCCTGGAACGGACGGTTGCGGAACTTGTAGTACGTGATGCCCTTACTGCCCATCACGTACAGAACGGGTTCCTTGCCGTCGCCACGCAGCGTGGTCATGAGCTCTTCGGCACGCTTGAGCACGTTCGAGTTGTAGCCACCGCACATACCGCTGTCACTGGTGATCACCAGGACGGCGGCCCGACGAGCGTTGAGACGCTCGGTCAGCAGCGGGTGCGACAGGTTCTTCGAAGCGCTCGCCAGTTCGCCGAGGACCTTGGTGATCTCCTCGGCGTACGGCTTGGCAGCCGCAACCCTGGCCTGGGCCTTGGAAATTCGCGAGGTCGCGATCAGTTCCTGAGCCTTGGTGATCTTCTTGATCGAATTCACACCACGAATGCGGGAGCGCAATTCGCGCAAACTTGCCACTAGCGGTTCACACTCCCTTCATTCGCCAGATCGGAAATTGCCGACATCATGGACCCGGCTTACTTGTCGACGTGCTTGCGGGTGACCGACAGCGACTCGACCTCTTCGTGGTCCAGCTCGCCCGCGGCAGCCTCGTTCACGATGCGATTGCCGTTCGAATCGAGGAAGCCCTGCTTGAACTTGTCGGTCTCGGCCTTGATCGCGTCGGCGGCCTCGCCGGCGAGCGGCTTCTTGCCACCCTCGAGCGCGTCGAACGAGCTCTGGGTCGCACCGTGCAGGTACTCGAGCAGCTCGGCGGTGAAGCGACGCACGTCTTCGACGGGCACCGACTCGTAGTAACCGGCGTCGACCAGGAAGATCGAGACGACCTGATCCTCGACCGAGACCGGGGAGTACTGATCCTGCTTGAGCAGCTCCACCCAGCGGGCACCACGCTCGAGCTGCGCCAGCGACGCGGCGTCGAGGTCGGAGGCGAAGGCGGAGAACGCCTCCAGCTCGCGGTACTGCGCCATTTCCAGACGCAGCGAACCGGCGACCTTCTTCATGGCCTTGGTCTGGGCGGCGCCACCGACACGGGAGACCGAGGTACCGACGTTGATCGCCGGGCGGACGCCCTTGTTGAACAGGTCGGACTCGAGGAAGACCTGGCCGTCGGTGATGGAGATGACGTTGGTCGGGATGAACGCCGAGACGTCGTTGGCCTTGGTCTCGATGATCGGCAGACCGGTCATCGAGCCCGCGCCCATCTCGTCGGACAGCTTCGCGCAACGCTCCAGCAGACGGGAGTGCAGGTAGAAGACGTCACCGGGGTACGCCTCGCGGCCCGGCGGACGACGCAGCAGCAGCGAGATGGCGCGGTACGCCTCGGCCTGCTTGGTCAGGTCGTCGAACACGATGAGGACGTGCTTGCCCTGGTACATCCAGTGCTGGCCGATGGCCGAACCGGTGTACGGAGCCAGCCACTTGAAGCCGGCGGAGTCGGAGGCCGGGGCCGCGACGATGGTGGTGTACTCCATCGCGCCGTGCTCCTCGAGCGCGGTCTTGACGCCCGCGATGGTGGAGCCCTTCTGGCCGATCGCGACGTAGATGCAGCGAACCTGCTTGTCGGCGTCGCCGGTCTCCCAGTTCGCCTTCTGGTTCAGGATCGCGTCGATCGCGACGGCGGTCTTGCCCGTCTTGCGGTCGCCGATGATCAGCTGACGCTGGCCGCGACCGATGGCGGTCAGCGCGTCGATCGCGGTGATACCGGTGGCGAGGGGCTCTTCGACCGGCTGACGTTCCAGCACGGACGCGGCCTGCAGCTCCAGCACGCGGCGCTCGTCGGACTCGATCTCGCCCAGGCCGTCGATCGGCTGGCCGAGCGGGTTGACGACGCGACCGAGGAACTTGTCACCCACGGGGACGGAGAGCACGTCGCCGGTGCGACGGACCTGCTGGCCCTCTTCCAGCGAGGCGTACTCGCCGAGAATGACGGCACCGATGTTGGTGTCCTCGAGGTTCAGCGCGACGCCGAGAACCCCGCCGGGGAACTCGAGCAGCTCGTTGGCCATCGCCGAAGGCAGGCCGCTGACGTGCGCGATACCGTCGCCGGTATCGGTCACGACGCCGACTTCTTCGATGGAGGTTTCCGGGGTGTAGCTCTGGGTGTAGCTCTCGATCGCGCTACGGATCTCGTCGGAGGAGATCGTCAGCTCCGCCATGTTGTTCCTGCTCTCGCTGTGGTCTCGAATGTCGGGGATGGGGGAAGTGGAGTCAGGGCCTTGTCGATTACGACAGAGCCCGACGCAGCTTCTCCAGTCGGCCGGTGGCGCTGCCGTCGATCACGTCGTCTCCGACGCGCACGACGACGCCGCTCAGCAGCGTCGGGTCGACCTGCACGTGCACGGTGACCGCCTTGCCGTAGATCCGCTGCAGGGAAGCCGACAGCTTCTCCTTCTGCTGATCGTTCAGCTCGACCGCCGAGTTCACGTGGGCGACGATCTGGTCACGACGGGCCGCCGCCAGATCGGACAGGGCGTCGAAGGCGACGCCGATGTTGTTGGTCCGCAGCCGGGTCGCCGCCTGCTCGGCCAGCGCCAGGGTGACCGGCTCGACCTTGCCGGTGAGCAGCCGCTCGATCAGTTCGCGGCGCGCGTGCGCGGGCTTTCCCTGATCGGACAGTGCCTGCTCGAGCTGCGGGTTGTCGGCGATGATGCGTCCGAGCCGGAACAGCTCGTCCTCCACCGCGTCCTGTCGGCCACCGACGGCGGCAGACTCCAGCAGAGCCTCCTGCCCGAGCAGCACCAAGGTTTCGACCAGGTCGCGGGTGCGTGACCAGTCCTGCGCCACCGCGGTGGTCAGCACTGCCTGCGTGGCAGCGCTGACCTTGCCGCCGAAGACCCGTTCACTGAGCTCAGCGCGCGCCGAACCCGGTACCGAGGCGTCCGCGAGCGCCACACGCAGCGAACGCTGGTCGTCCAGCACGGCGACAACGGCGAACAGTTCCGACCCCGTTGTGGCCGCGACAGTTTCGCTTCCGGTCAGAGCGACCCGAAGCGCCTCGCGAGACCGGGTACTGGCCTCGCGGCTCGCTGCGTACATGCTTCTCACTTTCGCGTCGCTACCTTCCGACCCCGATGGCGTCGGTGTCGTCGAGTTCGCGGAGGAACTTGTCGATCGACGCCGCCTGCTTGGCTTCGTCCGAAACAGACTGACCGATGATCTTCTCGGCCAGGTCGACGGCCGTACGGCCGACCTCGGAACGCAGCTCCGTCAGGATCTGCTGGCGCTGGGCTTCCAGCTGGGAGTGACCGGCGGCGACGATGCGGTCGCTTTCGGCCTGGGCATCCGTGCGCATCTGCGCGAGGATCTGCTGACCCTGGGTGCGTGCTTCCTCGCGGATGCGCGCGGCCTCGAGCCGGGCTTCGGCAAGCTGCTGCTGGTACTGCTGCAGCGTGTGCTGTGCTTCTTCTTGAGCTGCTTCGGCCCTGGCGATACCGCCCTGGATCTTTTCAGCACGCTCATCGAGCACCTTGGTCAGGCGCGGTGCCACGAACTTGTAGAACAGGACCGCGATGATGGCGACGCAGATCGCCGACCACACGATGTCGTATGTGGCTGGGATCAGAGGATTGACGGTCTCTGCTTCCTCTGCAGCCAGCAGTGTGTACTGAGGCATGGGAATCAGAAAATGAAGCCGGCGACGAGGCCGAGCAGGGCAAGGGCCTCGGTCAGCGCGATGCCGAGGAACATGGTGGTCCGGAGCTGACCGGCCAGCTCGGGCTGACGGGCGATACCTTCGATCGTCTTACCCACGAGGATGCCGATGCCGACGCCGGGGCCGATCGCGGCCAGACCATAGCCGATGGCACCGAAGCCCTTGTTGGTGGAGGTGGTGTTGACGGCTTCCTGGGCCAAGTACGAGAGGCTCATGAGTCTTCCATTCCTTTCTGTTGCTCACCCGCCGGACGGCGTGGTGCAGCAGGGGTTTCGTGTAAGTGGCTAGTCGGATCAGTGTGAATCGACGTGCTCGGCTTGTCCGATGTAGATCGCAACCAGCAGCGCGAAAACGTAGGCCTGCAGCAGGACGACGAGCAGCTCGAAGAGCGTGAACGCGATGCCCGCGAGGAGCGAGAACGGTGCGAAGACCTTCATCCAGTTGTCCGCGTCGAACAGGAAGAACTGCGTCGCGGCGAAGAACATCACCAGCAGGATGTGACCGGCGAGCATGTTGGCCATGAGTCGGACGGTCAGCGTGAAGGGACGCAGCAGGAAGGTCGACATGAACTCGATCGGGATCAGAAGCACATGGAGCGCAGCCGGAACACCCGGAACCACGATGCTGCTGCGCATGTACTTGATGAAGCCGTACTTCCTGATGCCGACGTAGTTGAACGCGATGTACGCGATCACGGCCAGGACCAGCGGCATGGCGATCCGGCCGTTGGTGGAGATGTTCAAGCCGGGAACGACGCCCGAAAAGTTCAGGAAAAGGACCGTGAAGAAGATCGTCGCGATCAGCGGGAAGAACTTCCGCCCGGATTCCTTACCCAGCACCTCGTCGCAAATCTGCTCCTTGACGAAGACCAGACCGAACTCGGCGATGTTCTGCAGCCGGCCGGGAATGATCCGCGGGCTCCGAAATGCTGCGAGCATGAATCCGAACAGCACCGCGGTCATCAAGACGCGAACGAGCACCAGGCGGTCGATCTCGATGAACGTGCCCTCGAACAAGATCGCTGGAGGGAAGAAGTCGATTAGTGATGGCGTATGGAACTCGCCCGCCCATGTTGTGGCGCTCAGCGTTCTCTCCCGTGTTCGGGCCGCGGGAACATCATCCCGTCGGTTCGATCGGACATTGACGATCAGGTGCTATCAACTCAAACGCTCGAACGTGGCCACAACGGGCTCCGCGGCAAAAGTCCGCATAGCACCTGCGCGGTGTCGGCGACATCGTCGATATGCCTCCGCCGGGCAATCAGCCCGGACTCGGCAGTAAGCATAGCGGCACCAGGCGGGATCGCGACGATCCCCCCAAGTAGTGGGGTTCGGCCCCAGCTTGGCTGCTTGCTTACCAACACTTTACCAAGCTATCTACGACAGTGTGTAGCTGGGTGGGATTATTCCTGCTCGGAAGCCGTTTCGCCGTCCCCCGCGCGTGTCGTCACGTACGGAACCTTCTGGCGCGCAACTCCATACACCTCGGCACCCAGCACGATGACCAGAGCACCGACAACGGTGAAGAACAGCGCGGGCCTGCTGTAGAAGTCGAACTGCCGCAAAACGGCGATGACCAGCAGTCCGACCAGCATCTTGCCCACCCAGCCCGCCAACATCGCCAGGCCCGCGGTGCTCGGCGGCAGCTTCGCGCCGAGCAGGACGACCACGACTGTCGTCAGGATGAACGCGCCGCCGATCGCCGACCCGAGCACCGCGCCCCATATTCCCGGTGCGCCCGCCACCGCACCGGCGATGGCGATCGAGAGCACGACCAGCACACCGAGGCCGATCAGGCCGTAGCGCAGCGCGGCGCGCAGGGGGGCGTCGGGGCCTGGCACGGTTTCGGGTGTAAAGCTCACGCGCCGAACTTTACCTTGCGCGCCGTTGTCAGCTCTTTGCCGACTCGGTCCTGCGTACCGACGGGATCGCGGTCACCAGCAGCGCGAACACCAATCCGCCCGCTACCAGCAGAACAACGAGTCGCCGATCCATCAGGGAAGTTCCCACCGCGCCGAACGCGAGTACGCCGACCCATAAATAGATCAGCAAGACCACGCGACGGTGCGAATGTCCGATCTGGAGCAATCGGTGGTGCAGATGCATTTTGTCCGGTGTGGAGAAACTCACGCCGGCGCGCACCCGGCGCACGATCGCCAGCAACAGGTCGAGGACCGGAATGAACATCACCGCGCCGACCAGCAACAGCGGCGACAGCAAACCGACAATGTCGCGCGGGCCGTAACCCTGTAGGGGAATTCGGCCGGAGGCACCGGTGGATACCGCGGCCAAGATCAAACCGATCATCATCGAGCCGGTATCGCCCATGAATATTCGCGCGGGCGAGAAATTGTGCGGCAGAAATCCGAGACAGGCGCCGGCCAGCGCGGCGGCCAGCAACGCGGGCGGATAGGTGTCGACCGAACCGCCCTGGTCGTAGAGCAAACCGATGGAGAACACGAAAACCGCGCTCGCGCAGATCAAACCGAGACCGGCGGCGAGACCGTCCAAACCGTCGACGAAGTTCATCGCGTTCACCAGGGTGACGGTGATGCCGACGGTCACCAGGCCACCCTGCAACGCGTCGAGCACAACGGTGGTGTCGTTGAAGGGGTTGTAGATCACGTACCAGCTCAGGCCCATCACGGCCATCACGCCCGCGGCGGTGATCTGACCGACGAATTTGGTGAGCGCGTCCAAGCCCCACCGATCGTCCACGATGCCGACCAGCACGATGATCGTCGCGGCGACCAGCACCGCCGGGATATCCGGGGCGTAGTCGAAACCTCTTCGCAGCGCGGGCAACTGGTGCGCGAACAGCACCGCGGCGACGACGCCGACATACATGCCGACACCACCCATCCGCGGCACCGGCTTCACGTGCACATCACGCTCACGTGGCACCGCCACGGCACCGAACGCGATGGCGAGCACCCGCACACCTCCGGTGGCCAGGAAAGTCACCGTGGCGGAGACGAGCAGCACGAGCAGTAGCTCGCGCAGGGGAACGACTGAGCTCATCAGCGGCGTGCGATCACCGCTGTGCGGAGCTGATCAGGGCTTCCGGCACCATCCCGAGCACCTCCGCGATATCGGCCACCGACACAGCACCCTCCCGCAACACCCGCGGCTGATCCGCGGTGAGGTCGACGATCGTCGAGGCCACAGCGTGTTCGGCCGGACCGCCGTCGAGATACACGCTCGCCAGCGACCCCAGCTGCTCGCGCGCCTGCGCGGCGGTGGTCGCGGGCGGCTGCCCCGACACATTGGCGCTCGACACCGCCAGCGGCCCGACCTCACGCAACAATTCGAGCGCCACGGGATGCAACGGCATCCGCAACATCACCGTGCCACGGGTATCACCGAGATCCCACGCGAGCGAAGGCGCGGCCTGTACGACAAGACTCAGCGCACCGGGCCAGAACGCGCGGATCAGCTCCCGGGCCTGCGGACGCACCGAGAAAACCAGACCGTCGATCGTGTGCCACGACCCGACGAGCACCGGCACCGGCATATCCCGCCCGCGCCGCTTGGCGGCCAGCAGATCACTCACCGCGGCGGAATCGAACGCGTCGGCGGCGAGGCCGTAGAGCGTGTCGGTCGGCATCACGACCAGACGACCGGACTTCAACGCGCTGGTAGCCGCCGTAATCCCCGCGGCCCGCGAATCGCTCTCGGCACAGTCATAGACGGTACTCACGCTGTTCCGCCTCTCCGAATATTTAGCCGGTCTTAGGTGCGGCAAGAGTGTAGCTCTCGAGCCGACGGCCGGATGTAGGGGGACTTTTGGCCGTCCCCGGCGAGCTACTCCTGCCCGTGCGCGGATCAGTAGTGGCATCAGATGCCCGGAGTGTGCTGGGTGGCACCGCGCTCGCCCGACCATGCGATTCGTCGGCGTTCGATGTTTGCCGGTCACGAACAGCAGACGCGGCGTCGCCGTCGAACTCGGTCAGGGATGATCCGTGCCCGCGACGACGAAGCGGGGCTTGTCGGCCAGGTCGGTGTGTTCGACGATGCCGGTGAAGCCGGCTGCCGCGAGCAGAGCCGCCACTCCCCCGCCGTTGGTGTCGTCGTGCTCGATGGCGGTCGCGCCGCCGGGGCGCAGCAGACGGGCGATGGTGGGGACCATCGCCCGAATGATGTCGAGGCCGTCCTGGCCGCCGAAGAGGGCGCGGTGAGGGTCGTGGTCGGCAACCTCGGGGTCGAGGATCGCCGCGTCGGGGATGTAGGGCGGGTTGGCGACGACCAGGTCGACGCGGCCCGTCAGCGGGGTGAGCAGGGCCGGGTCGGTGACGTCGTCGGCATACAGGGTGATCGGGGTGTCGCCCTCGGCGATGCGGGTGCCGGCGTTGCGACGGGCCCAGGAGAGGGCGTCGGGGTCGAGTTCGACGGCATGGACCTCGGCGTCGGGGCGAGCGTGCGCGATGGCCAGCGCCAGGGCGCCCGAGCCTGTGCACAGGTCGACGACGATCGGAGTGTGGTCGTGGGTGAGTGTCCCGAGATAGCCCAGCGCCCACGCGAACAGCAGCTCGGTCTCCGGGCGCGGGACGAACACGCCGGGGCCGACAGCGAGGTCGATCTCGCCCATCGCCGCCGTTCCGGTCAAGTGCTGCAAGGGAATTCGCGCGGCCCGCTGCTCGATCAGCGCGCGGTACCGATCGGCGACCTCGAGCTCGACCATCGGGATCAGCGCCAACCGCATGCGCTCGGTGCCGAGCACATGGGCCGCGAGGTTCTCCGCGTCCGGCAGTGGCGAACCGACGCCCGCCTCGGCCAGGCGCGCGGCGGCTTCGACGATCAGCGGACGCAACCGGAGTCGTTCGGTCACTGGATCACCCCGTGCACTCGAGCGCCCCGCATGCCGATTACTCGGCAGCCATTCGGGCGTCGCGGTCGGCTTTGCCGAGCGCGTCGAGCAGCGGGTCGAGGTCACCGTCGAGGACGGCATCCAGATTGTGTGACTTGAAACCGATGCGATGGTCGGCGATCCGGTTCTCCGGGAAGTTATAGGTGCGGATCCGCTCGGAGCGGTCGACCGTACGGATCTGGCTGGCGCGACCGGCCGCGGCTTCCTGGTCGGCCTGCTCCTCGGCCAGCGCTTGCAGCCGGGCGGCGAGTACCTGCATGGCGCGCGCCTTGTTCTGTAGCTGGGAGCGTTCGTTCTGGCAGGTCACCACGATGCCCGAGGGCAGGTGGGTGATGCGGACCGCGGAGTCGGTGGTGTTGACGCCCTGACCGCCCTTGCCGGAGGACCGGTAGACGTCGATGCGCAGGTCGGTCTCGTCGATCTGCACCTGCTCGACCTCGTCGGGCTCGGGGTAGATCAGCACGCCCGCGGCCGAGGTGTGAATGCGGCCCTGCGATTCGGTCACCGGCACGCGCTGCACCCGGTGCACCCCGCCCTCGAACTTGAATCGCGACCACACCCCGTCGCGCGCGGCGTCCTTGCTCTTGATCGACAGCGTCGCGTCCTTGTATCCGCCCAGGTCGGAATAGGTGACATCGAGCGTCTCCACCTTCCAGCCGTGCCGCTCGGCGTACCGGATGTACATGCGCGCCAGATCGGCGGCGAACAGCGCGGATTCCTCGCCGCCCTCGCCGGACTTCACCTCGAGCACCACGTCGTCTCCGTCGTGCGGGTCGCGCGGCGCGAGCAAGTCGGCGAGAGCCTGTTCCAGCTCCACCAGCTGCGTCTCCAGGCCGGGCACCTCGGCGGCGAACGACGCGTCGTCGGAGGCCAGTTCGCGGGCGGCTTCCAGATCGTCACGCACGGTCTCGAGTTTGCGATAGGTGCTCATCACCGGCGCCAGCTCGGCGAACCGCTTGCCCACCCGTCGCGCCGCACCCGCGTCGTTGTGCAACGACGGATCGGCGAGCTGCATCTCCAGGCCGGCGTACTCGGCCAGGATGTCGTCGATAGCGGACGGCTGCGTCACAGAGAGTTCCTTATGTGTGGGAAAGCGATTACCTCGGGCAGAGAAACCACCGACGCCCGGCCTGCTGATGCAGTACCGGGCGTCGGGAGAGGTAACTAGGAGGCGTCTTCGGCCTTCTTGGCACCCGCGCGCTTGCCGTAGCGAGCCTCGAAGCGAGCCACGCGGCCGCCGGTGTCGAGGATCTTCTGCTTGCCCGTGTAGAACGGGTGGCACTGCGAGCAGACCTCGACCGAGATCTGGCCGGACTCCTTGGTGGAGCGAGTCTGGAAGGTGTTGCCGCAACCACACACAACGGTGGTCTCGACATACGTGGGGTGGATTCCTGCCTTCATGGGCGTCCTCTCGATAATGGTCGCCGGGTCGTAGCCCCATGGAGTGGAGTACGTGAACCGGAACCGACTAGGCGGGATGTCTGCGAACTCGCAGACACACAGTTGTCCAGTATGCCAGAGCAGACCGCACCCTCCCAGAACACCCCCCACCTCCGCTTTGTTCCCTGGGGAAACAACAAGGGCCCCGCCGAAGCGAGGCCCTTGCCGGTGGTTCTAGACGATCACTCGTCGAGAGCGCTCGGTGCGGTCTTGGAGACCGTCATCAAGAACTCGAGGTTGTTCTTGGACTTGCGCAGACGATCCATCAGCAGATCGATCGCCTGGTGCGAGTCCAGACCCGACAGCACGCGCCGCAGCTTGTGCACCACAGCCATCTCGTCGGGCGAGAGCAGCAGCTCGTCGTGGCGGGTGCTCGACGGGTTGATGTCCACCGCGGGGAACACGCGCCGCTCGGCGATCTTGCGGTCGAGCTTGAGCTCGGCGTTGCCGGTGCCCTTGAACTCTTCGAAGATCACCGTGTCGCCGGTGGAACCGGTCTCCACCATCGCCGTGGCGATGATGGTGAGCGAGCCACCGTTCTCGATGTTGCGGGCCGCGCCGAGGAAACGCTTCGGCGGGTACAGCGCGGTCGAGTCGACACCACCGGAGAGGATGCGGCCCGACGCAGGCGAGGAGTTGTTGTACGCACGACCCAATCGGGTGATCGAATCGAGCAGCACCACAACGTCTTTGCCCATTTCCACCAGGCGCTTGGCACGCTCGATGGCGAGCTCGGCGACGGAGGTGTGGTCACCCGGCGGGCGGTCGAAGGTGGAGGCGATGACCTCACCCT
Organism: Nocardia sp. NPDC057272; assembly: GCF_042668615.1. NCBI lineage: Bacteria > Bacillati > Actinomycetota > Actinomycetes > Mycobacteriales > Nocardiaceae > Nocardia > Nocardia sp. NPDC057272. The sequence goes on along the minus strand of NZ_JBHUYK010000037.1, from coordinate 42,766 downwards.
TCACCGAACGCTGCATATCGGTGACCTCTTCGGGACGTTCGTCGACCAGGACAACCATGAGGTAGCACTCGGGGTTGTTGATCGCGATCGCGTTCGCGATGTCCTGCATGATCGTGGTCTTACCCGCCTTGGGCGGAGACACGATCAGCGCACGCTGGCCCTTACCGATCGGCATGATCAGGTCGATCACGCGCGTGGTGAGCTTGTTCTGCGCGGTTTCCAGGCGCAGCCGCTCGTTCGGGTACAGCGGGGTGAGCTTCTGGAAGTCCGGACGACGACGCGCCGCTTCGAGCTCGCCACCGTTCACGGTGTCCAGGCGAACCAGCGGATCGAACTTCTGCCGCTGGTTGTTCTGCTCGCCGTCACGCGGGGCGCGCACCGCACCGGTGATCGCGTCACCGCGGCGCAGGCCGTTCTTGCGCACCAGGTTCATCGACACGTACACGTCGTTGGGGCCGGCGAGGTAGCCGGAGGTCCGCACGAACGCGTAGTTGTCGAGGACATCGAGGATGCCCGCGACCGGCTGGAGCACATCGTCTTCGCGAATGTCGTAATCGCGCGCCTCGGACTGGCCGCCACCGGCGGGACCACCATCGCGGTCACGACCACGACGACGCTCGCGGAATCGACGACCCCGGCGACCGCGGCCGCCTTCCTCGTCGTCACCACCGCGGTCGTCGCGGGGTCCGCGATTGCCGCCGCTGTTGCCGTTCTGGCTCTGGTTCTGGTTGCGCTCGTTCTGATTACGGTCGCCACCGGTGCGCTCGCCACGGTCGTTGCCGTTGCGGTCGCCGCCACCGGTGCGCTCGCCGCGCTCGGCGCCGTTGCGGTCGCCACGCTCGCGGCGACGCTCGCCCTGGTCGCCACCCTCGGCCTTGTCGGCCTGCTTGGTCTCCTCGGCGCGGTTCTCGGCCGGGGCGCGGTTCTCGGCGGGGGCGTTGTCGCCACCACCGGAACGGGCCTGGTCACGTCCACGACGCTGCCGACCGCGGCCACGCTGACCGCCGTCGCGACCGGAATCCTCGCCGGCGTCGGCGGGGGCGTCGGTCTTGACCTGCTCGGTCGCGGCCTGCTCGGCCGGAGCCTCGACGGTCTTGGCCTCGGGAGCCTTGACCTCGACGGGAGCCTGCTTCTCGACGGGAGCCTGCTTCTCGACGGGCGCGGCCTGCTTGTCGGCCTTGGCGGACTTCTCCACCTTCGCGGGCGCGTCGTTCTTGACGGGCGCTTCGTTCTTGGCAGGCGCTTCGTTCTTCGCGAGCGCGTCGTTCGCGACGGGCGCGGCGGCGGGCTTGTCCCCCTTGGCGGGCGCTCCGGATTGATTTTCCTTGATAGCGGCGATGAGATCGCCCTTACGCATTCCGGAGGTACCTCGGATACCGAGCTCCCCCGCCAGTGCGCGCAACTGCGGCAACAGCATTCCAGTCAGCCCCGATCGTGCGACGTCGGTTTGTTCGCTCATTTTCGAAATCTGTCCGGATTCACTTTCGCGGCTGCCCGAGTTCGTAGGGTTGGAATCCACCCCGGGTGTCGCGAGCAGGTCCGTTTCTGTCACGGAAGTCCTTTCCTTCCCTCGAATGCCGTGTGCTGATTCGAGGGTTCCGTTCCGTAGACCGGCAACATATGCCGAGCTCGGATTATGCGTCCATGTTCGACGCCTGTGCCGTACTACCCGCCGCGGGAGGACCGGAGGCCTTCGCCACCAGAAGACAGTGGTGAGGGGAGCGATTGCCCTGATGAAGCACCGGCGTCTGATGCGCACGATGTACGGACTTGCTCAGAATAGCTGCCTATTGCGAACAACGGCAAGGCAGGCACGCCGTCAGTCGATCGATACACCTTCGGCAATGCCGGGTTCGACCACGCGCAGACCGTCCGCTTCAGCCTGTTTACGCAGGTCATCGGGGAATTCCTCGGTGGTGAGGGCAAGAACGGTCGGGCCCGCGCCCGAGACGGTCGCCGCGATACCCGCGGCGCGCAACAGCTCGATCCACTTCGTGGTGAGCGGTAGCGCGGGGGCACGCTGGGTCTGGTGCAACCGGTCGGCGGTGGCCGACATCAGCAGATCGGGACGTTCGGTCAGCGCGACGACGGCCAGCGCCGCCCGGCTGACGTTGAACGCCGCGTCACCGTGGGGCACCTGCTCGGGCAGCAGCCCCCGGGTATGCGCCGTGGAGGAGCGTTCCTGGGGGATCAGCACCACCGGGCGCAGCGCCGACGCCGGGGTGAGCCGCACCGCCCGGTAGGCGCGGGCCCGCTCGGCATCGGTTTCGGTCCACGACACCACGATTGCGCCGAGTACGCTGGCTGCGGCATTGTCGGGATGGCCTTCGAACTCCGAGGCGAGCTGCACCAGCCGTTCGTCGTCGACGCGCAGCTCGGGGTCGAACTTCGCGGCCAGCCCGACGCCGGCGGCCAGCCCGCCGACCACGGCCGACGCGCTGGAGCCCAGGCCACGCGAGTGCGGAATCACGTTGCGGCACACCACGTCGAGACCGTCGGCCCACACACCCAGCGATTCCAGTCCACGCTCGATCGCGCGGACCACCAGATGTGTTGGGCCCCAAGGCACGTCGTCGGCGCCTTCACCCTCGACACGGATATCGAGACCCGATTCGGTGGTGCGTACCACGATTTCGTCGTAGATGCCCAATGCCATTCCCAGACAATCGAATCCGGGACCGAGATTGGCCGTGGAGGCGGGAACACGCACGGTCACTTCGAGACCGGCGGGCAACGTCGCTGTCATCAGCGTGGGCTCGGATGCGGCCAACTCAGGCCAGCTCGAGTTCACGGGCGATCGCGACCGGGTCGACGGCGATCGGCTTCACCTCGGGCATTCCGGCCAGCGCGTTGTCGGGGTCCTTGAGACCGTTGCCGGTCACGGTGCACACGACGGTCAGGCCCGAATCCAGCCAGCCTTCCTTGCGCGCGGCCAGCAGACCGGCCACGCTCGCGGCCGACGCGGGCTCCACGAAGACGCCCTCCTTCGCGGCGACGAGGCGGTAGGCGGCCAGGATCTCGTCGTCGGTGGCCGCGCGGAACGCGCCACCGGACTGCTCCTTGGCTTCCATCGCACCGTTCCACGACGCCGGGGCGCCGATCCGGATGGCGGTCGCGATGGTCTCCGGGTCCTTCACCGGCGCGCCGTTGACCAGTGGTGCGGCACCGGCGGCCTGCACGCCGAGCATGCGCGGCAGCACCGAGGTGATGCCGTCGGCGTAGTACTCGCGGTACCCACGCCAGTAGGCGGTGATGTTGCCCGCGTTACCGACCGGAAGCACGTGCACATCGGGCGCCTTGCCGAGGACGTCGCAGATCTCGAACGAGGCGGTCTTCTGGCCTTCGATCCGCGCCGGGTTCACCGAGTTCACGAGGCCGACCTGCGGGAACTCCGCGGTCACCTTGCGCGCCAGCTCGAGACAGTCGTCGAAGTTGCCCTCGACCTGGATGATCTTGGCGCCGAGCATCACGGCCTGGGCCAGCTTGCCCATCGCGATCTTGCCCTGCGGGATCAGCACCGCGCATTCCATGCCCGCGCGGGTGGCGTACGCCGCGGCCGAGGCCGAGGTGTTGCCGGTCGACGCGCACAGCACGGCCTTCTGGCCGCGGTACTTGGCGTCGGTCATCGCCATGGTCATGCCGCGGTCCTTGAACGAACCGGTCGGGTTGGCACCTTCGACCTTGAGATACACCTCGCATCCGGTGAGCGCGGACAGGTGCGGCGCGGGGACCAGCGGGGTACCGCCCTCGAACAGGGTCACCGGCTCCCAGTCGGCCGCACCGGCCAAGCGGTCGCGGTAGGCAGCGATCAGACCGGGCCAGCGCGAGTGCACGCCGGTCTGGGGGGCGATGCCGTTCGTCATTCTTCGGTGCCTTCCAATCTGAGAACGCTGGTCACAGCGGTGACGGATTCCATGTCCGCCAATACGGCGACAGTATCTGCCAGCGACGACTCCACCGCATGGTGGGTGACGACCACGAGCCGGGCGCCGTCGCCGTGGCCCTGCTGACGCACGGTCGAGATGCTCACCCCGTGCTGGGCGAAGGTGTCGGCGACCGCGGCGAGCACGCCGGGACGGTCCTCCACCTGCAGGTTCACGTGGTAGCGGGTGGGGGTGTCGCCGATCGGCGCGATCGGCAGCTCAGCATAGACCGATTCGCCGGGCGCACGACCACCGTAGAACTTGTTACGCGCGGCCATCACCAGGTCACCGAGCACGGCCGACGCGGTGGGGGCGCCACCGGCACCCTGCCCGTAGAACATCAGGCGACCGGCGTTGTCGGCTTCCACAACGACAGCGTTGAACGCGCCGTTCACCGAGGCCAGCGGGTGCTTGCGCGGGATGAGCGCCGGGTAGACGCGCACCGAGACGCGATCCTTGCCGCCCTCTTCCAGCGTCGGCTCGCCCGGACCGGCCGAGACGCGCTCGCAGATGGCGAGCAGCTTGACCGTGCAGCCGACGGCCGACGCGGTCTCCAGGTCTTCGGCGGTGATCTTGGAGATGCCCTCGCGATAGACATCGGCCGCGGTCACACGGGTGTGGAACGCCAGCGAGGCCAGGATCGCGGCCTTGGCGGCAGCGTCGTAGCCCTCGACGTCGGCGGTGGGGTCGGCCTCGGCGTAGCCGAGCGCGGTGGCCTCGGCGAGGACGTCGTCGTAGGCGGCGCCGGTCTCGTCCATCGCGGAGAGGATGAAGTTGGTGGTGCCGTTGACGATGCCGACGACCTTGTTCACCCGGTCACCCGACAGCGACTGGATCAGCGGCCGGACCACCGGGATCGCACCGGCGACGGCGGCCTCGAAGTACAGGTCGGCGCGGCTGCCCTCGGCGGCGGCGGCGAGTTCGCCGGTGTAATCGGCCAGCAGCGCCTTGTTGGCGGTGACGACGGACTTGCCCGCGTTGAGGGCGTCGCCGATCAGCTTGCGGGCGGGGTCGATGCCGCCCATGACCTCGACGACCAGGTCGACGTCGTCGCGAGCGACGAGCGCGGAGGCGTCGGTGGTGAGCAGCTCGGCGGGCAGACCGCGGTCCTTGCTGATGTCGCGCACCGCGACACCGCGCAGCACGAGCGGCGCTCCGACGCGCGAACGCAGGTCATCGGCGTGATCGCGCAGCACGCGAACCACCTCGGTACCGACAGTGCCCATCCCGAGCACGGCTACGCCGAGCGGACGTCCCGCGTCTTTGGTGCCGTTCATTCTTCCACCTCCAGGCTGAGCAGGTCCGCCACCGTTTCCCGGCGCAGAATCAGTCGCGCCGCACCGTCACGCACCGCGACCACGGCGGGCCGGGTGAGCAGGTTGTAGCGGCTCGACATCGAGTAGCAGTACGCACCGGTCGCCGCCACGGCCACCAGGTCACCGGGGGCCGCATCGGCGGGCATCCACGTGTCACGAATGACGATATCGCCACTCTCGCAATGCTTTCCGACCACGCGCGCGACGACCGCATGGGCGTCCGAGGAGCGCGAGACCAGACGGCAATCGTAGTCGGCCTGGTACAGCGCGGGGCGGATATTGTCGCTCATCCCGCCGTCCACGCTGACGTAGCGACGGCGCGCGCCACCGTCGAGTTCGACATCCTTGATGGTGCCGACCTCGTACAGGGTGACGGTGCCGGGACCCGCGATGGCGCGACCCGGTTCCACAGCGATGGTCGGCTCGGGCAGCCCGGCACGGGCGGCCTCGGCCGCGACCAGCGCGCGCAGGTTGGTGGCGAATTCGCCCAGCGGCGGCGGGTTGTCGCTCGGCAGGTACGAAATGCCGAGACCACCGCCGAGATCCAGGGTCGAGATCTGGGCGGTGCGGTCGATGCCGAACTTGTCGATGGCCTCGCGCAGCAGGCCGAGCATGCGGCGCGCGGCGATCTCGAAGCCGTCGAGTTCGAAGATCTGCGAGCCGATGTGGCTGTGCAGACCGACCAGACGCAGGTTGTCGGCCTCGAAAACGCGCGCGAGCGCTTCCATGGCGTCGCCGCCCGCGATCGAGAAGCCGAACTTCTGGTCCTCGTGCGCGGTGGAGATGTACTCGTGGGTGTGTGCCTCGACGCCGACGGTCACGCGGACCAGCACGTCCTGCACCACGCCCGCCGCACCGGCGACCGCTTCGAGCCGCTCGATCTCGTAGAGCGAGTCGACGACCACGTGCCCCACACCGGCCGTGACGGCCGCTTCGAGCTCGGGCACCGACTTGTTGTTGCCGTGCAGCGCGATGCGCTCGGCCGGGAAACCCGCGTTCAGCGCGACCGCGAGCTCGCCGCCGGAGCACACGTCGAGAGAAAGGCCCTCGTCACGGATCCAGCGCGCGATCTCGCCACACAGGAACGCCTTGGACGCGTAGTGCACGCGGGCGTTCGGCCCGAACGCGGCGACCATGTCGCGGCAGCGCGAGCGGAAGTCGTCCTCGTCGATCACGAACAGCGGCGTGCCGTACTGCTCGGCGAGCTCGGTGACGGGCACGCCCGCCAGCCGGACCACACCGTCGTCACCGCGCGAGGCATTGCGCGGCCAGACGTTCTCGGGGAGGTCGATCATCTCCCGCGGGTCGGTCGGGCGCTCGGCCAGACTCGGCGCGTGCGGGATCTCTGCGTGCCGGGGACCGGCCGGGTGTGCACTCATCGCGGTGCGTCCTTCCTGAAAAGCTTGCCGGTGTTCACATGCGCTCCGGTGCGCTCACGCCGAGCAGGGCGAGGCCGTTGGCCAGCACCTGACGGGTCGCCTTGACCAGTTCGAGGCGAGCCGCGTTGAGCGGGGTGACGGCGTCGTCGCCCTTGGGCAGCACACGCATGTCGTCGTCGGACTGGAACGGGTGGTAGACCCCGGCCAGTTCTTCGAGGTAGCGGGCGATGCGGTGCGGTTCGCGGGTGTCGGCCGCGGTGGCGACCACGCGCGGGAAGTCCCCGAGGGTGCGGATCAGATCACCTTCGCGACCCGAGGTCATCAGCGCGAAATCCGGTTCGACAGAAGCGAATTCGGGGTACTTCGCGGCATTGCCGATGATGCTGCTGGTCCGCGAGTGCGCGTACTGGACGTAGTAGACCGGGTTCTCGCTGCTCGCCTTGGTCCACAGGTCCAGGTCGATGTCGATGCTCGAGTTCACCGAGGAACGCACCAGCGAGTAGCGCGAGGCGTCGACACCGATCTGCTCGACCAGGTCGTTGAGAGTCACCACGGTGCCCGCGCGCTTGCTCATCTTCACGGCGACGCCGTCGCGCACCAGGTTCACCATCTGCCCGATCAGCACCTCGACGGTGTCGGGGTTGTCGCCGAACGCGGCGGCGGCGGCCTTCAACCGGCCGATGTAGCCGTGGTGGTCGGCGCCGAGCATGTAGATGGCCAGGTCGAAGCCGCGGCCACGCTTGTTCTGGAAGTAGGCGATGTCACCGGCGATGTAGGCGGCGTTGCCGTCGCTCTTGAGGACCACGCGGTCCTTGTCGTCGCCGTATTCGGTGCTGGCGATCCACCACGCACCGTCCTTCTCGTACAGATTGCCCGAGTTCTTCAGCTGTTCGACGGCCTGTTCGACGGCGCCGGAGGCGAACAGTTCGCTCTCGTTGAAGTACACGTCGAAATCGGTGCCGAACTCGTGCAGGTCCGCGCGGATCTGGGCGAACATCTGCTGCACGCCCTCGCTGCGGAACACCTCGTGCCGCTCGTCGGCGGGCAGGGTGAGCACATCGGGATGCGCGGCGACGATGCTCGCGCTGATCTCGGCGATGTACTCGCCCGCGTACCCGTCTTCCGGAGTCGGTTCGCCCAGCGCGGACGCGACCAGCGACTTCGCGAAGCGGTCGATCTGCGCGCCGTGGTCGTTGAAGTAGTACTCCCGGGTCACGTCGGCGCCCTGAGCGGCCAGGATGCGACCCAGCGCGTCACCGACGGCGGCCCAGCGGGTACCGCCCAGGTGCACCGGACCGGTCGGGTTCGCGGAGACGAACTCGAGGTTGATCTTGGTACCCGCCAGCGCGAACCCGGTGCCGTAGATCTCCCCCGCGGCCAGGATCTGACTGACGATGGCGCCCTGCGCCGAAGCGGCGAGACGGATGTTCAGGAAGCCGGGCCCGGCGATCTCGGCCACATCGATACCCTCGGTGGCCGACAGCGCCTCGGCCAGCCAGCCTGCCAGCTCGCGAGGGTTGGTTCCGACCCGCTTGGCCACCTGCATGGCCACATTCGTGGCATAGTCGCCGTGTTCGGGGTTGCGCGGACGCTCCACTGTGACCTGCTCGGGCAGGACCGACGAGTCCAGTCCGCGTTCGACAAGCACCTTCGCCGCGGTGGTACGAAGGAGATCTGCAAGGTCAGCTGGAGTCACGAGTCTCTATCCTATTGGCTGGGCCCCTTGCAACCACGACCGCCCGCCACGAACCCACCGATCCACACGTCGAAAGAGCACAACGAGCGATGCCTAGCAGGACCAGCGCCACATCAGCCAAGGCCGTGCGGGCCGCGGGGAAGTCGTCTCCGTCCCGCAAGACCCGCAAGGGCAACCTTCCGGGCAAGAAGCGCGACACCCCATGGGTGCTGCTCGGCGCGGGCGTCGCCATCGTCGCGCTGATCGGGCTGCTGGCCTACAGCCTGGTGCCCAAGTACATGGACCAGGCCGCGATCCGCGAAGCCCAGACCGACCTCAAGGAATGGGTCCCCTCCAAGGAGAACCAGGACCCGTCGGCGAAGATCGACGGCGTCGTGAAGTCGGAGTACCCGGCCGGTCTGCACGTGACCGCCAGCCAGCGCGTGGCCTACGACAAGGCTCCCGCCTTCGGTGGCCCGCACGACGGCGCGTGGGCGAACTGCACGGGCACCGTGTACGCCAAGCCGATCCGCATGGAGAACGCGGTGCACTCGCTCGAGCACGGCGCGGTCTGGATCGCGTACAACCCCGACAAGGTCGACGCGGCCGGTGTCGAGAAGCTGTCGAACTTCGTCAAGGGCCGTCAGTACTCGCTGATGTCGCCGTACCCGGGTCTGGACTCGGCGATCTCGCTGCAGTCGTGGGGACACCAGCTCAAGCTGGACAACGCCGACGACGCGCGGATCAAGCAGTTCATCTCCGCCCTGCGCGAGAACCCCTACGCCTACCCCGAGGTCGGCGCGAGCTGCTCTAACCCGATCTTCGACGCGAACAACCCGCCGCCGTTCGACTCCTCGCCCTACGGTCCCGAAGCGGTCCCGATGGACGGCAAGGGCCTGACGCAGGACCAGACCGAACTCGGTGGCGGCGGCACGGGCTCGGGCATCCCCGGCCTGCCGAACATCCCGATGCCGGGCGGCCTGCCCGCGGGTCAGTAGTGAGCGCGGACGAGAGCGCGGTCGAACCCGACGACACCGCGCCCGAGTCGAGCGCCCGTCGCCCGGCCGGGGCGGTGCTCGTTCTCGGCGCGATCGGTCTGCTGCTGCTCGGCGCGGTGGCGGGCGTGCTGTTGCGGATGCCGCTGGAGAAGAACGCCGAACCGGAGCCGAGCGCGGTCGACATCGGTTTCAGTCAGGACATGTCGGCGCATCACGCTCAGGCCGTCGACATGGCCGGGGTGGCGCTGATCGCCTCGACCGACAACGACGTGCGTCGCCTCGCCTACGACATCCTGACCACTCAGCAGAACCAGATCGGCCGCATGCAGGCGTGGTTGCAGCTGTGGGGCGAGTCCAACCAGAACGTCGACGGCTACATGGGCTGGATGAGCGACGACCACGGCAACACCGGCCACCACGGCGGTTCCACCGCCGAGCCGGCGATGCCGGGCCCGATGCAGTCCATGCCCGGTATGGCGAGCCAGGAAGAGATGACCGCGCTGCGCCAGTCGACCGGCCCCGCGCTGGACACGATGTTCCTGCAACTGATGCTGCGCCATCACCAGGGCGGCGTCCCGATGCTCGACTACGCCGCCGAGCACGCCGACACCACCGCGGTCCGCACCCTGGCCGCCACGATGTCGAAAACCCAAGAGGGCGAATCGCAGCTGATGACCACCATGCTCGCCGCCCGCAACGCCACCCCCCTCCCCCTCAGCTGACAACCACGGCCGGACCGGCCCCAACCCCCGGTCCGGCACAGTTTTTGGCGCACCGCACTCGATGCGATACGCTGTCGCTGCCCGATCGCCTCACCGCGACCGGCATCTATCCCGCCCTCGTAGCTCAGGGGATAGAGCGTCTGCCTCCGGAGCAGAAGGCCGCAGGTTCGATTCCTGCCGAGGGCACCGAAGAAGGCCCCGACCGCCTGGTCGGGGCCTTTCTCGTTCGCGAGCCAGGACGAGGTTCTGATCAGCCATTTCCGCCGCCGCCTCCGCGTATCCAGCCAAGTCCGCAGCGTCCGTCGACAAGGCGGTGGTCAAGATCGCGGCATAGTAGGGCGGAGTAGTTCCGCGGGCGAAGGGCAAGCCCTCACTCGACGCCGTCATGGCTTCATCTTCCCTCCACGAAGGCAGCCAACCCCGGGTGAGGTCGAGTGGAACGCGAAGGTTATGGTTCGCCTCGTTTGTTCGATATTCAGGTTTGATCTCGCACGGTTCCATAGGTTTTGGGGGTCAACGCCCCCGATGACATCAGGAGCGTTGCCATGACGAATCCGCCCGAGGGACAACAGCCTCCCTTCGGTCAGCAGCCGCCCGTCGATCCGGGGATGCCGTCCGGGCCGCCGGGGTATCCGCATGCGGGGTTCGGGGCCGGGGGGCCGCCGGGGCCCGAGTATCCGGGTGGGCCCGATGTGTTCGTGCCGCCGCCCGCGCCGAAGAAGAAGCGGACCGGGTTGTTCGTGGCGTTGGGGATCGTCGCGTTGGTGGTCGTCGGTGTGCTGGTGACGGGGGTCGTGCTCACGTTGCAGGGGCGTACACCGTTGTCGTCGGACGAGAAGCAGATCGATGTCGCGGTGCGCGACTTCTACGACACGCTCGATGCCGACGGTTTCATCGCCGCCGCGCAGCTGGCCTGCCAGGCGGATCGTACGGAGATCGACAATCTCACCCCCGAGCAGCGGGCGCAGTTCGAGCGGGCGACGGTGCAGGTGACGATCGACGAGGTCAAGGACATCGTCATCACCGGCGACGACGCGAAAGCGACGGTCACCGGTCAGCTGACGCTGTCGGTGGAGGGCGAGGAGCCCGATACCGAGTCCAGTACCGAGGAGCACCTCACCAAGGAAGACGGCACCTGGAAGATCTGCTCGGCACCGGCCAACAAACACTGACCGAACACCCGGTGACGCCTCCCGGTATCGCCCTGAGCCGCCGTTACGCTCGACACCATGGGCTGCTGCGGAGCGTCGCGCCGAACCGTACTGGCCGCCGCGGCGGGCGCGGCGCTCGCCGCGGCGATACCGGGTTCCGGTGCGGCGCACGTCGATCCGCTGATCGCGCTCGACCTGGAAATCGTCACCGTGACCGATCGTGGCGTGGTGCTGACCTGGACCACGTTCGGTCTCGATCCGGGAGGCCGTCCGTTCCCGGTCCCCGCCGATACCGAAGTGCGCCTGGCCCCGGCGGATTCGCCCCGCGAGCCGGTCACCGTCTACCACAACGACTCCAGAACCCCGTTCCACTACGCTGAGATCGGCGACCTCGAGCCCGGCCGCCCGTACCGATTCCAGGCCCTGTCCAACGGAATTCGCGCGCTCCCCGCCCCGGCGCTCACCACGGCGGCACCCGGCGCTCCCGAAGCGCGTGGCGAATTCACCACGCTCACACCACCTCCCGGACGCCTGCTACACACCATCGCCCTGGCCAACGACGTGCACTACGGCGAAACGGTGAGCGGCATCGTGATCGCCGGTTTCCCACCCGGATACCAGAGTGACCCGCCCTATCCACGGTTCATGCTCGACGGCCTCCTCGCTGATATCAGCGCCCGCGACGCCTCGCTCCTGCTGTTGGCCGGCGACCTCACGAACGAGGCCACCGTCGACGAATCGCGTTCTGTCCGAGCACATCTGGACACATGGGGGACTCTCGGCACCGATTACCTGGTCGCCCGCGGCAACCACGACCGCCCGCACGACTATCCCGACTGCGCCGACTGCTGGGGCGATCACTTCCTGCCCCGGCAGCAATTGACCGAGCACCACCTCGGTGACCTGCGCATCCTCGGCCTCGACACCAGCGCCCCGGATGCCGCGGGCGGCACCGTGGACCGCCTGCAACTCGACGCCCTCACCGAAACGCTGCGCGCCGACCCGGACCGGCCGACCATCGTGTTCGGCCACCACCCCGTCACCGCCGAGGCGGGCTTCACCAATATCGGCGGCCCCGGCTTCGTCCTCGACCGCGCGGTCGCCCTCGAACTACAGCGCCTCTACCAGCGGGCGCCGGGCGTGTTCCTGCACCACAGCGGTCACACCCACCGAACCAGGCGCACCCGGCCCGACCTGCCCTGCGCGGTGGAATTCCTGGAAGTCGGTGCGGTGAAGGAGTATCCGGGTGGTTACTGCCTGCTCCACGTCTACGAGGGCGGCTACCGGGTGAACTTCTACAAGACCCGATCCGAGGATGCCCGCCGCTGGAGCAGCCTGACTCGCGGCCAGTATTTCGGCACCGCACCGGACTATCTCCTCGGCACGATCGAGGACCGCAATCACGCCGTCACCCGCGATCTGTCCGGACTCTGATTCGCCGGTCGTCCGCATCCGCGCACGTCACGCGGAGTATCTTCCTTAGGCAAGCCTCATCATAGGATGGGGACCCTTGGTGGAAGGACGCGAATGACCTCGCGCAGTTGGAAACCTCTGGCCGGACTGATGGCGGTCGCGGTGGCGACACTCGGCCTCAGCGCCTGCTCCTCGTCCTCGGGCAGCGCCGACGAGATCACCGTCTACAACGCCCAGCACGAGTCGCTCACCAAGGAGTGGGTCGCGGCGTTCACCGAGGAGACCGGCATCAAGGTCACTCTGCGCCAGGGTGGTGACACCGCGCTGGGCAATCAGCTCGTCGCCGAGGGCGCCAACTCCCCCGCCGATGCCTTCCTCACCGAGAACTCCCCGGCCATGGCGCTGGTGGAGAACGCGGGCCTGTTCGCCGATGTCGACAAGGCCACCCTCGACCAGGTGCCGGAACGGTACCGTCCGTCGACCGGTAAGTGGACCGGAGTCGCCGCTCGCGCAACGGTTTTCGTCTACAACAAGGACAAGCTCAACACCGCGGGGCTGCCCGCCTCGCTGCTGGATCTCGCGCAGCCGCAGTGGCAGGGCCGCTGGGCGGCGGGCACGTCCGGCGCCGACTTCCAGGCGATCGTGGCCGGTTTGCTCGCCCTGAAGGGCGAGGACGTCACTCGTGCCTGGCTGCGCGGCATGAAGGCCAACGCGACCAGCCTGCAGAACAATGTCGCGACCATGAAGGCGGTCAACGCGGGCAATCCCGACGGCGGCGTGATCTACCACTACTACTGGTACCGCGACCAGGCCAAGACCAAGGAGGGCAGCGCGAACACGGCGCTGCACTACTTCAAGAACCAGGATCCCGGCGCCTTCGTCAGCGTGTCGGGTGGCGGGGTGCTGAAGTCGAGCAAGAAGCAGGAGTCCGCGCAGAAGTTCCTGGCCTTCATCACCGCGAAGAAGGGCCAGGAGGTGCTGCGCGACGGCGATTCGATGGAGTACCCGGTGGCGAGCGATGTCGCCGCGAACCCCGCGCTGCCGCCGCTGGCCGACCTGCAGGCGCCGGCGATCGACCCGAGCAAGCTCGACGCGAAGAAGGTCACCCAGCTGATGACCGAGGCCGGGCTGCTCTAGGTGCGCACCACCCTCGTGAGGTCGGCACCCCGGGTCGGTCGGCCCGGGGTGTTCAGCACGCTCGTCGCGCTGGTACTCACGGCGGCGACGTTCGTGCCGCTGGGCTATATCGTCTCGGTGCTGTTCGACACCGGGCTGAGTGAGGCTGCCGCGCTGGTGTTCCGGCCGCGGGTAGGCGAGCTGCTGAAGAACACCGCGCTGCTGGTGGTGTGCACGGTGCCGGTCTGCGTGGTGATCGGGATCGGGCTGGCGTGGCTGGTCGAGCGCACCGACGTGCCGGGACGGGCGTGGTGGGGGCCGGTGCTGGTCGCCCCGCTCGCGGTGCCCGCGTTCGTCAACAGTTATGGGTGGGTGAGCGTTTTCCCGTCGATGCACGGGCTGTCGGCCGCGGTGATCGTGGCGACGATGTCATATTTTCCGCTGGTGTACCTGCCGGTCGCGGCCACGCTGCGCCGACTCGATCCGGCGATCGAGGAATCGGCGCGCGCGCTGGGCTCGGGGCCGGTAGCGGTGTTCTGGCGAATCACGCTGCCGCAGTTGCGATTAGCGATTCTCGGCGGCGGCCTGCTGATCGGCCTGCATCTGCTCGCCGAATACGGCGCGTTCGTGATGTTGCGGTTCGACACCTTCACCACGGCGATCTTCGAGCAGTACCAGAGCAGTTTCGCCGGACCGGCGGGCAGCATGCTCGCGGGGGTGCTGGTGCTGTGCTGTCTGGCGCTGCTCGGTGGTGAGTCGCTGCTGCGCGGCGACGCGCGCTACGCCCGGCTGGGTGGTGGTGCGGCGCGGGCGGCGCGGCCGATCGCGTTGGGTGGGCTGCGGGTGCCATTGTTCGGGGTACTCGTGGCGGTGGTTGCCGGGTCGCTCGGCGTGCCGCTGTGGACGATCGGGCGCTGGCTGTGGCTGGGTGGTTCGGCGGTGTGGGATTCCGTGGAAATCGGTGCGGCGCTGAGCCAGACGATCGGCCTGGCGGCCGCGGCCGCGCTGGTCACCACGCTGTGCGCGTTCCCCGTCGCCTGGATCGCGGTGCGTTCGACGAGCGCGTTCGCCCGGCTGATCGAGGGCGCCAACTACATCACCAGTTCGCTGCCCGGCATCGTGATTGCGCTCGCCCTGGTGACCGTCACCATTCGCTGGACACCGCCGCTGTACCAGACGGTGTCGCTGGTGGTGATCGCCTACGCGCTGATGTTCCTGCCCCGTGCGCTGGTGAGCGTGCGAGCCGGGCTGGCGCAGGTCCCGGTCGGCCTCGAAGAGGTGTCGCGGTCGCTGGGCGAATCGGCCTCGACCACCTTCTTCCGGGTCACCCTGCGGATGACTGCGCCTGCCGCCGCGTCGGCCGCCGCACTCGTCTTCGTCGCGGTATCAACAGAACTCACCGCGACGCTGCTGCTGGCGCCCACCGGCACGCGCACCCTGGCCATGCAGTTCTGGGCGAAGTCGGGCGAACTCGATTACGCGGCCGCGGCGCCGTACGCGTTGATCATGATCATCGCCGCCGTCCCGGTGACCTATCTGCTGTTCACCCAGTCACGAAAGGCGGCCGGAATATGAGTCGGCTTGTTGTCGAAGGGGTTTCGAAGAGTTTCGGTGGCACCACGGTGCTCGATCACATCGACCTCGACGTACCGAACGGCACGGCAACGGCGGTGGTCGGCGCGTCGGGCTGCGGCAAGACCACCTTGCTGCGGGTGATCGCCGGATTCGAGGGCCCGGATACAGGTTCGGTGCGGCTCGGCTCGGACACTGTTGTCCACCAAGGTATTTGCGTACCGCCGCAGCGTAGGAGAATCGGTTACGTGGCCCAGGACGGCGCCCTGTTCCCGCACCTGAGCGTCGCCGACAATATCGCCTACGGCCTGCACACCGGGCTGCGCGGCGCCGTCGACCGCCTGCGCCCACACCGCGACCGCCCCCGTGTCATCGAACTCCTGGCCATGGTCTCCCTCGACCCCGACTACGCCGACCGCAAACCCCATCAACTCTCCGGTGGCCAGCAACAACGTGTCGCCCTGGCCCGCGCACTCGCCCGCAAACCGGATCTCATGCTGCTCGACGAGCCGTTCAGCGCCCTCGACACGGGCCTGCGCGCCACCACCCGCGAGGCCGTGGCCGACACGCTGCGCGCCGCGGGCATGACCAGCATCCTGGTCACCCACGATCAGGAGGAAGCGCTCAGCTTCGCCGAGCAGGTCGCCGTCATGCGCGCGGGGCGGTTCACCCAGGTCGGGCCGCCGCAGCAGGTCTACCACCGGCCCGCCGACCTGTTCACCGCCCGCTTCCTCGGGGACTGCGTGCTCCTCGACGCCCTCTGTGAAGCCGACACCGCCAAGTCGGTCCTGGGGCCCGTCCCGGTGCAGCCGGGCGCCCCCACCGGCGAAGTGACCCTGATGATCCGCCCCGAACAGCTCGCCGCCCAGGTGATCGCCGACGACGAACCGCACTCCGGTCACGTCACCGCTGTCGACTTCCGCGGCCCCGACGTGATCGTCACCATCGACCTCGCCGAGGGCGCGGGCACCGTCCGCGTCCGGCGCACCGGCATCGACGCACCCGCCACCGGCAACCGCGTCCGCCTCACCGTCCACGGCCCCGCCGTCGCCTACTGACATTGTGATCACGCTGATCCCAAACCTCAGCGCGGCTGAGTGGTTTACAGCATGTCCGGAAACCAGAGAGTTTCCGGACACCGCCTTTCTCGGGCGTCGTCGGTTCACGCCACAATTGTTGCGTGAACGTCTGTTTCCGCGTCAATCGGAACGGTTTCACCAACACCCACAAAGTGTCGGTCAGCGCCTTCCCGTCGGCGGACATTGTTTACCCGGCCTCCTGCTCGGGGGTCCGGGGATCGTGAAAAGTCCTGTGCAATCGCCGGCCATTGGGCGAGGTTGATCGCCGCGTTATGGTCACGATCAGCACGAAATCCACACTTGCAGAGGAATACTCGATCGGCCAACGACAAGACGGGGTTGATCGCCCCACAGGCCGAGCACCGCTTACTCGATGGATACCAGCGATTCGCGAGGGTGACCGTGCCACCACGCCATGCCTGCTTATAAGTCAACAGCCGAGCGAAGTCAGACCATCCAGCATCGCTGATCGCGCGTGCCAAGCGATGGTTGCCTAGCATCCCCACCACGTTCAGGTCTTCGACAACAATCCGGTCGTGGGTTTTGACCAGCCTGTTAGCGATCTGATGGGTGAAGTGACGGCGAATATCGGCGACTCGATGGTGGTGGCGTCGCAGCCGGGCGGCTGCCTGTCTGTGGTTATGAGAGCCTTTCTGTTTCCGAGACAACGATTTCGCCAGACGGCGTTGCTGGGCAAGTTCAGTAGCCAAGGGCTTGGGAGCGGTGGCGACGCGCGCGACTTCGGCCCCGCCGGCGGTTGCCGCGACGGCGAAAACGGTCAACCCTCTGTCGATCCCGACCCAACCACCGTCATCGTCGTGTTCCCGCGGCCGGTGATGGTGAGCCGGGTGCAGATCGGATGCCTCTGCAGCCAGGCTGATCCACCATCGTCCCGCCCGGAAAGAGACGGTGGCGTAGAGGATCTTCGCCCGCCCTTTGGCGAGCATCCGCCGCAACCGGCGGGTGTCCTCGCGCACCCTGACCGCACCGATCCCTGGCAGGGTCACCGACCGTGCGATCAGGTCGTCACCGATTCGGATCGCCGTCCATCCTGTCCTGGCACATTTGTTGCGGATCCGAAACGCCGGGACAGTGTTGGTCTTTTTCTTGAATCGAGGAAACCCGATCCGCCTACCTGTGCGTTTACCCGTCCTGGAGTCCGAGAACGCGGCCAGGGCGCGACCGCAGTCGACGGCGGCTTCCTCGAAGACTTGCTGGCATACCTGGGTACGCCACGCCAACCCGGTCACGAGGACCTCGGCGACCCCGTCCGTGTCGACAGCGAAGACCCGTCCAGCGCCTTCGGACTTCTTCCAGGTGTTGAACGTGTTGATCAGATCGAACCGGGTCCACGGCACTGGATGTTCCCGAGAGATCTTGCGTTCGGTGAGCGCGACCTTCACAAAAGCCAGGCTTTGGTTGAACGCAAACCGAGCCGCACCGGCATGACGGGCGAGCACGACGGACTGCTCGACCGTGGGATCGAGGCAGTATCGAAAAGTCGTGTGACGGCTCATCACCGACGAGTGTGACACAGGCCACCGACATCAAGTTTCGCTGGATTGATCGTTGAGATCACGCTGATCCCAACCCTCGCCGCGAGCACCGGAGCACGGCACTATCAATGGCGAGGCGGGCGTGGCTGAGTGGTAAGGCAACGGTCTGCAAAGCCGTCTACGCGGGTTCAATTCCCGCCGCTCGCTCTGTGGGAAAGCGGCTGGGTCGTGGAATGATCGTTTTCATGTCACGGCCCAGACCGCTTTCCCAGGACCCTATCGCCGAGGCTTACCGGCAGTGGGTCGCCCACGGCTGGGAGTCGGTCGCCGATGGGATGGCCCTGGTGACCTCGCTGGTTCGGGCGCAGCAGATCGTGATGGCGCGCGTCGACGAGGCGCTCAAACCGTCCGGGCTGACGTTCTCCCGCTACGAACTCCTGCAGCTGCTCAGTTTCAGCCGCACCGGCGCGCTGCCGATGGCCAAGGCGAGTGCGCGTCTGCAGGTGCATCCGACGAGCGTGACCAATACCGTCGATCGGCTCGAAGCCGCGGGGCTGGTGGTCCGCGTCCCGCACCCCAGTGACCGACGGGCAACTCTCATCGAAATCACCAGCGCGGGAAGGAAATCCGTGGCCGAAGCCACGGCGGCACTGAACGCCGAGGTGTTCGCCGAACCCGGCCTGCCCGCCGACCAGGGCCGCGACCTGTTACGACTGCTGGCACAGTTCCGTCACGACGCGGGCGATTTCGAGGTCGACGACCCGGAAAACCTCGCATTCCACGCGACCTGGCAATCGACCGGAGAATCTTCTGCCGATCCCCTTGGCAGCTAGCCCGAAAAGGTTCACGATGTAGCGCATGGTGCTGATCCTCGGGGTGTCGGCGGGCGCGGGTGGAGCCCGTGCGCTGCTGACCCATTCCGATCAGCCCCACATGCCGCCCATCGACCGGATCCACGTACCGCGCCGGGCGGGCGGATCGGTGGAGGAATCGGTACTCACCGCGATCCATCGCATGCGCGCCGCGGCCGCCGAACGCGACGAGTACATCTCCGGCACCGCGGTCACCTGCCGCAGCGAGTTACAGGCCGATGCGATCAGAGCGGCAGCGGGCCAGGCCGACTTCGCGATCGTCGACGAACCACTGGCCCAGTTGCGCTATCTGCGTTTCAGCGGCCTGCTGCCCGCCACCGACTCGGTGATGCTCTACGACCTGGGTAGTTCCGGTTTGACCATCACCCACGCCGATTGCCGTACCGAAACCATCCTCGCGGGCAAACGCAGCACCGTCATCAGCGGCAACGGCTACGACGCGCTGCTGCGCCGACAACTCGCGCGCAGTGGCGTCTCGGCCGACGCGCACGCCAGCCGCGAACATCGGGAATCGTTGAGCCGCACCAGAGTTGTCACCGCCGCCGATGCCGACACCGGCGGCCGCGCCGTGCTCACCCGCAGCGATCTGGCCGCCCTCTGCGAAGCGGGACTGCATCATTCGGCGTCGTTCGTTCGCCTGCTGATCGAGGAGACCGGGGTGCAGCCGGGAGCGCTGGCACTACTGGGCGGCTGCACTCGCAACCCGAGCCTGCGCGCGGATCTGGCCCGGCTGATCGGCCTGCCGATCGTGTACGACCCTGAGCCGGAATATGTTTCGGCGCGCGGCGCGGTGCTGCTGTGCGCCCGTCGCCCCTCGGCGCGGTTACGGATGCCGCGTGGAGGCGCGGGGGTCATCGGAGTGCCGCCGCGCCAGGGTCGCCGAAAACTTCTCGCCGCGGTCGCGGTGACGGCCACCCTCGGTGGCACGGTCGCCGGCCTGCTCAGCAACGACAACCCCTCGGCGCGGTCCCCTGAACAGGGCACCGCGCCGAGTACCGCGCACTTCATCGACGGTGCGCCGCGCTGGAAACCGAACTAGCGGTTGGTGAAGTTCGGCGGCCGCTTCTCGACGAAGGCGGCCATGCCTTCCTTCTGATCCTCGGTCGCGAACAGCGAATGGAACACCCGGCGTTCGAACAGCAGCCCCTCGGCGAGCGTGCTCTCGAACGAGCGGTTCACCGCTTCCTTGGCGATCATCGCGACCGGCAGCGACATCGACGCGATGGTCTGCGCGGCCTCCAGCGCGGTGTCGAGCAGTTCGTCGGCGGGCACGACCCGCGAGACGAGCCCGGAGCGCTCGGCTTCCTCGGCACCGATCATCCGGCCGGTCAGGATCAGATCCATCGCCTTGGCCTTGCCGATCGCGCGGGTGAGACGCTGCGAGCCGCCGATGCCGGGGATGACGCCGAGGGTGATCTCGGGCTGGCCGAACTTGGCGTTGTCGGCGGCGATCAGGATGTCGCACAGCATCGCCAGCTCACAGCCGCCACCGAGCGCGTACCCGGAGACGGCGGCGATGGTGGGCTTGCGGAAGTTGGCCAGGCGGTCCCAGCGGGCGAAGTAGTCGGCCAGGAACATGTCCATGTACGACTTGGGCGCCATCTCCTTGATGTCGGCGCCCGCCGCGAAGGCCTTCGCCGAGCCGGTGATCACGACGGCGCCGATGGAATCATCGCGGTCGAGCTCGTCGAGCGCGGCGATGACGTCGTCGAGGACCTGGGCATTGAGAGCATTGAGTGCCTTGGGCCGGTTCAGGGTGATCCAGCCGACCCCGCCCTTACCGTCGGTGCCGCCCTTGCGCTCCAGCAGAATCGTCTCGAATTCGGTCACAGCCACCCTCTTGTCAATCAACGGTCACGGATGGTGCAGACCATACCGAGCCGCGCCGCTCTCCGGTGACCTGGATCTGAACTGTGGCACGCCGTCTGTGACGCATTCCACCGCGCCCGATTTGCGGCACAATCGTCGCCATGGGCAGCGACCACTTCGTGCGGATCACCCGCCTGCGCGCACTGATCGACCACGAGAACACCGGCGCGGGCGAGCGCGCCACCGCGGAACGGATGCTGGACCGATTGCTCCGAAAAGCCGCGGACCACACTGCTTCGGGCGGCGCGCCGGACCGCGTCTACGGTTCGCGGCACCACCGTGCGGGCAGGCACGCGAGCACCGCCTCGATCGTGGAATCGGTCCGCGAGGACATCGCCTTCGCCCGCACTTTCGTCGCCGCGGGCGCGCCCGGCGAGGTCACCGTCCACAGCCCCCTCGCCGCGGCTCCCGCCGAGCTCACCGTGGCCGTGACGACCCCGTTCGCCGACCAGATCGTCGTCACCATCACCGACATACCCCCCGCGTGGGGCTGGGAACCCGACGAATTCGACCGCATCACCGCCACCGAGGACCTACGCCGGCTCGCCGACGAACTCGCCGAGATCATCGACAGCTACAACCACGACGGCGCCGATGTGGGTCCCCGCTTCTTCCGCACGATCCGCGCCCAGGAAACCACCCTGATCCGCTGACCTGAACCGAGCCGCCCGAGGCCCACCGCAGGTCATCGCTGCTTGCCGACCACGACCACCACCCCCGCGGTGAGCACCAGCGCGCCGATCCCCAACACCACGCAGGCGACGACCGGCCCACCAGCGGTGTAGTCGGCCACCACCTGCACGACCGCGATCGCGATCCCCGCCGCCCCGCCGAGCACCAGCACGGCGTCGCGGCGCAGCACGTACAGCACGAAGCAGAGCACCCCGATCAGCGCGGTCAGGCAGGGTCGCCACAGCGATTCGCCGAACGTCACCGATTGCGCCCCGATCACCGCGATCACCCCGCCGAGGACATATCCGGCCCATTCGGCCACCAGCAGGCGAGCCGACGCGAGTCCGAACCACAGCGCACCGAATGCCATCAGCGCGATCCCCTGCCACGGCGACCGGACATCGACCAGCTCCGAGGTGACGCTCAGAATGCTCGCGACACCGAAGCAGGCCACCGCGACCGTTCCGAGCACGCTCGGCACCAGCAGATATCCGAGAACGGCGGTGAACAGTCCCGCGATCGAGGCCGCGACGGCCGTCGCGTCGCCATGATGCCCGTCGAACGCCGTCGTCACCGCACCGGTCACCGACACCGCCGCCAGCACGAGCAGCACCGCCGCCAGCCGCACCCGCCCCGCCGACGCGATCGGCACCCGGCGGAACACGCCCACACATCCTTCGGCCAGTACCACCGCTCCCCACATCGCGCACCCGGCGACCACCACCAGCAACACCACCCGCCCCGATTGCGCCACCTGCGCCCACGCCTTGTCGATGAACAGCCCCAAACCCGCGGCCACCAGCGCGGCCCCCAGGTACGCCACGATCTCGGCGGCCACCCGCCCCCCGCTCGCGCGCCCGGCCCGCTCCTGCTCGTCGACCGCCCGTAGCACCGCTCCCCGCTGCTCCCCACTGATCACTGCGGACGCCACCAGTCGCTCCAACGCCACATCCACCCGGTGCTCGCGAACCATCCGTCGAGTATGTCGACCTGCGGTGATGATTCCGCCGCAAGCCGGACGGGGCGTTTCGCGGCCAAGTGACGCGGTTCACAGTAGAATTACTTTGATGTCCTAGTATCGGGCGATCTATCAATGGCGGAGGCAGTCATGAGCCTGCATGTTCCGGTGAATCCCGTGCGATTCGTGACCTCGGCGGCACTGTTCGACGGGCACGACGCGGCGATCAACATCATGCGGCGGATTCTGCAGGCCCAAGGCGCCGAGGTGATCCATCTCGGGCACAACCGGTCGGTGCGCGAGATCGTCGACGCGGTGATCGAGGAAGACGTGCAGGGTGTCGCGGTGAGCTCGTATCAGGGTGGGCACATCGAGTTCTTCGAATACCTGGCGCGGGCACTGCGCGAGGCGGGCGCCGGTGAGGTGCGGATCTTCGGCGGTGGCGGCGGGGTGATCGTCGCCGAGGAGATCGAGCGGCTCGCGGCGAGCGGCGTGCGGATCTTCTCCCCCGAGGACGGCCAGCGCCTCGGCCTGCCGGGCATGATCAACGAACTGATCCAGCTCTGCGATGTCGACCCCGCGCGCACCGCCCCCGATCTCGACGCGCTCTACACCGGCGATCGAAACGCCCTGGCGCGCACCATCACCTGCCTGCAGCAGGGCTCGCTGCCCGAATCCGATCGGGCGGCGATCCTCGCGGCCGCGACCACACGGCGTGTTCCCGTGCTCGGCATCACCGGCACCGGCGGGTCCGGAAAGTCCTCCCTCACCGATGAATTGGTGCGCAGGCTCCGCACCGACCAGCAGGACAAGCTGCGCATCGCCGTGCTCGCGGTGGACCCGACCCGCAGGCGAGCCGGCGGCGCCCTGCTCGGTGACCGGATCCGGATGAACGCCCTCGACGGCGATCACGTGTATTTCCGGTCACTGGCCACCCGCGGCAATCACGAACTGCCCGACGATATCGACGCCATGATCGCCGCCTGCCGGGCCGCCGGTCACGACCTGGTCATCCTCGAGACACCCGGCATCGGACAGGGCGACGCGGGCATCGTCGACCACGTGGATGTGGCGCTGTATGTGATGACGCCGGAGTTCGGCGCCGCGTCCCAGCTCGAGAAGATCGACATGCTCGACTACGCCGATGTCGTCGCGATCAACAAGTACGAGCGCCGTGGCGGGGCCGACGCGGTCCGCGATGTGGCGCGCCAATTGATCCGCAACCGTGCGGAATTCGGCGCGAGCCCCGCGGACATGCCCGTCTTCGGCACCAGCGCGGCGACGTTCGACGACGACGGCGTCACCGCCCTGTACCAGCACCTCACCGGCCTGCTCACCGAACACGGCCTGACACTCGAGCCCGGCGCCTTGCCCCGCGTCGACACCTCGGTCTCCACCCGCTTCGCCCAGCTCGTGCCCCCGTCACGGGTCCGGTATCTGGCCGACATCGCCGACACGGTCCGCGGCTACCACGCCGACACCCAGCGCGAAGCCGCTGCCGCCCAACGGATTCAACGACTGGCACTGGTACACGACGAGCTCCCCGACGACACGGCCGTCACCGACCTGCTCACACAGGCCCGTCCCGCCCTCTCCGCGGCCTCGACCGCGGCACTGGCCGAATGGCCGGCGGTCGCGGCGAGCTACCGCGGCGACGAGCAGGTGGTGCGTATCCGCGACCGCGAACTGCGCACGCCGCTGCGCCGCGAATCCCTGTCCGGGACCAGCATTCCCCGTGTGGCCCTCCCCCGCTGCACCGACGACGGCGACCTCCTGCGTTTTCTGCGCGCCGAGAACCTGCCCGGCCGATTCCCGTTCACCGCGGGCGTTTTCCCGTTCAAGCGCGAGAACGAGGACCCCGCCAGGATGTTCGCGGGTGAGGGTGATCCGGCCCGCACCAACCGGCGATTCAAGGTCCTCAGCGCCCATGCCGAAGCCACCCGCCTGTCCACCGCGTTCGACTCCGTCACCCTCTACGGCCACGACCCGGCCGAACGCCCCGACATCTACGGCAAGGTCGGCACCTCGGGAGTCTCGGTGGCCACCGTCGAGGACATGCGCACCCTGTTCGACGGTTTCGATCTCGGCGCCCCGACCACCTCGGTCTCGATGACCATCAACGGCCCCGCGCCGACCATCCTCGCCTTCTTCCTCAACACCGCGATCGATCAGGCGCTGCAGCGCTTCTCCGATGCCGAAGGGCGCGAGCCGACATCGGCGGAAGCCGCCGATATCCGGGCACGCACGCTGTCGACCGTGCGCGGCACGGTGCAGGCCGACATCCTCAAGGAGGACCAGGGCCAGAACACCTGCCTGTTCTCCACCGAATTCAGCCTGCGCATGATGGCCGACGTCCAGGAATGGTTCGTACGCAACGACGTCCGGAACTTCTATTCGGTCTCGATTTCGGGATATCACATCGCCGAGGCAGGCGCGAATCCCATCAGCCAGCTCGCTTTCACCCTCGCCAACGGATTCACCTATGTGGAGACCTACCTCGCGCGCGGGCTGGCGATCGACGACTTCGCCCCGAATCTGTCGTTCTTCTTCTCCAATGGCATGGATCCCGAGTACACGGTGATCGGCCGGGTGGCCCGCCGGATCTGGGCGATCGCGATGCGCGACCGGTACGGTGCGGGCGAACGCGCCCAGAAACTCAAGTACCACGTGCAGACCTCGGGTCGTTCACTACACGCGCAGGAAATGCAGTTCAACGACATTCGCACCACCCTGCAGGCGCTGATCGCCGTCTACGACAATTGCAACAGCCTGCACACCAATGCCTTCGACGAGGCGGTGACCACCCCGACCGAGGATTCGGTGCGCCGCGCGCTGGCGATTCAGCTCATCATCGCCAAAGAATGGGGGCTCGCCGTCAACGAGAATCCGCTCCAGGGCAGTTTCATCGTCGACGAACTCACCGATCTCGTCGAAGAGGCCGTGCTGGTCGAATTCGAGCGGATCAGCGAACGCGGCGGAGTGCTCGGCGCGATGGAGACCGGCTATCAGCGCGGTCGCATCCAGGACGAGTCCATGCGTTACGAGCAGCGCAAACACGACGGATCCCTACCGATCGTGGGAGTGAACACCTTCCGTGGCCGCGACGACGGCACCGAACACGCCCCGCTGGAACTGGCTCGCGGCACCGAAACCGAACGCCGCTCCCAGCTGGACCGGCTGCACAGTTTCCAGGCTGATCACGCCGAGGAATCCCATCGCGCGCTGGCGCGGCTGACCGAGGTAGCGCACACCGACGGAAATATTTTCGAAGTGCTCATGGACGCGGCGCGGGTGTGCACATTGCAGCAGGTCACCGATGCCTTCTTCGCGGTGGGCGGACAGTATCGGCGCACTGTGTGAGCCGCGTAATCCGTCGCGGCGCGCCGTTGGCGTGTGACAATCGCCGTGAGCTCTGCCAGCGGCGGCGATGGGACGCACAGCATGGATCTGACCGACTTCGACATCATCGATGCCCATATTCACCAGTGGGATCCGCATGCCACCCCACGCGAGTTCAGCAAGCTCGCGAAATTGATGCGCTATCTGCCTTTACCGGTCGATATCGCGGCGAAGCTGGCCCCGCTGCGTGACCGCCAATTCGTCGGCGAGCCCAGCGCCTACCTCCAGCCTTATCTACCCGCCGACTACCGCGCGGACCGGGGAAATACGCCGGTCGAATCCGTGGTGGAAATCGAGGTGCAGTGGACGGGCTGGAAGCCCGACGAGACGCGCTGGGTGGCGAGCCTGCCGTTCGGTGTCGACACGCCCGCCTTGGCCACGATCATCGGCTCGGCCGACCCCGCCGGCGCGGATTTCGGCGCGGTGCTCGATGCGCATCAGTCCGCGTCGCCGCTGTTCCGTGGTATCCGGACGATGGTCGCCCACCACCCCGATCCCGCCGTGAAGTCCTTCGCCGCCCACGACGGCGCACTCACCGCCCCGGCGTTCCTGCACGGCTTCGGGCAGCTCGCCGAGCGGGGGCTCTCGTTCGACGCCTGGGTGTACTCGGGGCAGCTCCCCGAGGTGACGGCGCTGGCCGAACGGTTCCCCGAGGTACCGATCGTGCTCGATCATCTGGGGACGCCCGCGGGCATCTTCGGGCCGGTCGGCAAGGACACCGGGCACACCGCCGGACAGCGGGAGGTCCTGTTCGATCGGTGGCGCGAGGACCTCACCGATCTGGCCGCGCAGCCCAACGTGGTGGCCAAAGTGAGCGGGCTGATGATGCCGGTGCTCGGACATCCGGTGCCACGACGCGGTGCTGCGACACCTGTCCCCACACTGCTGAGACGGGTGGGGCCGCTGCTGGCGCACGCGCTGGCGGTGTTCGGCGCCGACCGGCTGATCTGGGGGTCGAACTTTCCGGTCGACAAGCCGATCACGAGCCTCGGCGGCGCGGCCGAGACCGTGGCCACCGCGCTGAGCGAGGCGGGCGCGAGCACCGACGACCTGCGGAAGGTGTTCGGCGGCAATGCCGTCCGGTTCTACCGGATCGAGCCCACCGCGTGAATCGCCGCGTCCGCGAGCCGGTTTCTGTCGGTGGCCGGGTTTAGCATCGGCGCATGAAAGCCATCGGCACCTTCGAGGTCACCGCGTTCGATCCCACCGAGCTGACGCCGCAGCCGCCCATCGTCACCGGGATGCCGGTCGGCATCTCGACCATGACGAAGGCCTACGCGGGCGAGATCGAAGGGCTCTCGGCCACGCTGTTCACCGCCGCCTTCGACATGAGCACCGGCGCGGGCACCTATCTCGCGATGGAGTCCTTCGAGGGTGCGCTGAACGGCAAGGCCGGTGCGTTCAACTTCGTCCACTCCGCCACCACCGGTGGTACCGACCGCACCGACGAGTTCTTCCACATCGTCCCCCGCAGCGGCACCGGGGAACTGACCGGCATCACCGGTACCGGCGCGCTGTACGTGGATGCCGAAGGCGGACACCACATCTGGTTCGAGTACGAGCTGGGCTGATGCCAGGGTTCAACAGCAGACCGGGCCGCACCGTCGACTCAGTCGTCGAATTCGGTATAGAGCGAACGCAATTCGCGTAAACCGGTTGCCGCGGTCGGTTCGTCCTCGGCCGACATCCGCAGCGCGCGACGCAGCGGAATCGCGTCGAGGTCGTCGATGACGGCGTGGAATTCGACGCGGGGCAGCTCGGGTAGGACCAGCTCGTCGCCGTAGGGGTCGTCGGAATCGGCGGTGCGCGTGGACTTCTCGACACCGCCGATGAGGGTGTCCAGGTCGAGGCCGCGCAGGGTGAGGATCTCGCTGGGCTGCTCGTCCAGGCGCTCGGCGAGCAGATAGCAGACCGCCGCCACGTGCTTGCACGGCCAGCCCATGTCCGGGCAGCTGCAGGTGAAGTCCAGTTCGGAGGCCGTGGTCGGCAGCAGGTGCGGGCCGAGCGCGGGTGGGAGCGCGCCCGAGGCGATCTCGGCCAACATGCCGGGCGCCTCCCTGATCTCGGCGAGCAGCAGGTCCACCTCGTCCTCGCGCAGCGGCCGGATCGACAGCACCGAGGTGAACGGGCTCGGTTGGCTGCCCTGCACCTCCGCGGTCACCGCGCCGCGTTCGATCCGGTAGTTCACCACCTGCCCGACCCTGGCGTAGGTGCGTCCGCGCGAGAGCCTGCCCGCGTCGGCGACCTTCTCCACCGCGTCGAGCAGCGATTTGCCCCACCAGGTCCGGCCGAAACCGCCGCGAGCCTGGGCGCCGCCGCGCACCGGTTTGCGCGGACCGAACTGGCTGAAGTCGGCCATCTACTCACCCACCGCCTCGGCGCCGAGGGTGAACAGCTCGCGCAGTTCGTCGGTGCTCATCTCGGTGATCCAGTTCTCGCCCGCGCCGACCGCCAGATCGGCCAATTGCTTCTTCCCGTTGATCATTTCGTCGATCCGCTCTTCGATGGTGTCGACGCACACCAGCTTGCGGACCTGCACCGCGCGCTGCTGGCCGATCCGGAACGCGCGATCGGTGGCCTGGTTCTCGACGGCCGGATTCCACCAGCGGTCCAGGTGGATCACGTGATTGGCGGCGGTGAGGTTCAGCCCGGTGCCGCCCGCTTTGAGCGAGAGCAACATCAGCGGCGGGCCGTTCTCCCCCTGGAAGCCGGTCACCATATCGTCGCGGCGCTGCTTGGCCACGCCGCCGTGCAAGAACGGGATCGGGGTGCCGAACCGTTCGGTGAGGTAGGGCAGGATCAGGTCGCCGAACTCACGGAACTGGGTGAAGAGCAGGGCCTTCTCGCCGTCGGCGAGCACCGCGTCGAGCACGTCCTCGACCAGCGCCAGCTTGCCGGAGCGGTGGCCGCCGCGTCGCAGGATCGGCGAACCGTCGCCCAGATAGTGCGCGGGGTGGTTGCAGACCTGTTTGAGGCGGGTCAGCGCGCCGAGCACAGCGCCCTTGCGCGCCATGCCCTTCGCGTCTTTGAGTTTCTCCAGCATGTCGTCGACGACGGCCTGGTAGAGGGCGGCCTGTTCGACGGTGAGGTTGGCCCGCACCGTCATCTCCAGCTTCTCCGGCAGGTCGCTGATCACCGCCGGATCGGTTTTGAGCCTGCGCAGCACGAACGGATCGGTGATCAGGCGCAGCCGATCGATGGCCTGCTGATCGCGTTCGCGCTCGATCGGCACCGCGAACTTGGCGCGGAACGATTGCGGGCTGCCGAGCAGTTTCGGCATGGCGAAGTCGAACAGCGCCCGCAGTTCTTCCAGCCGGTTCTCGACCGGAGTTCCGGTGAGCGCCAGCCGATGTCGCGCGGTGAGCGCCCTGGCCGCACGCGCCTGCCGGGTCACCGCGTTCTTGATGTGCTGGGCTTCGTCGAGCACGATCCGCTCCCACTGCTGTTCGTTCAGCAGCGTGATATCGCGGGCGAGCAGTGCGTAGGTGGTGATCACCAGATCCGAATCAGCCACCGCCGCAGCGAATTCCGAGCCCTGGAGCCGACCTGGACCGTGATGCACGAGCACCCGGAGGTCCGGCGCGAACCGTTGCGTCTCCCGCTGCCAGTTGCCGACCACCGACATCGGACACACCAGCAGCGTCGGTCCGACCCGCGCCGCGGCGTCGTAGGTCGCGAGGGCGGCGAGCTCGTCGACCACCGCGGGCTGCGTCTTCTCACGCGCCACGGCAGCTGCGCCGACCTCGCGCTCGTGTACGAGCAGCGCCAGCACCTGCACAGTCTTGCCGAGGCCCATGTCGTCGGCCAGGATCGCGCCGCAGTTCAGCCTGCTCATCGTGGCCAGCCAGCTCAGGCCACGTTCCTGGTAGGGCCGTAGCTGGGCTTTCAGGCCGACCGGAACCGGAACCGGCTCGGGTTCGCTTTCCCTGGCGAACAATTCGGCCGCCCAGCCGTCGGCGGTGACCTCGGTGACCGGGACATTGTCGACCCGCTCGGCGGCGAGTTCACCGATCATGTCGGCCAGGGTGATCGGGCTGTCGTCGGCATGCTGCGCGACGTAGCGGGCAGCGGCGGCCAGTGCTCGATGGTCGGCCTGCACCCACTCGCCGCGCAGCTGGACCAGGTCGGATTTGCTGCTGATCAGCCGTTCCATCTCGGCCTGGGTGAGCACCAGATCGCCGAGCGCCAACTCCCACCGGTAGGAGAGCAGGCCGCTGAGGCCGACGGTGGATTCGGCGGCGGCGGGACTGCTCACGCGCAATCGCATGCTCGGTTCGGCGATGTTCCAGGCCCGTGGCAGGAGCAGCCGAATACCGGCTTCCTGCAAGGCATGTGCACCGTGGGCCACCAGGTCGGCCACCACCTCGGTGGGGAGCAGCAGGTCGAGGCCGCGCGGATCGGTGGGGAGGTCGCGCAGGCGCGGGTAGGCCTTGCGCGCCTGGCCGAGCTTCTCGGCCGCCGTGCGCACGAGCACCGGATCATCTTCGAAGACAACGGGTTTGGGTGCGTCGTCGACCGGGCGCAGGCACACCTGGAGTCGCCACAGCGCCACCGATTCGTCGGCCGTGCCGAATTCGCCGTCGGGTTCGCACAGGCGCAACACCAGCTCCGGCTCATCGGCGGCATAGCCTTCCCGCCACTGCGTCAGCGTTTCCGACAGGCGGTAGGAGCCGACGTCCAACGGCGTGTCGGCGACCAGCGCGGCCAGCAGCGGGTGCGTCATCGTGCGGTGCGCGAGATATTCGCGGGCAATCGGGTCGGTGAGATGTGCGCACAGGTCGTCCAGCACGGCGGCGGGCGGGCCCGCCACCCGCAGCGCCGGCGGCATCGCGGCGGCCAGCTCGGCCAGCCACGCCCGTTGACGTTGTCCGCCGACGAGCCGCCAGCGCACCCACCACTGGCCGTCGGCCCGCTCGATCTGGGGCACCACGCGTCCGGCCCGCACCCACCGTTCGATGCCGCGCGCGACGTGCGCGAGGAACCGCAGATCGCCGGAGATGTGCTCGCGCGGCAGTCGGCTGCGCAGCACAACGGCCGCCGTCGGTGGCGCGAGCGCGTGCGCGCGCACCTCGGCGGTACCGGACTGTCCCTCGGCATCGACGACGAGCACCTGGGCCCGGTGCCGGAACCTCGCGCGATCCAGGATGTCGCCGAGCACCGACCCCACGGCGACCGGCTCCGCGTCGTGCCACAGCAGTAGGCCCGATTCGGGGGACCACAGACCGTGCAGCATGAGCTCCATCCAAGCAGGCGGCACCGACACCGATCACGGCCGCCATACCCCTGGATTTCTCGCCGCAACGAGAACATAATGAAATAACCCCAGGTCACGGGCCGGAACACCCACCGGCGACAACTCCATATGGACCCAGGCGGACCGGACGATCCGGTTCGACCGATGACCCCTTGTAATTCGTGCGGAGGGCAGCGATGACGATTCTGCTCCAGGTTCTCGAGCAGAGCTACACACCCAACACCCCTTGGGAACGGCGCAAATTCACCTTCATCGACACCACGAAGATCCTCGGCATGCGGCTGGACGGCCAGGCAGGCGTCTGGCTCGATCTGTCGCGGCCAGGCGAATCCCAGCGCCTGGCGCACACCATCGACCCCAGCGAATCCATCACCTTCCTGCTCACCGTCTTCGCCAAGATCGCCGAATGCGAAGACCGTGGCGGTTCGTGGCTGGTCGGCCATGACGGCGCCCACGTCTCCTCGATAGCAGCCACCCGATTCCCGCCCAACCCGGCCGAGCAAGCCGCGGACGACCTGCTGGCCCGGGCGTGGTTATAGGCCGCATCGTCGACTGAGGCGGGCCTTCCCCGAGCCCGGCGCCGCTCGAAGCGCGATTGTTGTCGGTACCACCGGCTACAACATGCGGGTATGGGGAAACCGGCGTGGTTGCTCGTCACAGTGCTCGCGGTTGCCGGGTGCGCGGTGATCGGACCGGAACAGCCGGTCACACCCGCACCCGGTAGTCCGACGCGCGCCGAGCTCACCGCTTTGCTCGACACGGTGCGCGTGATCGCCGCGCGTCCTCGGCCCGGCGGCTACGAACGTGGGTGCAAGGCGGGTCAGGCCTGCGTGTTCGGCCCGGCCTGGACCGATGATTCCGACGCCCCCGGCAGCCACGACGGCTGCGATACCCGCAACAACGTGCTGGCGATGCAGCTGCGCGAGGTGGTGCATCGGGGCCACTGCGTGGTGGTGGAAGGCATCCTCACCGACCCCTACACCGCCACCGACATCCGCTTCAGCAAGTCCGACGGCGGCCGGATCCAGATCGACCATGTCTACCCACTGGCCGCCGCCTGGGATATGGGCGCCGCGACCTGGACCCCGGACAAACGTCGCCGCTTCGCCAACGACCTCGCGGTGAACCTCCTCGCGACGGGCGCCGCCACCAACCAGGCCAAGGGTGACGACACCCCCGCCGCATGGCTGCCGCCCGCGCGACCCAACCACTGCTTCTATGCCGCCAAGTACCTCACCGTGGCCCTCGACTACGACCTGCCCATCACCGCCGCCGACAACGCGACTCTGCACGACATCGCCCGCGGCTGCCCGTGAGGACCGCGAGAAGGCGTTCAGTCCAGGACGTTGATCCGCGCGCCGGTGCTGAGCAGATCAGTCGCGGAGAGCCCGCACATGGCGTGGAAAGTGTCGCTGAAGTGTGAGGGGCTGGCGAATCCGGCGTCGGCCGCGGCGGTGGTGAGGTCGGCACCTTTGGCGACAGCCCGGCCGACGGCGAGCATGCGCGCCCAGACACGATAGCGGCGGAAGGTGGTGCCCGCGTGTTCGGTGAACAGGTGCAGCAGCCGGGATTTCGACAGCTGTACTTCGGCCGCGAGTTCTTCCGCGGTGATCGATCGGGTCGGGTGCGCGCGCACGATCGCGGTCGCGGCGGCAATCCTCGGATCGAGTCGGATCCGCGCCGGCCCGCACGCGATGTCCATCACCTCGGCCGGGTCCATGTCGTCGCGGGCGGCGAGGCGGATCAGGGCGGTTTCGTGGTGGTGGTGGACGCCGAATTCGTGCACGCGCTCGGTTATCTGCTCCCAGCACCCGTGGGCGCGGGGCGACCCGGGGTCGATGTAGCAGAACAGCATTCGGGTCTGCTGCGCGACTACCTGGTGCAGCGTGCGTGGGGGTATCAACGCGCTGCGAACGGTGCGCCGACCGAACGAATCGGCGTGCAGGGCGAACGGGCCGTCGACGCCGACAGCGAGGCAGTGCACCGACCCTGAGTGGCGGTCGAGCCGCAGCGAAGGCCCCCGGTAGACGGCGTGGCCTATCCACAACCACACGTCCGCGCTCGCTGCCGACGGGTAGCACGTTTCTGGAAGCGGTCGCTGACCCATGCCCGCCATGCTTGCACGAGATCAACCGGGATGAACGAGCACCGCATCGTGCTCGCGCTGCGATCGAACAGGAAACGTGATGAGTGTTGTCTCCGAACTCGGCGAGTCTCGCCTTGTGCACCTGCCCCAGGGCACTATCCGGATCTACGAACGCGGGCAGGGTGAGCCGGTGCTGTTCGTGCACGGCTTGTTCGCCAATGCGGCGGCATGGCGCAAAGTTGTTCCCCGACTGGCCGATTCATATCGGTGCATCACCGCCGACTGGCCTTTCGGAGCGCACCGGATACCGATGACTCCCGATGCGGATCTGACCCCGCTGGGCATCGCCGAGACGATCGCCGATGTGATCGAGACTGTCGATCTGGATGCAGTGACGCTGGTCGGCAACGACGGCGGCGGCATGCTCTCCCAGCTCGTGGTGACCCACCGGCCCGAACGAATCGCCCGGCTGGTGCTGACACCGTGCGACGCCTACGAGAACTTCCCGCCACCGCTGTTCGACTACCTGTGCTGGATGGCCCGCACACCGGGGGCTGGATCACTCACAGGCTTGCTCCTTCGGTTCCCCACGGTTCGGCAGACGTACGCACGCTCGCGGTTCGGATTCGGTGGCCTGTCGAACAACCCGATCTGCGGCGAGCTGATAGACCACTACCTGCACGGAATGACACACGATCGCGCGATCGTGCGCGACAGTCTCAAATTCCTTCGCGCCGTGGACAACAAGTACACCCTCGATGCTGCCGCTCGCTTCAGGTCGGCCACTCTTCCAGTGCTCATCGCATGGGCGGAGCAGGACCGATTCTTCCCGTTCGAACACGCGCGACGACTCGCGGAAGACTTTCCGAACGCCCGCCTCGCATCGATCACGAACTCGCTGACCTGGGTCGCCGAAGACCAACCCGCTCGCACCGCGGCAGTGATCGATCAGTTCATCGGCACGACACCCCTGCACGCCGACCGGCCCTCGTAGGCGAATCGCACCGCAGGCGCTCATTCTCCGGTCGCCACGGCCCGTTTCGGATCGTTCGACCACTGCGAGTACGAGCCCGGGTAGAGGGCGGCGTCGATGCCCGCGACGGCGAGAGCCGCGATCTGATGGGCGGCGGTGACGCCGGATCCGCAGTACACCGCGACCGGGCCTTCGCCGAATCCGGCGAAACGTGCGCGCAGCTCTTCGGCGCTCCGGAAATGCCCTGTGCCGTCCAGGTTTTCGGCCGTCGGCGCACTGATCGCGCCCGGTATGTGTCCGGGACGCGGATCGATCGGTTCGACCTCGCCGCGATACCGCTCGCCCGCGCGAGCGTCGAGCAGCACTCCCGACCATTTCGCGGCGGCGTCGGCGTCGATCACCGGCAGACCGCCTGGCCGTACCACCAGGTCACCGTCGAGGGGGTCGGCTTCGGCGCCCGTCGCGATCGCGCCACCGGCCGCGATCCACGCGGGCAACCCGCCGTCGAGGATGCGCACGTTGTCCACACCGGCCCAGCGCAGCAGCCACCATGCCCTCGCGGCCGCCGTTCCCCCGGTCGCGTCATAGACCACCACCGGATCCCCCGCGCTCAATCCCCAGCTGCGCGCGCATTTCTCGAAGGTGCCCGGGTCGGGTAGCGGATGCCTGCCACGGGCGGGCGATGGCGCGGCGGCCAGTTCGGTCTCCAGGTCGACGAACACCGCGCCCGGGATGTGTCCGTCGAGATAGTGCTGCGGGCCGTTGGGATCGCCCAGCGCCCACCGCACATCGAGCAGATGAATCGGCTTGTCGGCCAGCTCTTCCCGCAGCTCGCCCGAGGAAATCAACACCGCGCCCAATCCCACTCCTACTCCGAGCCCCCGCCTGCGAAACCGTTCTCGACACCCTACGCATCGAACCGGCGCAGCGGCACCCGTGCACGCAATTTCGCGGCCGAACGCCAACCCGGACGGCCTGCCACGATGGCCGGCATCGATGCCCGCAGGACGTATCGCCGGGGGGAGCGTTCGCGGGCCGATCACCCAACTGGACCGGCTCACACTCAGCGCGAATCAGTCCACTTTCGTGAGACTGGCAGGCGACGACCCCCGCTTCGTCGGGCATTATCGGCACAATGTCGCAGGTCTCCACCACTTCGCCCGATATCGCCGACAAACCGGCGGGCATCGCACAGCCGCTCGGTGCGGGCGCTATCACCGCACTGGTCGGCTTCACGAGCTCGTTCGCGGTGGTGCTGAGTGGTTTGCGCGCGGTGGGGGCGAGTCCGGCGCAGGCCGCGTCGGGCCTGCTGATCCTGTGCTTCACCCAGGGCATCGGCATTCTGCTGCTGAGTGTGCGGTACCGGATCCCGATCACGCTGGCCTGGTCCACGCCGGGTGCCGCCCTGCTCGCGAGCACCGGACTGGTCGCGGGCGGCTGGCCGGGCGCGGTCGCGGCCTTCGCGGTGACCGGCGTGCTGATCGTGATTACCGGGTTGTGGCAGCGGCTCGGCTCGCTGGTGGCCGCGATCCCCGTGCCGATCGCGCAGGCGATGCTGGCCGGTGTCCTCGTTCCGCTGTGCCTGGCCCCGGTGCAGGCGCTGCGCACCTCGCCCGCCGTGGTCGTCCCGGTCATCGTGGTGTGGCTGGTCCTGCAACGGTTCGCACCCAAGTGGGCGGTGCTCGTCGCCTTCGCCACGGCGGCCGTCGGTACGGGCATCGACATCGTGGTGAACAACCGGCACCTGGAATTGTCCGCCATGGTTCCGACTGTGGAATGGACTGTCCCCCAGTGGCATTGGCAGGCCGTCGTCGGCATCGCCATCCCGCTCTACATCGTCACCATGGCCTCGCAGAACATTCCGGGCGTCGCGGTGATGCGCTCGTTCGACTTCCAGGTCCCGTGGCGTCCCGCCATGCTCGTCACCGGTATCGGCACCATCCTCGGCGCGGCAGCGGGCGGCCACGCGATCAACCTCGCCGCGATCAGCGCCGCCCTCGCCGCCGCACCGTCGGCGAGCCCCGACCCCAAACGGCGGTGGATCGCCGCGGCGACAGCGGGCGCCAGCTACCTCGCCCTCGGCCTCGCCTCCGCCGCCCTGGTCACTCTCATCGCCGCCGCGCCGGAGGGAACCATCGAAACCGTCGCGGGCCTTGCCCTGCTCGCCACCCTCGCCGCCGCCCTGACCGGTGCGCTCAGCGACCCCGCCCACCGCATGGCAGCCCTGGTCACCTTCCTCGTCGCCGCCTCCGGCACCACTCTCTTCGGCATCGGCGGCGCCTTCTGGGCCCTGGTAGCCGGCCTCGTCGTGCGCCGCTTCCTGCCCACCGGCACCTGAGGGTCCGGCGGCAGGGCCGAGTTCAGTTCGGGCCTGCCAGCCGGTCGAGCAACGGGCCGGTCCGCGGTCCCACCAGCTCACGCATGACCAGGGCCATATTGGTGCGCTCCACGCCGGGGATCTTCAGGATTCGGCCCGCGATGCGGTAGAGGTCGTCGGCGTCGCGGGCGACGATGCGGACGGTGAGATCGGTGGCGCCGGTCATCCCGCAGACCTCGGTGACCTCGGCAACATCAGCCAGCTCGTCCACCACGCTGTCGAGTCGGTGCTGGTCGACCACGACCGCGACGAACGCCGCCAGTGGGTAGCCGAGGGCGCGCGGTTCCACCCGGCGTTCGAAGCTGCCGAGCACCCCGCCGCTGTCCCAGCGCGCCAGACGCGCCTGCACTGTGTTGCGCGACAGGCCGAGGCGCGCCGCGAGCTCCACCCCGGTCGCACGGGGGTTGGCGATCAGCTCGCGCAGCAAACGCGCGTCGGTGGCGTCGAGTGTCACGTCAGGTTCGCGACTGGTCATACAACGCAGTATGACAGCGCACCACCCCCGCAGACCATGCATTCTGCTCATGTGCGCGTGTACCACTTGCGCACACCGCATTATGGTGGATGCTGAGTGATACACATCGCACTCAGCGGAGTGGCGTACCTGCATCGGCCCACAAGGCGCGGTAGCGAGGAGGCGATCACGATGTCGCAGAAGCAGACCTACCCGGTCCAGCTGGTTCAGCCCGACGGCCGTCGGGTGTTCGACAGGGAGCACGGCGCGCTGGTCGCCGACATCGATGCCGAGCGGTTGCGGCAGCTGTATCGGGACATGGTGATCACCCGCCGGATCGATGTCGAAGCGACAGCGCTGCAACGCCAGGGCCAGCTCGGATTGTGGCCGCCGCTGCTCGGCCAGGAAGCCGCGCAGGTCGGCTCGGCGCACGCGCTGCACCCCGACGACTACGTGTTCTGCTCCTACCGCGAAACCGCGGTCGCCTACTGCCGTGGCGTCCCGCCCGAGCAACTCACCGCCCTCTGGCGCGGCGTCTCGCACCACTGCTGGGACCCCCACGAGGTCAAGATGACCAATGCCAATATCGTCGTCGGATCCCAGGGGCTGCACGCGACCGGTTACGCCTTCGCCGCCCACCTCGACGGCGCCGATATCGCCACCATCGCCTACTTCGGCGACGGCGCGACGAGCCAGGGCGACCTCGCCGAGGCACTCGGATTCGCCGCGGCGTGGAGCGCGCCGGTCGTGTTCTTCTGCCAGAACAATCAGTGGGCGATCAGCGAACCGGTGGCCGTGCAGAGCCATACCCCGCTGGTGCGCCGAGCCGATGGCTACGGGATTCCGGGCGTACAGGTCGACGGCAACGATGTGCTCGCGGTCCTCGCGGTCACCCGCCAGGCCGTCGAACGCGCGCGCACCGGCGGCGGCCCCACCTTCATCGAGGCGATGACCTACCGGATGGGCCCGCACACCACCGCCGACGACCCGACCCGCTACCGGACCGCCGCCGACACCGAGTACTGGGCCCAGCGCGACCCCATCGAGCGCGTGCGTCTACTCCTCGACGGCGAAGGCGACCTCTCCCCCGAATTCACCCGGCAGGTCACCGACGAGGCCGACGAGGTCGCCCGCCGGCTGCGCACCGCGACAATCGAGATGCCCGACCCCGATCCCGTGCGGATGTTCGACAACGTCTACGCGACCGAGCATCCACTGATGACCGAAGAGCGCCAACAGCTCTCGGCCTACCTCGCCGAAGGAGCGCAGTCATGATCACCACCTTCGCCGGCGCCCTCAACGTCGGCCTGCGCAGTGCGATGGAAGACGACGCCAAAGTCGTCCTACTCGGCGAGGACATCGGCCGGCTCGGTGGCGTGTTCCGCGTGACCGACACCTTGCAGAAGGATTTCGGCGACAATCGCGTCATCGACACACCGCTGGCCGAATCCGGCATCGTCGGAACGGCTTTCGGGATGGCGTTGCGCGGATACCGTCCCGTGGTGGAGATCCAGTTCGACGGTTTCGTCTATCCGGCCTTCGACCAGATCGTTTCGCAGGTGGCCAAGATCCACAACCGTACCGGCGGAAAAGTGACGGCACCGTTGACGATCCGCATTCCGTTCGGCGGTGGCATCGGCGCGGTCGAGCACCATTCGGAATCACCCGAGGTGTATTTCGCGCATACCGCGGGCCTTCGCGTTGTATCACCGAGTACGCCCGCCGACGCGTATTCGATGATTCGCCAGGCGATCTCACTGGACGACCCGGTCATTTTCTTCGAACCGAAACGTCGCTATTGGGACAAGGCCGACGTAGATTTCGAAGGCGAACCGGATCTGCCCCTGCACAAGGCCAGGGTCTGCACCCGCGGCGCCGACGCCACCGTCGTCGCCTACGGCGGCACCGTTGCCACCGCACTCACCGCGGCGAAGATCGCCGCCGAGGAAGGACATTCGCTCGAGGTGATCGACCTGCGCAGTCTCTCGCCGATCGACGTCGACACGATCGCGGAATCGGTGGACAAGACCGGCAGGCTGGTCATCGTGCACGAGGCGCCCGTGTTCGCCGGGCTCGGCGCCGAGATCGCGGCCCGCGTCACCGAACGCTGCTTCTATCACCTCGAGGCGCCGGTGCTGCGCGTCGGTGGCTACGACATCCCCTACCCCCCGGCTAAGCTCGAAAAGCACCACCTGCCCGACCCCGACCGCATTCTGGCGGCGGTCGACCGCTGTCTAGCCGCGTGATGAAAGGTGCCCTCGTGCCGGAACCAGCCGCCGACGACGACGGTCATGTTCTCGAGTTCCGCCTTCCCGACCTGGGTGAAGGCCTGGCCGACGGCGACCTGGTGTCCTGGACCGTCGCGGTCGGCGACACGGTGGAACTGAACCAGACCATCGCCGAGGTGGAGACCGCGAAGGCGGTGGTCGCGCTGCCGTCGCCGTTCTCCGGGGTCGTGGTCGAACTGCTGGCTCAGCCCGGTGACACCGTCCCGGTCGGCGCACCACTGATCCGGGTGCGCAACGATCTCGAGGTGTCGGCCCCACCGACCGCGGAGCCTCACACGAACGTGCTGGTGGGGTATGGGCCCGAGGCCGAATCGACCTCGCGGAGAAGGAAAGCCACGCCGTCCATGGCCTCGAGCACGCCGAGCTCCCATCGCGCCGCCGCGACCCCCGCGGCACGCAAACTGGCCAAGGAACTCGGCATCGACCTGTGGTTCGTCGCGGGCTCGGGGCCGGAGGGCGCGGTCACCGTCGACGACGTGCGCTCGGCCGTGCCGGTGACCCAGCCGCGCACCCCCGCCCGCCTCGGCGATGTCGTGCCCGCTCCGTCGAACGGCCACGTCACCGACGGGGACGGCCTGATCGAGCCCACCGCCCGCGAAGAACGCACGCCCATCGCGGGCATCCGGAAGCGCACCGCCGCCGCGATGCAGGCCAGTTCGCGCACGATTCCCCAGGCCAGCACCTTCGTCACCGTCGACTGCACCGCGTCGATGGAGCTGCTCGACCACCTGCGCACCACCAAGTCCTTCGAAGGACTCACGCTCACGCCACTGGCGCTGGTCGCCAAGGCCACGCTGGCGGCGATCGCGGAGTATCCGGGGATCAATACCGCGTGGGACGAGCAGAACCAGGAGATCGTCACCAAGCACTATGTGAACCTGGGGATCGCGGTCGCCTCGGATCGCGGCCTGATGGTGCCCAATCTCAAGGAGGCTCAGTCGCTGAGCCTGCGCGAGCTGTGCCGCGAGATCAGCTGGGCGGCCGACACCGCCCGCTCCGGCAATGCCACCCCGAACGACCTGCGCGGCGGCACCTTCACCCTCACCAACGTGGGCGTCTTCGGTGTCGACAGCGGCGTCCCGCTGGTGAATCCGGGCGAGGCCGCGATCCTGTGCCTCGGCTCGATCCGCAAGCGCCCCTGGGTCTTCCGTGACGAACTGGCCGTCCGCTGGGTCACCACCCTCGGCCTCAGCTTCGATCACCGCATGGTCGACGGCGAGCTCGGCGCCCGCTTCCTCGCCACCACCGAGGGTTTCCTGGAGGACCCGTTGACGCTGCTCAGCCGCATCTGAGCACGCGTCGGGACCCGGCCGTATAGTTCGGGCCGGTGCGCGTCCGACCGGACCGCGCACCGTGCGAACGAATTTCGGCAGGTGTATCCGAGGAAAAGGGGGGCGTCATGGGGTATCCGTATGGGCAGCAGCAAGGTCAGGGCTATCCGCCGAACGGCCAGCAGGGCTACCACCCGTACGGCCAAGCCGCACCCGGGTACGGAGCACCGGGCCCCGGCGTTCCCGGGTACGGCGCTCCTGTGCCCGGCTATGGCGCTCCCGGATACGCGACGCCCGGCCCCGGTGCCCCCGGATACGGCTATCCCCAGCCTGCCGCCTCGGGCGCTACCGGGATCATCGCTGCCGTTCTAGCCCTTCTGCTTTCGCTGGTTTCCCTTGTTGGTGCGGTGGTCAGCTATAACGCCACACGCGCTTACGAATGCTCCGGCGAATTCGTCCAGAAGCCGGACGGCAGCTTCGAGTGCTCGAGCACGTCCGTCTCGCCGCTGGTGATGACCTTCGTCGTCACCGGCGCCGCGCTGGGCCTGTTGCTCCTCACCGGCTCTATCCTGCTGTTCCTCCGCAAGACAGCGGGCCGGGTGATCGTCATTGCCGTGGCGGCGCTCAGCGCACTCGGCAGTCTCGTCTCCCTCGCGACCTCCGCGTCATCCTCGGTGACATCCGGCGCGAGTGTGGCCATCGGGCTCGTCCAAGCCGCGGTCGCGGTCTTGATGCTCAGCCTTGCCGCGGCATCGTCGACCGGGCGCTGGATCCGGGCAGCACAGCAGCGACCGAACTACCCGCAGGGCGGTTACCAGCGGTATTGAACCCACCGGGTGATATATCCGACCCGCAACTCCGACGAAACACGGCGCTCACTCACGGTAAAAAACGGGGACTACAACCTG
This sequence comes from Nocardia sp. NPDC057272, assembly GCF_042668615.1. Classification (NCBI taxonomy): domain Bacteria; kingdom Bacillati; phylum Actinomycetota; class Actinomycetes; order Mycobacteriales; family Nocardiaceae; genus Nocardia; species Nocardia sp. NPDC057272. The sequence goes on along the minus strand of NZ_JBHUYK010000037.1, from coordinate 1,545 downwards.
TTACATGAGTGAGGCGCATCCCGTCGACACCCGGTTGCCGTTCGCTCGGCAACTGGCCTTCGGCATCCAGCACGTCCTGATCATGTACACCGGCTGCATCACCGTGCCGCTGGTCTTCGGCGCGGCCGCGGGGCTGGACCGGGCGACGATCCCGCTGTTGATCAGTGCGGATCTGCTGGTCGCGGGCATCATCACGCTGGTGCAGAGCCTCGGTGCCGGCAAGCTGGCCGGTGCGCGGTTGCCGATCGTCTGCGGCGCTACGTTCGTCGGGCTCAACCCGATGATCCTGATCGCCAAGGAGTACGGCCTCGACGCCGTGTACGGGTCGATGCTGATCGGCGGTGTGGCCGGTGTCGCGCTGGCCTGGCCGTTCGCGCGGGTGGTGCGGTTCTTCCCGCCGCTGGTCACCGGGACCGTGCTGACGGTGGTGGGCGTCTCGCTGATCGGGGTCGCCGGGGGCTTGATCATCGGGACCGACCCGAAGTCGGCCGGCTTCGCCTCGCCCTCCAATATCGGGCTGGCGGCGGTGGTGGTGCTGATCGCGGTGGGCTTCGTCTGCCTCGGACGCGGCGTGTGGTCGCAGCTCGGCGTGCTGATCGCGCTGGTCGCGGGCATCGTGATCGCGCTGCCGATGGGACTGATCACCACCGCCGGGATCGGTACCGCCGACTGGGTAGGGATCCCGCAGCCGTTCCACTTCGGGTCGCCACAGTTCCCGGTGACCGCCGTGGTGGCGATGAGCATCGTGATGGCCGTGGTGTTCGCCGAGTCGACCGCGAGCATGCTGGCGATCAGCGAGATCACTGGAAAACCGCTGAGCAGGGGCGATCTCGCGCGCGGCCTGGTGGGCGACGGCCTGTCGGGTGTGCTCGGCGGCATCTTCACCGCGTTCGTCGACACGATCTTCAATCAGAACGTCGGCGCGGTCGCCACGACCAGGGTCTTCAGCCGGTATGTCACCGCGGTGAGCGGCGCGATCCTGGTGGTACTCGGACTGGTGCCCCGCATCGGCGAGGTGGTGGCGGTGATTCCGAAGCCTGTGGTCGGCGGGGTCGGGCTGGTGCTGTTCGCGACAGTCGCCGTCGTCGGCATCACCACGCTGCTCAAAGCCGATCTGACGGACCGGGTCAGCGCGACCGTCGCGGCCACCGCCATCGGCATCGGCCTGCTGCCGGTGTTCACCAAGGACATGTTCGACAAGTTCCCCACCTCGGCCCAGATCCTTCTCGACAGCGGCGTCACCCTCGGTGCGGCCACCGCGTTCCTGCTGAACCTGGTCTTCAACCACACCCGCCTGGGCACCCTCGCGCGCGGCTCGACCACACCACCACCGCCACCGGCTTCCCTGCCCACCACGCCGAAACCCGCCGCCGCGATCTGATCGACCCGAGAGCACCAGGCCGGCGGTCACCGCGCAGCCGGCGCCACATTCCCAGCCCACACATCCCGACCCCGAGGAGGGATCGCCGACGAAGTCGGCGGTTCGCGCCCGTCCCGTCGATCAGGCGCCGTTGCGTAGGCGACGAAGGAGCAAGCAACGGTGCC
>NZ_JBHUYK010000036.1:0-59155 GCF_042668615.1 Nocardia sp. NPDC057272 | reverse complement strand
TGAGCGGGACCAACTGTTACGCTGTCCCGGTTATTCGCTGCATTACCACATGTGGTGGTGGCTCCCCCATCTGGACTCGAACCAGAAACCTGCCGATTAACAGTCGGCTGCTCTGCCAATTGAGCTATAGGGGATTGTCCTGGGTGGTTAGACTCAGGTGGTCTGCCTTGGCGGGCTGACCGAGATGAAACTTTAGCGCATCGTGTTGCGGGAACCCAAATCGGGGCGCTACCTGCGGACATGCGGCGTATAACGATGTGCTGTCGAACGGTGGCCGGATCGACAGGGGTGGGGCGGCTGGGGCAGGATGGAGCCCGCACACAGACGTGGGAGGAGCTCCAGGAGATGCTGCGGTTGATCATCGGCGTGGCGGCCGGTTATGTGCTGGGCACGAAGGCCGGTCGGGCACGCTACGAACAGATCACTGCGGCCTCGCGAGCGGTCGCGGGTAGTCCGGTGACGAGGAAGCTGGTGTCGGTGAGCCGGCAGAAGCTGTCGGACAAGTTGAGCACGCAGCCGAAGCTCGAGCCGATGGAGCCGATCGACGAGCGCACCACGGTCTTGATTCCACACAACCAGCTGCGTCGCTGAACTGAGTTCCGTCGCGGTGTAGGGTCCGCTCGTTCTGTCGGCGCGCGCGGGCGAGCGTCCAACCGACGAATCCTCCTGACGCGCAGGCTCCGCGAAACTCCACCTCAGTCACACCGATATACGGGGGACCACCATGACCGATCCGCACCTGAACGCCGCCGGCGCCGCACCGGTGTCGTTGTTCAGCGCCCAGAATCTCGGCGACGCGGGCGCGGAGTCCGCCGAGCCGGTCCCCGGCAACCATCTGCCGACCTTCCTGGCCGCTGTCGAAGACCCGGACCAGAGCTGACGCTCGCTCTCGCCGCTTCCGGAAGTCGACGGCGACAAAGCTCCCCGAAGTTCGGGGCGGATCGGAGCGCGTAGTACTTGCGCGAAAATTGGAGTAGCCGGGTACTCGTGTGGGTTCGGACACATCCTCGTACGTTCAGATCAGCCTGAAAATCTGCGGCTGACGTCGGCGTTTGGGACATCTGAGCCGCTCGAGTGTCGAGGAGTACGGATGTCTACCGCAATCACCACACTGACATCGCCCAAAGGCCAACCACTGACTCTGATCGGCGACGCGAAGGTCTCACCGAACTCGGTGTACCCCCGCGTCGAACCGCCGGGCGGCGACGAACTCGGGCCTGTCCTCGAGATGTCGGACTATGAGCTCGCCGAAGCGCTGCGGCCGGTCATCTTCAACGAGGGCAAGGAATACACGGTCGACGCACCGACCACCTCGTTCGTGGAGCTGCTGCGGGCGGACGGTGAACGGCGCACATCGTCCTACACCGCGCTGCCTCGCTCCTCGTCCGAACAGGTCGATTCCTCGTCGCTGCACGCGTTTTCGGGAATCATCGGCTCGGACAACCGGGTCGTGCGTCGCGACAACACGGTGTATCCCATGAGCACGGTCGCCTACCTCGCCCTCGCGAGCGGGGGATATTCCGGGTCGGCGACGATGATCGGGCCGTCCACCGCCCTCACCGCCGCGCACGTGGTGCACAACGGGACGAGCTGGCTCCGGCTCCCCTCCGTCGCGCCCGGCACCGACCGCGAAGACCCCACGCCGATGCCCTTCGGCAGCCACGGCGGCTACAACGTGACCGTCCCCGGCGGCTGGATCAACAACGCGGGCGGCGACGCGCGGTTCGACTACGCCGTCATCGAATTCTCCGGATACGGCGACTTCCCCGGTCGCGCGTCGGGGTGGAAGGGCCTATGGGTCGCGCCCGACAACGTCGTGACCGGCAACCGGATGCACCTCTACGGCCATCCGAGCGACAAGTTCCAACCCCAGATCTGGGGCAACGAGGGCAACGGCGTTCTCAACGGTCAGTACATCAACTTCTTCATGGACGCGTGGTACGGCGACAGCGGTTCGGGCCTCTACGTGTACGGCACTGACGGATGGCCCTACGTCGTAGGCGTGCTGCGCGGCGCCGCCGGCGCGATCGGCGACAACAGCAAGCCCAACTTCGGACGGCGGATGACCCGCGACGTCTACGACTTCATCGTCGCGTACTCGGCTCTGTAGGAAAGGAATCATCATGTCCGACACCATCTCTGCCGAATCGATCGCCGACGTCGCCTACGAATTCGTTGTCCCCGTGGAGAAGCCGTTGCAGACCGACCTGACGGTGATGCCCGAACTGCTCGAGGTCGATCTGCTGGTGCGCGCGGCGGAGGCGCGCACCAAGTTCAACGTCGACGGATCCGGCATGACGGTCGCCGTCCTCGATACCGGGCTCCGTACCACGCACGTCGATTTCGCGGGCCGGGTTCGGGCAGGCCGGAACTTCACTGCCGACAACAACGGTTCGCCCACCGATCCGAGCGACGGACAGGGGCACGGCACCAACGTCGCGGGGATCATCTGCGCCGGCGGGGTGCACACCGGGATGGCGCCGCGCGCGAACATCGTGCCCGTCAAGGTCCTCGGCAACACCGGCGGCGGTAGCTTCGAGGCGATCCGTGACGCACTGCACTGGGTGCTGGCCAATCGGGCATCGTTGGGCATCTCCGCGGTGTGTATGTCGCTCGGCGCATCCGACAACAACACCTCGGACGCGGAGTTCGCCGGCGACGGCATCGGCGAGGTGATGCGGAGACTCACCGACGCCGGCGTCGCCTGCTGTGTCGCGGCGGGTAACGACTACTTCGCCCACAACAGTGGCCAAGGCATGAGCTACCCGGCGATCTTCCGCCAGACGATCAGTGTCGGCGCGGTCTACGACGCCGACGAGGGCTCGTTCAGCTACGGCTCCGGGGCGACCGCCCTATCGACGGCGCCTGATCGGATCACACCGTTCTCACAGCGCCTGCACTCGAGTGTGGGTGGCGCCTGCGCGACCGATATCTTCGCGCCCGGCGCCCCGACGACCTCGTCGGGGATCCGCAACGACAGCGGCGAGTCGATCCAGCACGGCACCAGTCAGGCCACGCCCGTGGTCGCCGGCGTCGTGCTGCTGGTTCAGCAATTCCATCTGCGGGTGGCCGGGACGATGCCGTCGGTCGCCGATGTTCGCAAATGGCTGCTGGCGGGTGCCGTGCCGATCGTGGACGGCGACGACGAAAACGACAACGTCGTCCACACCGGACAGACGTTCAGCCGGATCAGCGCGTTCGGCGCGCTCACCGCCTGCGCGAAGGACGTGGCGCGCTCGGCGTTGGTCGAAGCGGGTATCGACCGTTCGCGGGTGTAGCTGCCATGAAGGCCAGGCTGTTCCTCAGCCATTCGAGCCGGGACAGCCGCGAAGCGGTCGCACTGCGGGCATGGCTGATCGAGGCGGAACCCGGTCTGGTGGGCGAGATCTTCCTCGATCTCGACCCGGACACCGGGATTCCGGCAGGCGTGCGCTGGAAGGACGCGTTGCGCCGGGCAGGCGACCGCTGCGAGGCGGTCATCTGCCTGCTGTCGGACAACTGGGACAGTTCTCATGAGTGCAAGGTCGAATACCGTCATGCCGAGACCCTGAACAAGCCGATCTTCACGGTCCGGCTCGAACCGCTGAGCGGGCGCGACATGACCAGCGAGTGGCAGCGCTGCGACCTGTTCGGGGACGGACCGAAGACCACGATCTCGGTGAACGGGGAAAAGGTCGAGTTCCTGACCGAGGGGTTGCAGCGACTACGTCACGGTCTGCGGGCGGCCGGTATCGGCGCCGACACCTTCGGCTGGCCACCGCCCGGCGACCCGGGACGCGCACCCTACCGAGGGTGGGAACCGCTCGAATCAGTGGATGCCGCAGTATATTTCGGCCGCGATGCGCAGATCGGGCGAGCGATGGACACCGTGCGCGGCCTGCGTGGGCTCGGCGGCGGCCATCTGTTCGTCGTCCTCGGTCCCTCCGGCGTCGGCAAGTCGTCGTTCGTGCGCGCCGGGTTGCTGCCCCGGCTGGCCCGCGACGACCGCCACTTCCGCACCATGGACATCGTGCGGCCGCACCGCAGAGCGCTCACCGGCGACGCCGGATTCGCGCGGTCGATCCACGCGTTGCGCGTCGGCGTCGGGCTGCGCCGACCCTGCCTCACCGAGATCGAGGACGGCGTCCGTGACATCGAACAGGTGCGGGCCTGGCTGATCGAAGCGCAGCAGGCCGCGCGCGATCGCGTCCTGGACTCCGACGACGACCCGGCGCCGACACTGATTCTGCCGATCGACCAGGCCGAGGAGCTGTTCGGCCCCGAGGCGGGGGAGCAGGCGGGCGTGCTGCTCACTCTCCTCGGCGGACTGCTCGACCGCGAGCGGGGGATCGCGATGATCGCGGTCGCCACCATCCGCTCCGACCGCTACGAACCGCTCCAGACCGCACCCATGCTCGCGTCGGTCGCGGTGCGGCCGTTCGACGATCTGAAACCGATGCCGCAGGCCCAGTTCAAAGAGGTCATCGTCGGGCCCGCGCGGCGGGCGAGGGAAGCCGGCGCGGCGTTGTCGTTCGCCCCGGACCTGGTGGAGCGTCTACTCGACGACTGGTCGCGCGGCGCCGACACCCTGCCGCTGCTCTCGCTCACCCTCGCCCGGCTGTATCGGGACTACGGGGACGGGGAGATCACCCTCGCGCACTATGAATCCCTCGGCGGATTGCGGCGGGTGGTCCAGCGGGAGGTCGACGAGCTTCTCGACGCCGACCCCCAGGTCCGGGCGGGGCAGTTGGCGATCCTGCGGCGGGCTTTCGTGCCGTGGCTGGCGACGATCAATTCCGGCAACGACCAGCCGATGCGCCGCCCGGCCCGCTGGTTCGATCTGCCGCCGGAGAGTCATCCGCTGCTCGAGGAGTTCGTCGCACGCAGGCTGTTGGTCAAAGATGAGCGTGACGGCGCCGTGGTCGTCGAGGTCGCGTTGGAAAGCCTGCTGCGCCAATGGGACACCCTCGCCGACTGGCTGCGGGTGCAGGCTGCCGAGCTCGAGGCCGCCGACAACCTCGAGCGGGCCGCGCAGGCGTGGGAGCAGAACGGGCGGCGCGAGGAATGGCTGCTGTCGGGGTCACGGCTCACCGATGCCGAATCACTGGCCACCGCACCAGGATTCCGCGAACGGCTCAACCCGGTCCGGGGATTGCTGCTGGCCTCACGGCAGGCCGAGGACGAGCGCCTCGCCGAGGAACGCCGGCACCGGGAGGACGAGCTGCGGGCCGCCAGGGAACGTCAGCAGGCCGCGGAAACGTTGGCTGCCACCGAGAGCCGGGCGAAGGAGGACGCGCAGCGTAGCGCCAGGGCGTTGCGCCGGCGGTCGCGGATCCTGCGGGCGGCGCTGGCGGTGACCATGGTGGCCGCGCTGGTCGCGGGTTTGCTGTGGGTGCGCGCGGATCGGGCGCAGGAACGAGCCGTCGCCGAGAGCCGTCGCGCGACAGTGCTGGCGTTGTCGGCGAATTCGCAGCTCATGCTCTCGGGCAGGTGGCCGGGCAAGAGCGACGACATCCTGGGTATGCAGATGGCTGTCGCCGCGTACCGTCTCGGCGAGGGGGACGGGCGGGAGTTCGCCCTGCTCAACGCAATTCACCAGCAGGGCAAAATCCGCAAGATCGCCCACATGGACGAGGCCGATGTCTCCAGCGTCACCTACAGCCCGAACGGGGAACTCATCGCCACGACTCGTGGCAACACGATCCAGCTCCTCGACGCCACGACGTGGACCCCGATCGGCGCTCCGCTGTCCGGTCATGCGTCCGAAGTCACTCGCATCGCGTTCAGTCCGGACGGTGCCCGGCTGGTGTCCGCGGGTCGAGATCGAACTGTTCGGCTCTGGGATGTCGAGTCCCAGAAGCAGATCGGGGCCGACATGCGCGGCCACACCGGTGTGGTCGTCGGCGTCGCGTTCAGCCCGGACGGCCGCACGATCGTGTCGGCGAGCTCGGACAAGACCGTCCGGCTCTGGGATGCCGACAGGCACGAGCAGGTCGTCGAGATGACCGGGCACACCATGCCGGTGACCTCGGTGGCGTTCGGTGGGGGTGGGCTGATCGCCTCGGGCGACGTCGGCGGCACCGTCTATCTGTGGGACGCCCGGACCGGACGGCCGGCAGGCGATCCGCTGACTGTGTACACCGGCAGCGCGGTGAACAGCCTTGCCTTCGACCGCACTGGCGACCGGCTGGTGGTCGCGGGATTCGATCTCCAGCAATGGGATACCAGGACTCGCAGGCCGATCGGGGAGCCGCTTCGTGGGCACACCGCGGCGGTGGAGCAGGTCGTTTACAGCCGCGACAGTACTCAGATCGCTTCGGCGGGCGATGACAAGAAGATCCGGCTGTGGGATTCTGCGACGGGTCGGCCGATCGGAGAGCCGCTGGAGGGTCACGAGCTCATCGTGTCCAGCGTCGCGCTGCATCCCGGCTCCGGTCGAATCCTTTCCGGGAGTATGGATTCCACCGTCCGAGAATGGGATGTGGGTGGTGGGCGAACCATCCACAGCGGCGCCAGGGTGTTGGGCGCGGACGTGAGCCCGGACGGCCGCCATATCGTCACCGGCGGTGCGGACGGCACCGTTCGGCAGTGGGATACCGGCACCGGTGCGCAGGTAGGTCCCCTGATCCGAGGCGAAGAGGGCCTTTTCCAGCTCGCGGAGTACACAGCAGAAGGCACACAGCTGGAGGCCGCCGGGTTCAGCCCCGAATCCCTCACCTGGACCGAAATCCGGTTCTGGGATGCCGCATCGGGCGCCGCGGTCGGGCCGCCGATCTCGCTGCCGCCCGAAACGGCTGTTTTCGCGCACGATCCTGGTCGGCGCAGGCTGGTGATCACCAGCGACGGCAATGCCCAGATTCGAGACATGGCGAGTATGCGGCCGATCGGATCCGAACTGCGACACGACGACGGCTCTGTGCAGATGGTGTCGATCGACAACGCCGGACGCCGCGTCGCCACCGGCGCGACCGACTACGCGGTGCGGTTGTGGGACGCGGACACCGGTCAGCCGGTCGGCGAGCCGATGGTCGGGAACGGGTGGGTCAAGAGCACCAGCTTCAGCCCGGACGGCCGCCTGCTCGCTGTCGGCTACGAAGACAAGACGATTCGCATCTGGAGCACCGACACCGGCCAGGAAATCGGCGCACCGATGGTGCAGGACGGCCCCGCCACCAGAGTCCAATTCTCTCGGGACGGCCGCACACTGGTCACCGTCGGTACCGATAACGTGTTGCGGCTGTGGGATGTGGGGACGCACCGCCAGATCGGACCGGCGCTGGTCGGTCACGGCGCCCCCGTCACCGCTGTCGATTTCCTGCCCGATGGTTCGGGGATCATGTCGGCGAGCGTCGACGAGACCATCCGGATGTGGCCCGTGCCGACCGCCTCGCCCGAGCAACTGTGCGCCAAGATGACGCACAACATGAGCCGGGAGATGTGGCGGACCTGGGTGTCTTCGGAGATCGACTACATCGAGCTGTGCCCGGGACTTCCGATTGCCGGCGAGGAGGAGTAGCCGATGTCCGACGACGATCTCCTGAACACTCTCTGGCAGCGGCGAACTCGCTGGTCGGCCACCGCTACCCGGATGAAGCGCCGGTTGGATCGAGTGCGGCTCACCGTACTGTGCCTCGGCAGCTGGGGTGCGATCGCCACGGCCTCGACCACGACGATCCTGCGCTCGGCCGGCACCGCGACCCGCGTCGTGGCGCTGTCGGGTGCCGTGGCGCTGGCGGTGGCGACGTTCCTCACCGCCCAGTACCTCACCGCGGAATCGACCCGCCGCTGGACCCGGGCGAGGGCGGTCTCCGAAGGCATCAAGCAGAGAATTCTCACCTTCCGCGCCATCGGCGACGCACAACAGGCCGAGCGATTGCGGGCCGAGATCGAAGGCATCGAGCAGGCCGCCGAGGACCTGCTGCCGGTGCTCGCGCCCGGCGACGACGCCGTCCAGGCGCCGCGATCGATGCGGCCCGACGAGTACGTTCGCGACCGGGTACGGGCACAGATCGACGACTACTACCTGCCGGCGGCCCGCTGCTACGGCGCCCGCGCGACCAGGTTGCGCCGCGCGGCCATCGGACTCGGCCTCGCGGCCACGATCGTCGCCGCGATCAACACCGGCGTCGGCGCGGAATCGTCGGGCCGGATCGCTCCATGGGTCGCGGTCATGACCACGCTGAGCGGATCGTTGCTGGCCTACCTCGCGGGCAAGCGGTACGACTTCCTGGTGATGACCTATCTCGCTACCGCGGATCGCCTGCGACGGCGGCTCGATCGGTGGCATGCCGACGGATCACCCACCGATCGGGTGCGGTGGGCGGAATTCGTCGCGGACTGCGAGAACACTTTCTCGATGGAGAACGCGAGCTGGATGGCGAAATGGAGCGAGCGCGCGGAGACCTGAACCCGTGCAGCCGAATCCGAGTTGCGGCAGGGGTTGCCCGTGCCGGATAACCTGAGCGCAGTCACGTGGGTGGTCGTGCGAAGGAGTGGTGATGGAGTTCGGGCCGGAGGCGATCCTTGCGGGATACCGCATCGAGCGCAGGCTCGGCGGCGGGGGGATGGGGACGGTGTATCTGGCCCGACATCCTCGGCTGCCTCGCCGCGACGCCGTGAAGGTGCTCGATGTGCGGCTCGCGGTGGAGCCGACGTTTCGGGCCCGGTTCGAGCGTGAGGCCGATCTGGCCGCGCGGCTGCGTCATCCGAATGTCGTGCAGATCTTCGATCGGGGCGTCGACGGCGATCGGTTGTGGATCGCGATGCAGTTCGTGGACGGGCTCGACGCGGCACAGCTGCTGCGCCAGGGACTGTCGGTGCTCACGCCCCAGCGGGCGGTACGCATTGTCGCCGAGGCGGCGAAGGGACTGGACTACGCGCATCGGCAGGGGTTGCTGCATCGCGATATCAAACCGGCGAACCTGCTGATCGCGCGTGCCGACGACGGAACCGACGAGGTGATGGTCACCGACTTCGGGATCGCTCGGAGCATGGGGGAGACGACGAGTCTCACCTCCGCGGGATCGGTGCTCGGCACGCTCGCGTACGCGGCGCCCGAACAGCTCGAGGGGCAACCGCTGGATGTGCGCACCGATGTGTACGCCCTCGGCGGCACCCTCTACGAGCTGCTCACCGGGTTCGTGCCGTTCCAGCGGGAGAGTCCGGCCGCGTTGATCAGCGCGCATCTGATCGAGCCGCCGCCGCGTCCGTCGGCCGGCAATCCGGGGCTGCCGTCTGCCCTGGACGGGGTGATCGCGCGGGCGATGGCGAAGAATCCGGGCGACCGGTACGCCAGCTGCGGTGAGCTCGCCGACGCCGCGGTCTCCGCTCTCACCGGCGCGCCGGTGGTGGGGGATACCGCTGTGCTGCGGCGGGACACGCCGCGGGCTCCTGGCTGGTCGCGGACCAGGAAAGTCCTGCTCGGTGTCGGTGGCGCGGCGGTGGTGGCCGCGGTGACCGCGTTCGCCGTGCTGACCGCCCAGGACCGGGGTGCCTCCAACTCGCCCGCCACGCCGCAGGCCGCGCGGATCGGTGCCGTTCCGAACAGCCCGAAGGCGGCGGCGGTCCTGCGTCCTTGGCTCGACGATGTCCTCGCCGGTGACATGAGCGCGCTGATCCGCAAGTGCTGGACCCAGTCGCCCGCCGAGATTCCCCGGATGTACGGCGACGTCCTGCCGATCGTCGATGCGGTGCAGCGCCCGGGTGTGCTCGGCCAATTCGGGCCCTACTGGCAGAACGAGGACCTCGTGATCAGCTTGCGCCCCAGCGAGTTGCGATCCGAATACGGCTGCCCGACCGTGAGCGAGCGATGGAAGACCGGCCTCACCGACGAGCAGGCTCGCTACACCGTCGAGCGCTACCTGAGCCGGGTGGTCGGCGATCCGGTGAACCCGGCCGACGTGGAACCGGACTATCCGCTGCTGTGCAACGGCGCGCAGGCGGGCACCGCCCTGTCCGGGGTGCGGCGATTCGAGGACACGGCACTCACGGTCCGCGGCTCGACAGGCTCGGTCGTAACCATCAACGCGCCGGTGAGCAGTGCGGACGGTGCGACGTCAGCGGTCGACCTCACCCTCGATCACGCCGCGAACGGCTACTGCATCTCCCGCATCGACCGGGCAGGCTGAGCTGGGGTTTCGAAAGCCCCGGCGGCAGGCGCAGCTCATCCGAAAAGGGTGATCCGTCCGGCTCGCCGCCGTGGCTACGGTGGAGGAACGTCCACGCTGAATCCAGTCAGGAGTTGCCGTGCCGAAGTTGGAGATCAAGAGGAAAACAGAGCTCTCCCGCAAAGAGGTAGGCGAGCGGCTCATCATGATCGGACGGGCCCTCGCCCACGGCTCCGAAGTGGAACTGAAGACCGGTGACGACTCGATCGAGATCGTCGTCGCCGACCGCCTCCACTGGGAATTCGAGATCGAAGTCGACGGCGACGAGACCGAAATCGAAATCGAGATCAAGTGGCACGACGATCCGGCCGCCGAGACAGGGGCCGACGCGAAACCGGCACCGGCACCGGCGACGAAAGCCGCACCGGCAAGGAAAGCGGCACCGAAACCGGCCAAGTCCACGCGCCGACCCCGGGCGCGCAAGACCACCGCCAAGTGAACCGGCTCCATGACCTCCCCGGACACCACCGGTAGCCGCGCTCGCCGCTGGTGGGCGCGGCTGGCGTTCGTCTGCGCCGCCGCGGCCGCGGCGGTGCCTGTGCTCGCCGCCGGAGTGCTCGGCGCCGTGGCGTTGCTGATCGTCGGCACCGGCGGTGTCGTGGTCGCCGTGGCGGCGCTCTACACGTTCATCACCCGGTTCGGAATCCTGCGGTGGATGGCACTGGGGGTGGCGCTGCTCGCACCGGTCATCGTGGTGGTCTCGTTCGTGCGGGCGAATCTGCTGTGGGTCGTCCTGGTGTCGGGTGCGCTCGCGCTGGTGACCATCGGCGCCGCCCGCATCGCCCTGCGCGGCAGCGGTGCGGAGACGACGATGCCCGAATACTCCGCTCCAGCACCGGAGCGCCCGTTCCTGATCATGAATCCGCGCTCCGGTGGCGGGAAGGTGTCGAAGTTCGACCTCGTGCGCAAAGCCGAGGAACTGGGCGCGCAGGTCGCTCTACTCGAAGGGCCCGAGGAAATCGACGTCACCGCGCTGGCCCAGCGGGCGGTCGCCGACGGTGCGGATCTGCTCGGGGTCGCGGGCGGTGACGGGACTCAGGCCCTGGTCGCGGCGGTGGCGGTCGAACACGATCTGCCGTTCCTGGTGATCAGTGCCGGCACCCGCAATCACTTCGCCATGGATCTCGGGCTCGATCGCGCCGACCCCACCCGCTCGCTCGACGCACTGCGCGACGGGGTGGAGTTGCGCGTCGATCTCGGCACCGTCAACGGACGGCCCTTCGTCAACAACGCCTCGTTCGGGGTCTACGCCGAGATCGTGCGCAGTCCGGCATACCGCGACGACAAGACCGCGACGGTGCTGGCGCTGCTTCCCGATCTGCTCAACGGACACCGGGGCCCGAGACTGGTCGCCCGGATCGGGGAACTCGTGGTGGACGGGCCACAGGCGATCCTGGTGAGCAACAATCCCTACGGCAGCAATGATCTCGCGGGCCTGAGCCGCCGCGTCCGCCTCGATCGCGGTGTCCTCGGCGCGGTCACCCTGTCTGTCACCAGCACGAGGGAAGCGGTCGGGCTGCTGCGCCGCACCCGGCTTCGCGGCCTGTCGCAGGAAACGGCGATCGAGTTGATCGTCGACGCCGACACCCCCGAGATCCCGGCGGGCATCGACGGCGAATCCATGCTCCTCGACACCCCGGTCCGGTGCACCATCCAACCGGCGGCTCTGCGCGTGCGAGTACCCAGAACCCGACCGGGAGTTCGTCCCGCCGCCGCGGCCTTCGACTGGGCACGACTGTGGCAGACGGCGCGCTGGGCTCGCTCCGGGTCATAGCTCTGCCGCCTGGTCGTCGAGCCGGGCCGGTCGATCATCGGGCTCGGCTCGCCCGAAAAGAGTGACTCCCTCGCTACAGTGGCCCGGTGCGTCGGTGGCGGGGCGAGAGCGGGTCGGATGGACCCACCTCAGGGGTAACCCCTGGGCATGTTTTGTCAGTTGAGCTCAGCGTCCAGAGCTCGGGCGCACGCTTCGCGTGCCTCGCAGCACCGCGGACGAAGGATTCTGGTCGCCCCGTCACCGCCGCATCCCGATGAGCCGGGCGATCGGGCTCGAGCTGGCCGCGCGGCTGGCGCGCTCGTTCGGGCTGCTCGACGACGGCTGGGGGCTGTCGACACTGGCCGAGGCCTTCGCCGACGTTGTCGAGCCCGATCGAGCACAGGACATCGCGGGGCGCGTGATCGAGCTCATGCCGGTGGAACCGGTCGATCCGGTGAACACGCTGCGCCGGGTACTGGTCGACCTGCCGAAGCTGCCGACGACCGTGGTCGCGCTTGATCCGGCGGTCGTGCCGACGCGATTCGGCGCGGTCGAGATCCCGGACCTCGCCGCACTGGCGCTGCTGCTGAACGTGACCCCGACCGAGCTCGAATGGTTCGCCGATCGGGGCGGCTGGTTGCGCCGCGCGTGGTCACAACCGTTGTCGCACTACCGATATCAGCGATTGCCCAAAGCGACGGGGGTGCGGGTCGTCGAGGCGCCGAAGGTGCGACTGCGCGAGATCCAGCGCCGGATCCTGCGTCGGATTCTCGCGGGCGTCCCCGCTCATCCGGCGTGTCACGGATTCGAGAAGGTTTGCAGCGCGGCAACTTTCGCCTCTCCGCATGCCGGCTCCACGCTCGTGATCAGACAGGATCTTCGCGACTTCTTCCCGACGATCACGGTGGCGCGGGTGCGCGCGGTGTTCACGGCCTGCGGTTATTCCCCGGCGGTAGCCCGCGTTCTCGCCGAACTGTGCACCACCGCCACACCGGTCGCGCAACTGCGTGGACTCGACTACTCCCAGCGCACCTTGCTCGCTACCCGCCATCTACCGCAGGGCGCTCCGACCTCGCCACGACTGGCCAACCTCGTCGCTCACGGTCTCGACCGCCGCCTGACGGGCTACGCTCTCCGGCACGGTCTGACCTACACCCGCTATGCCGACGACCTCGCCTTCTCGGGCACCGCCGGCCTCGACACCGGCCGGCTGATCTGGACGGTCACCGAAATAGCCCGAGACGAGGGCTTCGCCGTGCACACCGGCAAGACGCTGGTCCGCCGCGCCCACCAGCGACAGGTGCTGGCGGGCCTGGTCGTCAACGATTCCCCGGCCGCACCCCGCGACCGCTACGACGCCGTCCGTGCCCTGCTGCACAACTGCGCGCGCACCGGTGCTTCCACGCAGAACATCGACGAGCACAACGACTTCCGCGCCCACGTCTACGGCCTGATCTCGTGGATCGGCGAGACCAGCCCGCACCGCCGCGACAAACTCCTCGCCATGGCCGATCGAGTCGACTGGACCAGCTGACCGCCGGGGCTAGTGGTCGACGAGGTCGTCGGCGGAAATCCGGGCGAGTTCTTCGGCGAGGGCGGCGACGGTGTCGCGGATCTGGTCTTCGGTGTGGCAGGAGGTGACGAAGAAGCGGAGCCGGGCCAGGTCTTCCGGCACGGCCGGATAGATGATCGGGTTGACGTTGATCGCGCGATGCAGCAGCGCGGTGGACAGTTTCAGCGTCTTCATCGAGTCGCCGACGATGCACGGGATGATCGGAGTGTCGTGGCTGTCGCCGGTGTTGATGCCCGCCTCGCGGGCAAGACGGAGGAACAGTTCCGCATTGTGCCGAAGGCGGTCGAGCGGCGTGTGGTCGGCCCGCAACAGCCGCATCGCGGCCAAGGACGCGGCCGCGTTCATCGGTGTCATGCCGACGCTGTAGACGAAGCCCGGGGTGGTGTATTTCAGGAATTGGACCAGCTCCGCGCTGCCCGCTACATAGCCACCGCAGCCCGCGAGCGCCTTCGACATCGTGCCGGACCACAGCTCGACATCACGGCGGTCGACATCGAAGTATTCGCCGATGCCACCGCCGTTCCCGCCGAGCACGCCGACGCTGTGCGCCTCGTCGATCATCAGCAGGGCCTGGTGCTTCTTCTTGATCTCGATGATCGCGGGCAGATCGGGAATGTCACCGTCCTGGCTGTACACACCTTCGATGAGGATCAGGACCCGGCGGTACTGGTGCCGGATCTCGGTCAGCAACGCGTCGAGAGCGGCGTGGTCGTTGTGCGGGAACGGTCTGCGGGTCGCACCGGACAACCGGCAGCCCTGCAGGATGGAGTCGTGCGCCAGGCTGTCGTGGATCACCAGATCCTCGGGGCCGACCAGATGGCCGATGATCGTCACGTTCGTCGAGTGACCGCCCACCAGCGCGATCGCGTCCTCGGTACCGAGCAGGGCGGCCAGTTCGGCCTCGAGTTCACGATGGATCGGCTTCTCGCCGGAGAGCAGGCGGCTGGCCGAGACCGAACTGCCGTAGCGGGCCACGGCGTCTTGCACGGCGGCGACGACGGCGGGGTGACCCGACATCCCCAGGTAGTTGTAGCTGGAGAAGTTGACCACCTCCGTGCCGCCGATGAACGAGGTGTCTCGGGTGACGCCGTCGTTGATCAGGAAGTAAGGGTTGGCCAGGCCCAGTGCTTCGCCGCCCGCGAGCCGGTCGGTGATGGCCCGCACCTCGGCGAAGTCGGAGATCCGGTATTCGGGGGCGATGCCTGCCTGCCTGGCTTCGGCTGCGGTGGAGGGGGTTTCGGATGTCTCGACCGACGTGTTCGGTGCGGCGGGCGGATCGGAGCGTCGACCGGTGAAGTGGGCGATGACATCGCCGAGCGTCGTTGTTCCCGTGACCAGGGCCGGGTCGACGGTCGTGCCGGGGATCTTGCGGACCAGACCGGTGAACAGGTCGGTGAGCATGAGCGAGTCGAAGCCCAGGCTGTCGCCGAGTGTTCGGCTGTCCTCCAGCCGGTCGGCGGGAAATCCGCTCACCCTGGCCACTTCCGCGCGGACGATCGCGGCGGCGTCCGGGGCGTGATCGTGGCGCACGGAGCCGGAGCCGGTGTCGAGGGGTGTGCCGGGTGCCCGGCCGGGCGCCGCCAGCAGGCCTGCCAGTACCGCGTTCTGTTCACGGAAGAGCGCGATCAGTGAGTCCATCGTCGTTTCCTCGGTAGGTGCGGAGTGGGGTGCGGGTGCCGATGCGCCGGCTTCGCCGACTGTGGGTGGTTCCACCCAGAACCGGTGCGCGCCGGAGAACTCGTACACCGGCAGACGGTGACGGACGCGCTGCGCGGGTTCGTAGAGTTCGTTCCACACGGGGTCGAGACCGTCGCGGTAGAGCGCGGCGACGGTGGCAGCGAGGTCGTCGCCGGTCGCGCCGGGGCCGGGACTCGGGGACAGGCAGCGCGCGCCGAGCCCGGGATCGATCCTGCGCACCGCCGCGGCGAGTACGCGCCGGGGGCCGACCTCGACGAGGTGCGTCGGGTCGGTGCCGAGCGCGGCGTGGACGGCGTCGCCGAAACGGACTGTGGCGCGGACGTGTTCGGTCCAGTATTCGGCGTCCATCACCTCCTCGGGATCGAGAAGCCTGCCGTGCACGGTCGAGTAGATCGGCAGGGCGGCGGCGCGGTAGGAGCAGGTACTGGCGATGGTGTCGAACTCGGCGAGCATCGGCGCCATCAGCGGGCTGTGGAACGCGTGCGACACGGTGAGTGGCTTCGCGACCACCGACCGGGTGCGCAGCGCCGCGGCGATACGGTGCAGCGCCTCGGCGTCGCCGGAGAGGACGAGATCCTCCGGACCGTTGACGGCGGCGACCACAACGGCGGGTTCGCCGGTGAGCAGGTCGGCGATCCGCTCGGTGGCGGCGCGTACGGCCAGCATCGCGCCACCGGTCGGCAGTCGTTGCATCAGCCGTCCCCGGGCGGTGACCAGCTTGCAGGCGTCGTCGAGATCGAAGACACCCGCCACCGCCGCGGCCGCGAATTCGCCGATGCTGTGCCCGATCAGCCAGGCCGGTCGGATGCCGAGGTCGGCCAGCGTCTTGGCGATGGCGTATTCCATGGCGAAGATCGCCGGTTGCGCGAGGGCGGTGGGATCGAGGTCTGCGTCTTCGTCGAGCAGCAGGTCTCGGATCGATCGGCGGAGGTGGGGGGCCATGGCGGTGTCGACGAGTTCGAGTGCTCGCCGGAACCCCGGGCTCGTCTCGTGCAGCGTCCGCCCCATCCCGGGGAATTGCGAGCCCTGGCCGGTGAACATCCAGCCGGCGCGCACCGGCTGCGCGAGACCGTGGCGCCGGCTCCCGTCTTCGCCTGTGCCGTCATCGGGGCGCAACTGCGCGATCGCCTCGTCGCGGTGGCGGGCGACGACGGCGAGCCGGTGCCGACCCGACGACTTGACCTGATTGCTCGTCCAGCAGAACTGGGCGAAGTGGTCGTCGGTCACCGATGCCAACGCCTCCGACATTCGGATCGCGTTGCGTCGCAGTCCATCCTCGCTGTCCGACGACAGGGTGATCACCTTCGCTCCGGATGCCGTGGGCGTCTCGGAGGGTGCGGATGCCACGGGCGATGCGGTGGTGGCGCTCGCCAGCACCATGTGCACATTCGTCCCGCCGAGCCCGAAGCTGCTCACCCCACCGTGCGCGCGTCCGTCGAGCGGCATCGGATCGTCGAGCAGGCGCAGGCCGTGCCGCGCCATCTGCAGGCGAGGATTCTCCTGGTCGGCGAACCTCGACGGCGGGACCACACCGTGGTGCAGGCTGAGGACGGCTTTGATGAGTCCGGCCACGCCCGCGGCGCCCTCGGTGTGGCCGAGGTTGCCCTTGATCGACCCGATCCCGCAGGGCCGCGCCCGATCGCTGCCGTGCAGCTTGCCGAGCGCCTTGACCTCGATCATGTCGCCGAGAACCGTTCCGGTGCCGTGTGCCTCGATGAAGTCGATGTCGTCGGGCCGTACGCCCGCTCGCCGGTAGGCCTCGCCGATCACCTTCTGTTGCGCCCATCGGTTCGGCGCGGTGATGCCGTTGCTGCGCCCGTCGGAGTTGACCGCGCTGCCTTTGATCACCGCGTAGATCGGCAGCCCCGCGGCCTCGGCATCCGCCAGGCGGCGCAGGACGAGCACCGCCACGCCTTCACCGCGCACGATCCCGTCGGCGTTGCCGCTGAACGGTTTACACCGCGCGTCCGGCGCCGACAGACCCGCCTGGGTGTAGAACACGCCGACGGCCGGAGTCAGCACGAGATTGACGCCCCCCGCGACGGCTTGGTCGCAATCGCCCGCCGCCAGGGCATTGCACGCGAGATGGACCGCGACCAGCGACGACGAGCACGCCGTGTCGACCGCGATGCTCGGCCCTTCGAGGTCGAACTGGTAGGACAGCCGATTCGCGGTCATGAAGTAGCCGTTGCCGGATCCGTGCTGCGGCGTGATCGCGGCGTAGTCGCTCATCTGCAGGTTGGCCCACTCGTTGGCCATCACGCCGACATAGACCCCGGTCCGTGAGCACGCCTGCTCCCGGGGGTCGAGGGTGGCGTCCTCGAAGGCTCGCCAGGTGGCCTGCAACAGCAGTCGTTGTTGCGGGTCCATCGACTCGGCCTCGTGTGCGGTGATGCCGAAGAATTCGGCGTCGAACGCGTCGGCGTCGTCGATGAATCCGCCGCTGCGGGTGTTGATGGTGCCGGGCGCGCCCGCCGGGTCGTGGAAGTCGTCGGCGTTCCAGCGGCTCGACGGGACTTCGGAGATCGCGTCGCGGCCCTCGATCAGCAACTGCCACAACCGCGCCGGGTCGGCGGCGTGCGGGAAGCGGCAGTCGAGGCCGACGACAGCGATATCGGTCATGCCGCGACGGCGATTTCGGCGGTGAGGTAGGTGGCGATGGCCGCGATGGTGGGGTATTCGAAGACCAGGGTCGGGTCGATGTCGAGCATCCACCGGTCTTCGATCTCGCCGCACAGGGCCACTGCCGACACCGAGTCCATGCCGAGTTCGGCGAGCGGGATCGTCGGGTCCACCTGGTGCGGTGCGCGTTCGGTGTAGTCGGCGACGCGCTCGACGAGCCAGTCCTGGGTCGTCGTGGCGTGAGTGGTGATGGTGGCGAACATGTTTCGGCTCCTCAGTGGGTGGCGGTCGAGGATCGGCTCAGGGCCGGTTCGAGGTCTTCGTGCAGGACGGTCGAGATGCTGTTGTCGACGAAGGCCTCGCGCATCGAGGCCCGTTGGACTTTGCCGCTGGTGGTGCGGTGCACGGAGCGGCTCTCGACGAGGACGACGCTCGGTGCGGGGACATCGAAACCGCGGGCGACCGCGACCTTGATCGTCGAGGTCAGCTCGGCGAGGGTGGTACCGCGCAGCAGCGCTGTCTTGATGCCCTGCACGACGACGAGCCGTTCCCGGGCGCCTGCTTCGACGGAGACGGCCACGCCGGTGGTGAGCGCGGGATGCAACGCCTCCACCAGTTCCTCGACATCCTGCGGGTAGAGGTTTCGGCCGTTGATGATCAGCAGGTCCTTGAGCCGCCCGGTGACGAACAGTTCGCCGTCGCGCAGCATTCCGAGGTCGCCGGTGCGCAGGAAGGGCCCTTCGTCGCCGAGATGCGCGTCGAAGGTGTGCCGGGTCTCCTCGGGCCGATTCCAATAGCCGGCTGCCACGCTGTCGCCGCGAACCCAGATCTCGCCGACGGTGTCGTCGGTGACCTGCTGCCCGGTGTGCGGGTCGACGATGCGGACGGTGAGACCGCGCGCCGGTTGTCCGCAACCGACCAGCATGCTGTCGGGCCCTTCGGTGACGACGGGCTGTGCATCGACCGGCCCGGAGGTGACGAGCAGCGTCGCCTCGGCCAGGCCGTAGGCGGGCAGCAGTGCGGTCGGTCGCCACCCCGCGGGTGCGAACCGTTCGCGCATCGCGGTGATGGTGCGTTCGCGGACCGGCTCGGCGCCGCACAACGCCACCTCGAGGGAGGACAGGTCGAGGGTGGCCAATTGTTCGTCGGTGACGCGCTTGGCGATCAGTTCATAGGCGAAGTTCGGGGCGGCGGTGCAGGTGGCGCGGTACTTGTCGATCGCCTGCAGCCAGCGCACGGGACGCTTGAGGAAGGTGGTGGGCGACATGAACACCAGATTCGCGCCGACGTAGATCGAGGCGAGCAGCGAGCCGATCAGGCCCATGTCGTGAAATTGCGGGATCCAGGTGACGCCGGTCGAGGTGTCGTCACTCCCGATCGCGGCGGAGATCGCGGCTTCGTTGTGCAGGAGGTTGCCGTGGGTGACGACGACACCCTTGGGTGTGCCGGTCGAGCCGGACGTGTACTGCAGGAACGCGATGGTCCCGGTGTCGATGTCGGGCAGGCGCCACGCCTCGGGGTCGCCGAGCTGTTCGTCGGTGGCCACCACGGCCGCGGTGGTGGCCGCGGCGACCATCGGCTGGAAGTTGGCGGTGGTGAGAACCAGGCGGGCGCCGGAGTCGGCGATGATGCCCGCTACGCGCCGGGTGCTGCGCTCGTCGTGCGGCAGGGGCGCGGGCACCGCGATGACGCCGGCGTAGAGGCAGCCGAGGAAGGCCCGCAGGAAAGCCATACCGTCGTGGTAGAGCAGAACGACGGGTTCCGTCGATTCCGGGCGATCGGCCAGCCACGCGGCGAGCGCCCTGGCATCGCGATCGAGATCGCGGTAGGTGACGACCTCCTCGACGAGCTCGCGCCCCGCCTCACGCAGGTAGATGTAGGAGCGGGTCTCGCCGTAGACGCGAACCTGCTGCCTGACGTGGTGCACGTAGCTGGGCTGCATGTGGCCTTTCCTTCACAGGGGAGAAAGTCATAGGGGATGACTATGACTATCCGCTCTCTGTGCCGGTCCGGATAGTGCCCGCAGGTATCACCCAGCGAACCCGGGGGTGGCCGCTGTCCACCCCTGGGTGTGGGCCACCGCGGCCTCGGTGCGATCGCGCGTGAACAACTCAGATGACGATGACCCGGCGTCCGCGTGAGTGACCGGCCTGGCTGTCGATGTGCGCCGCGGCGGCGTCGGCCAGCGAGTACGACTTCTCGACCGGGATACGCAGTGTGCCCTGTGAGATGAGGGCGGCGGCCTCGGCGAGCGCGTCCGGCACGCTCCCGGCCACGCCGGAGAATCGGACCCCGAGCGCCGGCGCACCGAGATCGGCGATGGTGAGCACCCGCTGTGGATCCCCGGTCAGCTCGACCAGCTCGCCGATCACCCCCGAGCCCGCCAGATCGAGGGCCGCGTCGACCGGCCCGAACCGGCGCACCCGTTCGACCCACCCCTCGCCGTACGTCGTGGGGAGGGCGCCGAGGCTCCGGAGATAGTCCTGGTTCGCAGCCCCCGCGGTGCCGATCACCGTGATGC
This sequence comes from Nocardia sp. NPDC057272, assembly GCF_042668615.1. Classification (NCBI taxonomy): domain Bacteria; kingdom Bacillati; phylum Actinomycetota; class Actinomycetes; order Mycobacteriales; family Nocardiaceae; genus Nocardia; species Nocardia sp. NPDC057272. The sequence continues at coordinate 38,843 of NZ_JBHUYK010000036.1, read as the reverse complement.
CACGCTCGCGCGCGATCTGCAGCACCGCCGATCCGACACCCCCGGACGCGCCGCTGACCAGCAGCGTCTGCCCGGCCCGCACACCGACCTCGCCGATGACGCGCAGCGCGGTCTCCACCACGGACGGATACCCGGCGGCTTCCTCGAACGTCAGGCTTTCCGGCATGCGGGCCCAGGCCGTCAGCACGGCGAACTCGGCGTAGGTGCTCGAGCCTTCGCCGAACACCGGGTCGCCGACCTCGACTCCGTCGACGCCCGCGCCGACCTCGTCCACCACCCCGGCCGCGTCCAGCCCGACACCGGCGGGCAAGGCGATCGGATGAGCCCCGAGCACCTGGCCTTCGCGCAGCCGCCAGTCCACCGGGTTGACGCCCGCCGCGCGCACCGCGATGCGAATCCGGCCGGGGCCCGCATGGGGCTCCTCGGCATCGATGAGTTGCAGGACGTCCGGACCGCCGAACTCGGCGAAGCTCACTTTTTTCATGCCTCGAACATAACACTAACGGTTAGTGTTTTGAAACGAGTATGAGTTCATAACTGATACAGATTGCTAACTGGTAGCCTCCTGGCATGACCGTGCCTACCGGACGTCGTGAGCGCAAAAAGGCCGCGACCCGCCAGAAGATCGCCGATACCGCCCTGCGGCTCTTCCTGGAACGCGGGTACGACGAGGTGGGCATCCGCGACGTCGCCGCTGAGGCCGACGTGGCCGTCACGACACTGTTCGCCCACTTCGCCGCCAAAGAGGCCCTGGTGTTCGAGCGGGATGAAGACTTCGAACAGGGACTCGTACGGGCGGTCACCGACCGTGCGGCCCACGAACCGCTCATCCCCGCGCTGCGGCGCGAAATCCATTCGATGGTGCGACATTGCTCGGCGGACAGCGCCGCCCCGATCTGGCGCATGATCGACGAATCCCCCGCGTTGCGCAGGTACGGGGAGTCGATGCGGGTGCGCCATGCGCAGGCGCTGGCAGCGGCCATCGCTGCCGATCCCGCGCTGGCGCGGACCGCGACGGAGAGCGCGGCGATCGCGAGGTTCGTGATCGACGCCTATGCGCTGGGCCGGGAGGCCGCCGATCCGGAAGCCGCGGTAGACGAGATCTTCCGGATGATCGAGGCGGCCTGGGAGATCACCGGCCCCGGGGCTTCGGTGTAACCCGCGCGGGAAAGAGCGGGCGGCCGCAGGCGGAGATGCCCGCGGCCGCCCGGATCGCACGCTTACCCGACGACGGCCGGGGCGAACGTCGAGCGTTCGAAGCGGCCCGCGGGGGCGAACTTCGCCAGCAATTCGGCCGCGTCCGTGCCGGTGACCTCGGTGATGTAGGCGGCGGCGTCGGCGGGGGAATCGATCGGCAGGAACGGCTGCGGACGGTGCAGCAGGCCGACCAACGCCGAAGCGAACTTCGGGTTCACGGCGGCGGTGGCGAAGAACTGGCCGCCGATGTCGCCGAATTCGGGGTCGCTGAGGAACAGGCGGGTCACCTTGGCGGCGGCGTCGCTGCGGGCGGCGAGGAACGCGGCGTACTGGTCGGTGATCCACTGTTCGTCGAACGGTCCGTCGTGTATGGCGGCGGCTGCGACCAGGCGCTGCGCCTGGATCAGCCCGCTCTGCGCGCCTTGGCCCGCGACCGGGTCGTAGGCGACCGCGGTGTCACCGAGAGCGGCGACCGGATGACCGCCCGCGGTGCGTCCCACCCCGACCCGCACGACCGGCCGGACCGCGCCCTTGAGCCAGGAGTGCGGGTCCTCGGGAATCACCTGGGTGGCCTGCACTTCCGGCAGATCCCAGTCGATGTAGTCGCGGTAGAGGTCCTTCACGATCTGCAACGCCGATTCGGCGGAATCGGCTGCGGCGAAACGGGTTTCCCAGTCGCTGCCCGGTCGGGCCCAACCCAGGAACGCCCAGCTCGGGCCCGCGTCCTTGTGCAGGTACGGACCCCACCACGCCTCGCCCTGCTCGGCGAGAATGGAGAACAGGCTGTGCGCGCCGCCCGCGGGGCTACGGTGCGCGAAGACCCCGGGGTCGAAGTCGAGGCCGGTGACGGTGACCGTGAGCAGCGAGCGCTGCGGCTTGTCGTAGACAGTGCGTTCCTCGTCGATCGGGAACAGGTCGGCCAGCCCGCCGCGGCCGGTCGCGACCAGGGTGAGGTCGTTGGCGGCGGCGATGGCGTCGAGGGATTCGGGGGTGACCGGTCCGACGACGAAATCCCCGCCGCGTTCGAGGAAGGCCGTGAGGCGCTCATCGGCCTTGAGCCGGGTGTCGACGGCGACGCCGACATAACCGTCGAAGGTGCCGTCGAAGGCGATCAGTTCGGCATTCTCGGGTCCGGCGATGCGCACGCTGAGCCCGGTGTGGCGGGGCGCGCGCCCGGTGTAACTGTCGAGCCCGAGCGCCGCCTCGGCCTGCTGGGTCTCGCCGAATTCGAGGGCGGTGCCGGTGGCGGGGACGTCGTCACGGAGTGAGCGTTGATCTCGGTCGCTGTAGAGGGTCACGGTGAAACCGGCGTCGAGTAGACCTAGCGCCGCAGTGACGCCGGTTTGGCCGGCGCCGATTACCGCGGCCGAACGAGGGGAACGGGAAACGGGTGTCTGCGATGTCATACCGGAATGGTGCGCTCACCTTCGCCCGATGATGAGTGTTGCGATCAGCGGGAATCGATCCGAATACTGTGCACTCCAACGGATATGGACATGAGCGCACGCCGATCGCGCCAGGGCGAGTGCGTCCTGACGCTGATCGACGACTGACGTCACGCTATGGACGGGCGAGTGCCTCCACCGGTTCGGGACGCGACTGCTCGGGTGACAACACGGTGGATCGCGGACCGCCGACGCGATACCCGGCGCCGCGATGCTCCGGCGGGAGCCGATCACCGGCACCGAACAGCGCGTTGCGCAACGTGCCCGGCTCGTAGTCGGTCCGGTAGACGCCGCGCTCGGTCAAGACGGGAACAACGTGGCGCACTATGTCTTCGAACGTCCCCGGCGTGATCGCGTAGGCGAGATTGAATCCGTCCAGGTCGGTGTCGGCGACCCACTCCTGCAACAGATCGGCGACTGTTTCGCCGGATCCGGTGAACACCGGGCCCATGCCACCGATACCCGCCCAGCGGCCGATATCGCGCACCGTCCATTCACGGCCGTCGTCGTCGAATTCCTGGAACGCCGCGACCGCCGACTGGATGGCGTTGCTCTGCACATCGCCGATCGGGTCGTCGAGGTCGTACTGCGACAAATCGATTCCCATCCAGCCGGACATGAACACCAGTCCGCCTTCGATGCTCGCGTAGGACAGGTATTCGTCGCGTTTGGCCCGTGCGGCGGTGTCGGTCTCGTCGGTGATGATGGTGGCCAGCGCGTAGATCCTGGCCGCGTACCGGTCACGGCCCGCGGCCTCGAGCGCGTCACGAACACGCGACACTGTCTGCGCCAGGATTCGTTTCGAGGGGCCGGCGATGAAGATCGCCTCGGCATTCTCGGCCGCGAACCGCACACCGCGCGGGGAAGCGCCCGCCTGATAGATCACCGGCGTCCGCTGCGGCGACGGTTCGCAGACGTGGATCCCCGGCACGGTGTAGTGCTTGCCGTAGTGGCCGATGTGGTGCACCTTCGACGGATCGGTGTAGATGCCGCGTTCGGTATCGCGCACCACCGCGTCGTCCTCCCACGAACCCTCCCAGAGCTTGTAGAGCACCTCGAGGTATTCGTCGGCCTGGTTGTACCGTTCGTCGTGGTCGAGTTGATCGGCCGCACCGAAATTCCTTGCCGCGGAGGGCAGATAGCCGGTCACCACGTTCCAGCCGAGCCGCCCGTTCGTGAGGTGGTCGAGGGTGGACAGGCGGCGCGCGAACGGAAACGGATGTTCGAAACCGGTGCCGGTCGTGATCCCGAAACCGAGGTGCTCGGTCACCGCCGCCATCGCCGACACCAGCAGCAGCGGATCGGCGACCGGCGTCTGCGCGCCCTGGCGCAGCGCGGCGATGTCGTTGCCGCCGTACACGTCGTAGGTGCCGAGGACGTCGGCGATGAAGATCCCGTCGAACCGCCCGCGTTCGAGGAGTTTCGCCAGCTCGGTCCAGTAGCCGATATCGGTGTAGCGGTGCGACTGGTCGTCGGGATGACGCCACAGCCCCGGTGATTGGTGGGCGACGCAGTTCATGTCGAAGGCGTTGAACCGGATCGGCCTGCTCATCGCGTCGCCGCCTCGGGGTGCACGGTGCTCGCATTCGTGGAAGCTGGTGTGCCGGTGTTCCGCTCGCCCGCGCTCCACCCGAAGGGCAGGTCGGTGCCGTTGAGCAGATAGTCGCCGACGGCGCGAGCTTTGAAGATCGCGGGATTGTGCACGGAGATGGTGCGGGCGTTGCGCCAATGCCGATCCAGGCGCAGCTGTTCGGACACGATCGAGGCTCCGCCGAGTTCGAACAGTCTTGTGGTGGCGTCGAGCACGATGTCGATCACCCCGAGTTGTGCCTGGGCGGCGGCCAATTCGGCTGCCACGAGAGCCTGCTCGTCCTTCGCCCCGGCGTCGAGTACCCCGTCGAGCACATCCGCCACGGCGAGCACTGCCGCACGCGCGGTGAACGCCGCCGCCGACAGCTTGCCGATCACCTGCTGGACGAGGGGGTCTTCGCGCGGCAGATCGGCGGCGGCGTGGGTGTAGGTGCGGGTGCGCGCGCTCACCCATTCCCTGGCATCACGTTCAGCGCGCGCGGCGATCCCCGCGAGCACCGCCAGCTGCACCAGTTGCAGGTAGGCGGTGCCGTAGGTGGGGCCCGCGACACCGTAACCGGGTCCGAGGACGCGGTCCTCGGCCACCACGACATCGGTGAACTCGGTGGTGCCGCTCGCGGTGAGACGCTGCCCGAAACCGTCCCAGTCGTCGTGTTGCACAACACCGTCGGCGTCCGAGTCGACCAGCACGCCGAGCCGCTCACCGTCGCTGTCGGCCGCGACGAGGATGTGATCGGCGAACAGCGATCCGGTGCTGTAGTACTTCACGCCGTTGAGCAGCAGCCGGTCACCGTCGCGGGTCAGCCGAGTGCGATACCGGTCCACCGCACCGACCCCCGGTTCGGTGATCGCATTGCCGACCAGCGTGCCCGCCGCGACCGCCCGCAACCATCGCTCCCGCGCCGGTCCCGCCTCCGCCAGGAGCTGATCCTCGACGAACGACCAGTGCACCCGCAGTGCCTGCGGCAGATTCGACTCGGCCGCCGCCAGGTCGATGAGCAACCGGAACAGCTGTCGCACACTTACGCCGTACCCGCCGAACTCGACCGGCACCCGCAACGCCCCGAACTTGGCCTCCTTCAACCAGCCCACCTCGTCGAACGGCAGCCGCCGATCGACCTCCCGTTCGACCGCGCCCGCGGCGATCCGGTCGAAGATCGGGGCGAAGATGGCGTCCAGCTCGGAATCGGTGGTCGATGGCGCGGCGATGGAAGTCATGCTTCCACGATCGCGCAGGGCGATGCCGGATTCACGGGTTGCGCGCAGCGCGATCACAACGGAGGGGAGGTGCTCGTCGCCTACTTCGAGTGGGCAGCAGTGGCCTGCCCGGAGTCCGTCATCGATCTTCGCGACTGAGACTCACCGGGTTCGAGGGATCACCACGCCGGATTCGTAGGCGAGCACGACCAATTGGGCTCGGTCGCGGGCGTGGAGTTTGGTCATCGCCCGGTTGATGTGGGTTTTCGCGGTATGCGGGCTGATCACCATGTGGACGGCGATCTCGTCGTTGGACAGACCCTGCGCGACGAGAACCACGGCCTCGCGTTCGCGGGTGGTCAGTTCGTCCAGGCCCGCGCCCGGGGTCGGTGTGCGCGGCTGGGTGACGTAGCGGTGGATCAGCCTGCGGGTGATCGAGGGTGCGAGCAGAGCATCGCCACGGGCGGCCACGCGGATGGCGTGCAGGAAGTCCTCCGGTTCGATGTCTTTGACGAGAAAGCCCGCGGCGCCCGCTCGCAAGGCGTCGAAGACGTATTCGTCGAGGCCGTAATTGGTCAGGATGACGACGTGAACGCCCGACAGCGCCGGATCGGCGGCGATGCGGCGAGTGGCTTCGATGCCGTCGACCACCGGCATCTGGATGTCGATGAGCGCGATGTCGGGCAGATGGGTCCGGGCCAGCTCGACGCCGTCGCGGCCGTCGGCGGCTTCGGCGACCACCTCGATGTCGTCCTCGATCTCGAGCAGCGCGCGAAAACCGCTGCGGATGAGAGGCTGGTCGTCGACGAGTAGGACGCGAATCATGTTCTGTCCACCGGTAATGCGGCGTGCACGGCGAAGCCGCCGTTGCTGCGTGGCGCGGCATGGAGGTGGCCGCCGAGCGCGGTGACGCGTTCGCGCATACCGAGTAGCCCGACGCCCGGGACCGGTGCGGTCGAAGGGTTCGCGGTGCCGTCGTCCTCGACCTCGACGACGAGAGCGTCCGTGCGGTAGTCGATGTGGACGGTGGCGGTCGCGGCGGCGGCGTGGCGGGTGATGTTGGTGAGTGACTCCTGCACGATCCGGTAGACGGTTCGGTCGACCGCGACCGGCACATTCTGGTGCGCGCCCTCGATCGTGAGAGTGGTGTCCAAGCCGTTGGCGCGCACGCGCTCCACCAGATCGGGGACGTGGGCAAGGCCGGGGCGCGGGGAAGTGTCGTCGTCGCGCAGCGCTTCCAGGGTCGCGCGCAATTCGCGGGCCGCCTCGCGACCGGCTTCGCGGATGGCCAGCAGTGCCGCCGGGACCTCTTCGCCCCGCTTGCGGGCCACATGGACGGCGGCTTCGGACTGCACCTTGATCACCGAGATCTGGTGGGTGAGCGAATCGTGCAGCTCGCGCGCGATGTGCAGGCGCTCCTCGTCGGCCCGCCGTCGCGCGGTTTCCTCCCTGGTGCGTTCGGCCTCGTCGGCTCGCCGCTCGGCTTGGCGCAGCGCTTCACCCGCGGCGCCCGCCGCGATGAGCCAGGCGATCTCGAGCGCGTCGCGGGCGCGGGCGAGCGCCTGGGTCGTGTCGTGCAGCGAGACCAGCGCCGCGAGCGGTAGCGCGGCGAGCACCGCCACCGACGTCAGCACGGCGACCATCCGATGGCCCGCACGGACCGTGAAATACACCGCGAACAGGAAGGCGACTGCCGGCACGTCGAAACCGAGTGCCTGGTAACCCAGTGCGCACACGCCGGTCACGACCAGCACCGCCACCGGTGCCCGGCGTTGCGCGGCGAGTGCCAGCCCGCCCGCGACCAGCAACGCGTAGCCGAGCCAGTCGAGATCGGTGGAGTGCTCGCGGCTCAGCCCGGTGACCAGCAGCACCGCGGCCACGCCGACGGCGATCACCCCGTCGACGGTTCTGCCCATGCGCCAACCCTAGCCCGCTCGGGTCCCGGGCGAATCCCGCGCACGGATGATCCACCGACTACTACGGCTGCGGTATCCGCGCAGCTCCTGACGCCTCGGCGGTAGTCGATACCGCGGCCGCGTCACCTCGAATTGTCCACCGCCGCACGATGACCGAACACCCGTACGTCGCCGACGATAGGTCCGTCCCCTACAGAACGCACGACGAGGAGTACTCCAATGTCCATCCGCCCACTCACCACAGCCGCTGTCACCACAGCGTTCACCCTCATCTGCGCCGCACCCGCCACCGCGGCGACCACCACACTCGCCGACTCCTACGGCATGACGACAGACCGCCTCGTCGCGACATCGGCCGCGTTCCTCGGTCTGGCCGCCGTGCTCGTGGGTGGTTGGGCAGTGTCGCGCGCCGGAAATCCCGCCCGATCGTTTCTCGCGATCGGGGCAGGCGCGGTCGCGGCGATCGTGGGAGTGATCGGATTCGCGACCGCGGACGGCGGCCCCGGCACCGGAAACGGCATCGTCGGCGCGGCGATCGCGATCTTCCTCGGCCTGGTGGCCGTCGCCCTCGGTACCCGCGCCTACCGGCGTGCCCACCGCTGATCGGCGGTGGGCACACGGTCAGTGTCCGCGGGCGATCCAGTCCGCGAGCGCGGGCCGCTCCGTGCCGATGGTGGTGGTGTCGCCGTGGCCGGTGTGGACCGTGGTCTCCTCGGGGAGCGTGAGCAATCGGTCTCGGATCGAGTCGATGATTGTGTCGAAGTCGGAGAACGAGCGGCCGGTGGCGCCCGGGCCCCCCGCGAACAGGGTGTCACCGGTGAACAGGGCAGCGAGGTCGGGCACGTGCAGCGAGACCGAGCCGGGGGAGTGACCGGGGGTGTGCAGGATGTCGATATCGGTGCCCGCCACCGTGATTCGGGTGGTGCCCGCCAGCGAGTGGTAGTCGGCGGCCGGGTGGGTCATGCGCCAGAGGGGCTCGTCGCCGGGATGCAGCAGGACGGGGGCATCGAGGCGCTTCGCGAGTTCCGGCGCGACGGTCACGTGGTCGTTGTGGCCGTGTGTGCACAGGATCGCGGTGACGTGCCGGTCGCCGACCGCGGCGGCGATGGCATCGGCGTCGTGGGCGGCGTCGATGACGAGCACCTCGGTGTCGTCACCGATGAGCCACACATTGTTGTCGACATCCCAGGTGCCACCGTCGAGCGCGAAAGTGCCCGAGGTGACGACTCTTTCGACGCGGGTCACCAGACCACCACCGAACGCAGCACCCGGCCCTGCGCCATCGCGGCGAACGCCTGCTCGACCCCGTCGATGCCGATCCGTTCGGTGACGAACCGGTCCAGCGGCAGCCGGCCCTGCCGGTAGAGATCGATGAGCATCGGGAAGTCGCGCTCGGGCAGGCAGTCGCCGTACCAGGAGGATTTCAGCGCGCCGCCGTGCGAGAAGAAGTCGATCAGCGGCATCTCCAACGTCATGTCGGGTGTCGGGACGCCGACGAGAACGACCGTGCCCGCCAGGTCGCGCCCGTAGAACGCCTGCTGCCAGGTCTCCGGGCGGCCGACCGCGTCGATCACCACGTCGGCACCGAAACCGTCGGTGAGTTCCTTGATCCGCTCGACCACGTCCTCGCTGGTCGCGTCGATGGTGTGGGTGGCGCCGAAGTCCTTGGCCCAGTCCAGTTTTCGCTGATCACGATCGATCGCGATGATCGTGCCCGCACCGGCGAGGCGCGCTCCGGCGATGGCGGCGTCACCGACGCCGCCGCAGCCGATCACCGCGACGCTGTCACCGCGCGAGACGTTGCCGGTGTTCACGGCGGCGCCGATCCCGGCCATCACGCCACACCCGAGCAGGCCGGCGACGGCGGGGTCGGTCTCGGAATCGACCTTGGTGCACTGCTTTTCGTGCACGAGGGTCTTGTCGGCGAAGGCGCCGACGCCTAGGGCCGGGGTGAGCGGGGTGCCGTCGGTGAGCGTCATCGGGACGCTGGCGTTGTGGGTGTCGAAGCAGTACCAGGGGCGTCCGCGCCGACACGCTCGGCATTCGCCACACACCGCGCGCCAGTTGAGGACGACGAAATCGCCCTCGGCCACATGGGTCACGGCCGCGCCGACGGACTCGACCACACCGGCGGCTTCGTGCCCGAGCAGGAACGGGAACTCGTCGTTGATGCCGCCGTCGCGATAGTGCAGGTCGGTGTGGCACACCCCGCAGGCCTGGACACGGACGACGACATCGTGCGGTCCCGGGTCGGGAATCACGATGTCGACGGTTTCGACCGGCGCATCCTTCGCGCGGGCGATGACTCCGCGGACGGTGTCTGGCATGCGGACCTCCTCATGGTTGGCGTGGGTCTACGCCAACGCTAGCGGGGCCGCTCGCCCGGTCAATGCGGGATGGGTGGGATCTCACCTGTCGGACTGCCGAGTTCTTCTCGCACGTGGTGCTCGACGAGCAGCGGGACATAGTTGCGGATGTGCACCTTCCCGAACGCGTCGTAGACGTTGTGCACGATGTCGGCGAGCTCAGCGGGTGCGATGGTCGGGTACCGGATGATCAACCGCTCGATGACCTCGTCGAGTTGGCGGTTCTCGTGAGTAGTCATATTCCGGGGGTACCCGGCGATACCGTCGATCAACGGGGCGGCGCCTACTTTTCGTCGAAACCAGAGATCGCCCAGTTCACCGCATCGCGTCCTGACGGCGGCGCATAGACGGTGTCGATGGTGACAACGGGCGCACACCACCGGTCGCCGCCACCAAGAACACGGCGACCTCGGCCTCGTCGGCCTTGATCGAGGCGGGCGCCGACGTGAACGCTGCGGACGGCCTCCAGGACTCCGCCTACCTGTACGCCGGAGCCGAGGGCCTCGACGCGATCCTCGCCGCGACCCTGCGCCACGGCGCGGACCTGCGCATCGTGAACCGTTACGGCGGTACGGCACGAGATGTGGAGCTGCTCCGCGGCCCGGGTGAAGTTCCCGTGCTCGGCGACAGCGGCCGGATAGCGCAGGTGCCGCAGTTCCGGCGTCACTGTCGGTCGCCGTCCGGTCCGATCCGCGCCAGCACCGCGTTGACCACCAGGCATGCGCTGTCCACCACATCGTCCATCGGCTGGCGGTAGGCGTCGAGCACCCACTTCTGGGCGATGATCACGATGGCGCCGACCAGGCCGAACAGCACTGTGCGCACGCTGACAGCGGGGTGGGTTTCCAGGTCGACATGCGGGGTGATCAGAGCCAGGCAGATATCGACCAAGGCGTCGAGAACGTCGTGGTAGGCCCGGTCGACCGCGGGGCTCACGCCGAGGATCTCGAAGAACGCGATCCGAGGGACCCGGGGGTCGTCGAGGATGAGCTGGAAGTAGGCGGTCAAGCCGACACGCACCTGAGCGTCGACGGCCTCGGCCTCGCGCAGGCCGGTATGGATCGCCTCGATCATCCTGGCGGCTGTCTCGCGATACACCTCGAGCAGCAGATCCTCACTGTCGGTGAAGGATTCGTAGAAGTAGCGTTTGCCGACGCCGGCCGCCGCGCAGATCGTGGTGACTGTGGTGTTGCGGTAGCCGTCGATGCCGAAGGCGTCCGTGGCCGCCTCGAGCAACCGGGCGCGGCGTTCCCGCTGACGTTGCCCAGGGGCAGCCCCGCGGTACCGGCGGCCGTCATCGAGTTCGGACGCTGTCACAACGCCAATTCTGTCAGGTGACCGCGGTGGGGCGCGCGCGGGCGCTGAACGAGGATTGCCCAGAACATGTTCTTGCGATCGGACGTGACCCACGCTACGTTACTTCCCGGTACGGGAACGTCGTAGTTCCCGATGGTGGAGGGCTGAACCGAAGCATGATCACACATCGTGGGCGGCTGGCTGCGCTGGTTGCATCCGTCGTCGTAATGGCAGGCGCCGTCGCATCCGCACCGGTCGGACAGGCATCGCCGAATGCCGAGGGTCTCGACGCGCAGTTCGTCGCCACCCATAACGGGCCGCAGCAGTACCCCAACGTCTTCATCGAGTGGGATGTGCCGATCACCATGAGTGACGGCACCGTATTGAAAGCGAATGTCTATCACCCGGCCGGTGCGGACGGTCAGCCCGTCGCCGAGCCGACGCCCACGATCGTCAACATGACGCCCTACACCAAGCTCGTCACCAACGTCGCCGACTCGGCGCTCGCGGTCCCCGGCCTGTCGGACCTGCTGATGCCGGTGCTGCAGAACCTGGACTTCACGCCGTTCGGTTTCAGCAGCCTCAGCGACATGATGCACGCGCTGCCCGGCGGCGCGGCCCGCACCTTCGGTGTCGACCGGAATCTGATCCGCGGCGGATACACCCAGGTGGTCGTCGATGTGCGCGGCACCGGCTTCTCCCAGGGCACCTGGCAGGTCTTCGGTGAACGCGAGCAGCTCGACGGTGTGGAAATCGTCGACTGGGCCGCGAAACAGGGCTGGTCCGACGGCAAGATCGGGATGAGCGGCATCTCCTACTCGGCGATCAACCAGCTGCAGACCGCACAGCGGCACCCCGAGGCGCTCAAGGCGATCTTCCCGATCGTGCCCGGTAGCGACCTGATCCGCGATGTCGCTGCCCCCGGTGGCGCGCTCGGGATCGGGTTCATCCCGGCCTGGCTGCTCGCCGTCGACGGCGCGAAGCTGCTGCCCGACCTGATGTCGATGCTGAACGGCAAATTCGACTGGGTCTGGCTGCGCGACCGGGTGACCGATCCGTTCACCTTCTTCAACGTGCTCATCGCCGCGCTCACCACTCCGAACGTGGAGCAGATCCCGCCGGAGATGGCGTCGATCCTCGACGACGAGAGCGCGCTGCGGACCGCCTGGGTGGGCTCGCCCGATCAGGTGCGGGTGCCGACCTTCCTCTACGGCGGCTGGCACGACATCTTCACCTACTCCACCCCGCGCATCTACAACGCGGTGAACGTGCCCGCCGAGCAGAAGAAGCTCGTCATGGACGACGTCTACCACGTGACGGTGAGCTCGGGACTCGGCCGGCCGGGTGCGCCCGCGCCGGCGGATTCGTTGCAGCGCGCGTGGTTCGACAAGTGGCTCAAGGGAATCGACAACGGCATCGACCGCTACGACCCGGTCACGTTGTGGCAGCAGGGCAGTGGGCAGTGGACCGCCGACGTCGCGTTCCCGCGGCCGGGCATGCAGTACCGGCGGATGTATCTCGACGCCGCCTCCTCCGGCACCGCGCCGGGCGCCCGCCACGACGGCAGCCTGCGCACTGCCCCCGGTGCCGCGCAACGCGTTTCGGTGGATCCGAGCCTGACCACCATCTGCTCGCGTGATGCCGCGCAGGGCACGGCCGGCCTGGTCCCGCTGCCCGATATCTGTGCCAAGGACGCCCGGATCAGTGAGGGTGCCGCGCTCACCTTCACCACGGCTCCGGTGGCCGCGCCGACGAGGATCTCCGGGCCGATCGCCGCCCATCTGAACACCGTGCTCGACGCGACCGACGGGTACTGGACGGTGACGGTGAACGATGTCGCCCCCGACGGCACGTCGACGGTCTGGTCTCAGGGGCAGCTGATGGCATCCCTGCGCACGGTCGACGAGGGCAAGGCGACCCGCTCGCCGAACGGCGACTACACCGACCCGTATCCGTACCTCACCCTGGATACCCGTCAGCCGATCGTGCCCGGCGAGCCGACGACGATCGACATCGGCGTCCGCGCCACCGACGGTGTCCTGCTGCCGGGTCACCGCCTGCGTGTCGACGTGTTCGCCGGCAACTTCCCCAGCGGAATCCCGCTGCGGCCGTTGCTGAACGAAAGCGGCCTGCGCACCCAGCACCTCGAGCTCGACCCGTCGCGCCCCAGCTGGATCAACGTCCCCCTGGACACCGATCCCGGCTGGTGAGCGCTGGTTCACCCCGCCTCCGATCTCGCGCCGATCATCGATCGCGCAGCATCGGGGGCGGGGTTCGCCGTCTTGTTCGGCCTGATCCTCCCCATCGGCTCGCTGATCAGCCCGCGGTCGCGCGCGCATCGGGTACCCGCGTCGCATCCGCGCCCGCGGCCGCCGCGAGGTGGGCGAAGGTGGCCGCGTCTCGGACCGCCGCACCACCGTGATCGTTGTTGAAATAGACGTAGCTGTCGGCGTCGGGAGACCAGGTGTCGAGCAGCCGATGCGCCCAGCCATTCAATGCCTGCTTGCCGTAGGACGGCAGGGGAGCGGCGCGGCCCGCGTGCAGGCGCAGATAGGCCCAGTCGGTGGTGCGCCACAGTGGCGTGATCGGGTGCGAATCACGGTCCGCCCAGGTCAATGCCGCGCCACGGGATCGCAGGACCTCACCGATCTCGTCTGTCCACCACGAATCGTGGCGCGGTTCCACCGCCACTCGCACCGTGTCGGGGAAGCAGCGAAGACAGTTGTCGAGCAGATCGGGGTCCGCGCGCAGGGTCGGCGGCAGCTGGAGCAGGATCGGTCCGAGCCGATCACCCAGTCCCTCGGTCCGGTCGAGCAGGCGCTGCACGGGTTCGGCGGGGTCGCGCAATCGCTTGATATGGGTCAGGTAGCGACTCGCCTTCACCGCCATCACGAAGCCGGCGGGCGTGCGCTCGCGCCAAGCGGCGAAGTTCTCCCTGCTCGACAAGCGATAGAACGCGTTGTTCGACTCCACCGTCGCGAAGGCCCGCGCATAGTGCTCGAGCCATTGCCGGACGGGCAGCCCCGGCGGATACAGCACGCCCCGCCAGTCGCGGTACTGCCAGCCGGAAGTGCCGACGTACATGGTCATTTCGGCTTCCCTCCGCAGCGCGGGCCGTCAGATCTCCGCGCGCAGCAGGGGCGCGAGTTCGCTGCTGTAGAAGTCGAGGAACGCGTCCATGTCGGGTCCCGCGTTCATCAGCACCACATGGTCGAAACCCGCGTCGGCGGCCTTGCGCACCGCCTCGACGTAGCGCTTCGGATCATTGCCGCAGACAAAGGATTCGAGCATGTCGTCCACTCGCACGGTGCTCGACGCGGCGGCGAAGTTCGCCGGATTGGGCAGTTCGCTCATCACCTTCCAGCCACCGGTCGACCACCGGTTGGTCGACAGTGCCGCTTCGGCGCCCGCGCGATCGTCCTCGGCGAAGGCGACCCCCACTTCGACAAAGCGCGGACCGGAGCCGCCCTTGTCGTGAAAGGTCCGCACGAGTTCGGGATCGGGTTCGGTGGCGAACAGTCCGTCGCCGAGTTCGGCGGCGATCGCCGCGGCGCTCGGCCCGCCCGCGGCCACCGCGATCACCGGCGGTGTCTCCGGCAGATCGAACACCCGCGCGTCCGACAGCTCCAGAAACTCGCCGTAATAGTTGTGATAGCCGCCGCGCCACAGCAACCGGATGATCTCGAGCGCCTCGCGCAACATCCGCTGACGGATCAGCACCGGCGGGAACTCGTGGCCGACGACGTGCTCGTTGAGCCGCTCGCCCGAACCGATACCCAGGGTGAACCGCCCATCCGAGATCAGGGCGGTGGTGGCGGCGGCCTGGGCGATGATGGCGGGGTGATAGCGGATGATCGGACAGGTCACGCCGGTGGCGAGCCCGATGTCGGTGGTGCTCGCCGCGATCGTGCCCAGGACCGTCCAGGCGAAGGGTGAGTGGCCCTGCTCGTCGAGCCACGGGTGGAAGTGGTCGCTCATCTCGACGAAATCGAAACCGGCCGATTCGGCCCGAACTGCCTGTCGAACAAGCTCTTTCGGGCCGAAAGCCTCGGCCGCCAGTTTGAATCCGAGCTGCATGGCGAACCTTTCGCAGTGGGTCAGCTACGGCCGAGGGCGTTGGCCAGTTCCTGCTTGTTCATCTTGGAACGGCCGTCGATATTGCGGCGGCGGGCCTCGTCGTAGAGCTGATCGCGGGTCTTGCCGCCGCCCTGTGCCCGCTGGCCGCCGCTGCGCTGTGAGGAACCGCTGGATCGCGACGACTTGCTCGACCCCTTGGTCTCGCCGTGCTGGGCGCGCGTCTTGTTGACCGTCCGCGCGGCGATCTCCTCGGCCCTGCCCTCACTGCGGCCGCGGTCGCGCTCGGACTTCTTGATGTCTTTGTACTGCCGTTCGCGCTTGTCACTCCAGGCTTGCTGAGGCATCACATGCTCCGTTCCGGTCGGTGGACGGGTCTGGTTGCCGCCTACCCGGGGATCGGTCGGGGAAACAACCGCCCGGCGAGGATGACCGGAACCGTGATCGAGGACTGGCACACTGGCGTGGTGAGCGCCTCGGGCAGCGTGCGGGCGGCCGCCGCCTCGGCGTGGCGGTGGATTCGCAGCGCCCCCGGCACCTATGTGTGGCTGGCGGCGCTGGGTGTGACCACCGCGATTCAGCAGCGGCTCACGCCGGAGGAAGCCAGAGTCTGGCTCGGGCACCGCTCGACGAATATCGATCGTCTCGGCGACGACCCGATCCGGGTGCTGATCGGCAGCGCGTTCTGGACCGACGGCGGCGGGTGGCTGGTCTACGCGGTGCTGTTCAGCCTCGTGCACGCCAACGCCGAACGGTGGCTCGGGACGTTGCGCTGGCTGGTCGTGGTCGTCCTCGCGCATGTCGGCGCCACGTATCTCAGCCAGGGCGTGCTGCTCTGGGCGATTCGCCACGACAGAGCCCCGGAGCGTGCGGCGTTCGCGCTCGATGTGGGAGTCAGTTACGGGCTGGCCGGAGTAGCCGCCGTCCTCGCCTACCGTGTGTTGCTGCCGTGGCGGGTGCTGTACGTGCTCGGTGTGCTGGCGGTCTGTGTGCCACCGGTATTCCTGGACCGCACGTTCACCGATGTGGGCCACGCGGGTGCGGCGTTGATCGGCTTCGCGTGCTATCCGCTGACGCGAGGGCGGGCCCGCGACTGGGATCCGAGCCCGCGCCTTCGCGGTTTGTGTCTTCGGATCAGACGAAGAAGTCGAAGATCATCCTGGCCGACCTCGGGGAGCAAACGATGACCGTGATCGTTCACCTTCCTTCCGCCCCTATCAGTTACCGCTCAGCTGTTGCGGATGAAGGAATAATCCGGCCGTCATAGTCACAGGTGAAATGGTTTTTCACTCGCAGATATCGAGGTTGTCCGGTAGGCGTCAGCAATAGCTCGGCGATCTGATTCACCGGTGCTGCGGTTAGGGTGGCCGGGTGATCTTGCTGGCGATAGGTGTGGTTCTGCTCGGGGTGTTCGCGCTGTGTTTCCGTCAGGAGCGGCGCCGGTTCAGCAACGCGGTGTTGTTGCTGCTCGGAGTTCTGTGTGTCGGCGCCGCGCTGATCGGTTCGGGCGCCGAAGGATCGGGGCCCGAAATACTGGTCTTCTTCGCCCTGGCGCTGTCGCCGCTGCTCGTGCTGGTCCTGGCCGGACTGCTGATGCTCAACGGTGTGGTGATGCTGCGCCGCGAAGGCGTGCGTCCGGCGAACCTGCTCTCCTTCGGCCTCGGCGTGGCGCTGCTGGTTCCGTACGCGCTGCTGGTGATGGCGGTGATCGCCGAGTGGGCGGTTCTCGGGGTGTTGCTGCTCGCGGTGGTGCTCGTCGCCGCCTACCTCGGCTTCGTGCTGGTCGCGTTCCTGCTCTATTCGGTCGTCTACGCCGGGGTGACCCGTACCGACGATGCCGTCGCGATCGTGGTGCACGGCTCCGGCCTGCTCGGAGACCGGGTCCCGCCGCTGCTGGCGAGCAGGCTCGACCGCGCGCTGCAGATCTGGCGTACCGACCGCGCGCACGGCCCCGCGCCGCTGTTGGTGACCAGCGGCGGCAAGGGTTCCGACGAGAAGGTCGCCGAGAGCACGGCGATGGCCGCCTACCTCGTCGAACACGGCGTGCGCGACGACGAGATCCTGCGGGAGGATCGCTCGACGACCACCCGCGAGAACCTGCTGTTCAGCCGGGAACTGCTCGCCAGACAGGGGATCAACAGCCGCATCCTGCTGGTCACGAGCAATTTCCATGTGCTGCGCACCGCGTTGCTCGCCCGTTCGGTCGGGATCGACGCCCAGGCCGTCGGCGCGCCGACCGCGCGCTACTACCTGCCCAGCGCTGTCCTGCGCGAATACGTCGGGATTCTGGCCGAACACAAGACGATCAACGCCGTGATCTGCGGGTTGCTGGTGGCGGCGCCGATCGCGCTGGCGATCTTCGGTGCGGCCAGCTGACACATTTAGGTGTTACGTACAGTTATGGATAGTTGTATCATCGGAACTACCGAGCAGGACGCAACGTCGCGACCTGGTGCACGGATGCTCGTGCGCGGTTGATCGAGGAGTACCGATGAAGCTATTTCCTTGGGGAAGAGAAAGCCCGGAGATCGATCCGGGCGTGGTGGCATTGCACGCGCGCAATGTCAGCTTCGACTGGTCGGGTGTCGACCTCCAGTGGATGTCGGCGGAACCGATCGCCGGTCACCTGATCAGCGCGCTGAACATGCTGCTGCCCGAGGGCGAGCGCATGTTCATCGAGACCTATCGCGAGGCACTGCCCTACGTCAAGGACGAGAAGCTGCGCGAGGACATGCTCGGCTTCATCGGGCAGGAGGCGATGCACGCGCAGACCCACGGGAAGGTGCTCGACGACGTCTTCACCGCCCACGGCGTCGACGCGAGTCCCTACCTGGCGCAGATGGAATACCTGTTCCGCATCTCGCTCGGCCCGCGCGGCGGCGACGATCGCGCCGGCCGCCAGATGCTGGTCGAGCGGCTCGCCTTCATCGCCTGTCTCGAGCACTTCTTCGCCTGGCTCGGGGACTGGGTGCTCAACGCCGACCTCGAGAAGTTCGGCGCCGACCCGCGGATGGCCGACCTGTTCCGCTGGCACGGTGCCGAAGAGGTCGAACACCGCAATGTCGCCCACGATGTCGCCGAGTACTTCGGGGTCGGCTACGTCCGGCGCTGCGCGTCGATGACGCTGGTGTTCCCGATCTTCCTCATCGTGCTGGTGCGCGGGGCGCGCTTCCTCGTCCAGCAGGATCCGCAACTGCCGGATCAGGGCTACGCACGGCTGCTCGCCGGCGTGTTCGGCGCGATGTGGCGTGGTGCGCTGCCCGGCGTGCCGTCGCTGCTGGCCAGTGCGCTGTCGACCTTCCAGCCCGGCTACAACCCGCAATCGGTCGGCTCGACGGCGCAGGCGATCGCGTATCTGGCCGCCTCGCCCGGCGCCCGCGCGGCAGCGTCGTGACCACGCGCGACATCCCCGCCGATCTCTACGGCAGGTACCGCCACGATCCGGCGATGAAGGTCATCGACGCCATCGCGGCCACCCGGTTGCGCTGGAGCGCACTGGTCAACCGCGGTGATCTGCGCCCACGGGTCGATGATCGCCGCCTGGCCGTGGTGGTGACCGATCGCCGGATCGAAGCGCACGACCAGGACGTGGTGAGTCTTCGCCTCGAAGCACCCGACGGGCGCGTGCTACCGCGCTGGTGGCCCGGGGCGCACCTGGACCTGGAACTACCGTCGGGTCGGCTGCGCCAGTATTCGCTGTGTGGCGATCCCGCCGACGAGCGCGCGTACCGCATCGCTGTGCGCCGCATCCCCGGTGGCGGCGGCGGCTCGATCGAGGTGCACGACGCATTGCCCGTCGGCTCCGGGCTGGTGGTGCGCGGCCCGCGCAACGCCTTCCCGTTCGCCGTGCCCGGCCACGGATCACCGTCGCAGCGCCTGCATTTCGTGGCCGGCGGGATCGGCATCACCCCGATCCTGCCGATGGCCAGGCTCGCGCACCGGCTCGGCGTGCCGTGGACCCTGGTCTACAGCGGACGCAGTCGCGACACCATCCCGTTCCTGGACGAGATCGAAGGCTTCGGCGCGAACGTCGTGGTGCGCACCGATGACGAGCACGGTCTCCCCGCCGCGATGGACCTGCTGCCCGATGTCGGGCCCGGCACCGCGGTCTACGCGTGTGGCCCGACCCCGATGACCTCGTCGATCGTCGCCGCGGTGCGCGAGATGGCCGACGTGGAACTGCATTTCGAGCGGTTCTCGCCGCCGCCGATCGTCGACGGCACCCCGTTCGAGATCGAATTCGCGTCCAGTGGTGCGGTGGTGACGGTCGAAGCCGACCGCACCGTGCTGGACACGATCCTCGATTCCCGTCCCGACCAGCCCTACTCGTGCCGGCAAGGCTTCTGTGGCACCTGCGTGGTGCGGGTTCGCTCGGGCGAACCCGACCATCGCGAGACCACGCTGTCCGCTGCCGACCACGCCGAGGGTGCCATGCTGGCCTGCGTATCCCGTTCTCGCGGTGAGCGTTTGGTGCTCGACCTGTGATTTCTCCGCTGGACAAGGAGTCCGAAAGATCATGACGAACGACAGCCCGCAGCCCGCGAACCAGCGCACCGTCCGCAGCGGTGATTTCGACATCGCCGTGTTCGAATACGGCGACCCGGCCGCCGATACCGTCGTGCTCGTGCACGGCTGGCCCGACACCCACCACCTGTGGGACAGGGTGATTCCGCTGCTCACCGAGCGTTTCCACGTGGTCGCCTACGACACCCGTGGCCACGGCGAGTCCACCCGCACCCAGCGCACCGGCGATTTCCGCCTCGACGAACTTGCGCGCGATTTCTACGCCGTGATCGACGTGGTGAGCCCCGATCGTCCCGTGCACGTGCTCGCCCACGACTGGGGTTCGGTGCAGGTGTGGGAGGCGGTGTGTGAACCGCAGGCCACCGAGCGCGTCGCCTCGTTCACCTCGGTCTCGGGCCCCAACCTCGACCACCTCGCCTCCTGGGTGCGTGACCGCCTCTCCCGGCCCACCCTGCGCAATGTGTGGCAGCCGATGACCCAGCTGGCCTCCTCGGCCTACACCTTCTTCTTCATGACTCCCGGGCTGCCGCGCGCGACGTTCAACGCCATCGGTACCGAAAAGCTGTGGCAGCGTGCGGTGTCGATCATGAACGACACCCCCGCCGCCAATGTGAAGCTCGGCCCCACCTTCCGCCGCGACATGGTCGACGGGCTGCTCATCTATCGCGCGAACATCGTGGCGCGCATGCTCTCCCCGCGTGAGCGTCGCACCGAGGTGCCGGTGCAGTTGATCGTGGCAGGACGCGATGTCGCCGTGCGGCCCGCGGGCTACGACGATTCGGGCAAGTGGACCGACCGGCTGTGGCGTCGCGACGTCCCTGCCGGGCACTGGATGCCGTTCTCGCATCCGGAACTCCTCGCGACCGCGACCACCGAGCTCATCGACGCGCTCGACGGCGCCGGCGTCTCGCGCGGACTGGCCAGGGCCGAAGTGGGCGCTGCGCGAAGGGAATTCGAACACAAGCTGGTGGTCGTCACCGGTGCGGGCAGCGGCATCGGCCGGGAGACCGCCCTGGCTTTCGCGCGCCTCGGCGCCGAAGTGGTGGTCTCCGATGTCAACGAGCTCGCCGCCAAGGCCACCGCGGAGCTCGTCGCATCCGAAGGTGGTGTGGCGCACTCCTATCCACTCGATGTGTCGAACGAGGACGCGGTGCGCGCGCACGCCGACACGGTGATCGCCGCGCACGGCGTGCCCGATGTGCTGGTGAACAACGCCGGTGTCGGCCAGGCAGGCGGATTCCTCGATACTCCGTCGGAGGAGTTCGACCGCGTACTGCGGATCAACCTCGGCGGTGTCGTCAACGGCTGCCGGGCCTTCGGCGCGGCGATGGCCGATCGCGGGCTCGGCGGGCACATCGTGAACCTGTCCAGCATGGCCGCCTACAGTCCGCAGTGCGACATGGCGGCCTACGCCACCAGCAAGTCGGCGGTCTTCATGTTCTCCGATTGCCTGCGTGCCGAACTGGCCGACCGTGGCATTTCGGTGTCGACCGTGTGCCCGGGCATCGTGCACACGAATATCGTTGCCACCACCCGCATCTCGGGCGTTTCCGCCGCCGAGGAGGCCGCCGCGCAGCAGAAGTTCGACAAGCTGTACGAGCGACGCGGCTACACCCCCGACCGGGTGGCGGCGCAGATCGTGAAGGCCGTGCGGACCGGGCGCGACATCGTGCCGGTGACGCCGGAGTCGTGGGTGCAGTACCGGATCAACCGGATCGCACCCGGCGCGGTGCGGTTCGCGGCACGCCGGATGAAGCTGGTCTAGATCGGCTACGCCCGGCGCAGTTGCTCCTCTACGGCGGCAACGTGCCGGGCGTCCACGCCCCACGCGTTCTCGACGCCGACCTTGCGGTCCAGGTCCCACAGCACGCACTCTTCATCGGGTCGCGCGACCAGCGACCAGGCGACCACGGTGCGGCCCAGCTGTTCGACCATGGTTCCGTGATTCTGCGTGCTCTCCCCGACGCCCTCGGGGAAATGATGCAGGAAACGTCCGTAAGCCTGCTCGCAGAACCTCGCGTAGAGCTGGGTGCAGAGGATGAAACCGTGCCACGCCTCGTCGACCGCGTGCGAGGGCATCCCGATCACCTGGTCGTCGCGAAGGGCGGCACCGCAGCACCGCAACCATTGGCGCAGCCCGGTTTCCACGAGTTCGCGAGGCTGCCAGGGCGAGGTTTTGAAGATCGCTTCGGGGAAGACCAGGGCGGCGACAGTGCGGTCGACGGTGGGAAGGTCGACTTGCCGTCTGCCGGTCCGGGGGAAGGAGAACGCCACAATTCACTGTAAGGCCACTGACAGTGGGGATGCTGTGGCCGGGTTCTGGCGTTAGCCTGCGAACATGGTGTTGACGCTCGTGATCGTGCTCGGTTTCCTGGCGGTGTGTATCGGCGCGGTGGTGACGACCGTCGTGTGGCTGATCCAGAAGTCGACTCAGCCGCAGAACGCGCGCCCGCTGGATCGCCGATGGGTGGCCGGGTCGGCCGGGATGACCGCCTATGTCGACGGGACCTCGGGGCAGCCGTGGGATCCGGGCAGCCCGTCCGGTGGCTGCGGTGGCGGCTCGAACAGCGGTTGCGGCGGGGGGAGCGGCTGCGGTGGCGGGAGCAGCAGTAGCTGTAGCGGTGGAAGCAGCAGCAGTTGTTCCGGTGGGAGTAGCAGCAGCTGTGGAGGTGGCAGCAGTAGCAGCTGTGGAGGTGGCAGCAGTAGCAGCTGTGGCGGCGGGTCCTGATCGTGTGACCTGCGTCCCAGTGCGCTTGACCTGAACTCGACTTCAGGTTTCATCCTTGACTCGTTCGGTCAACACCACGAAGGAGTCGCGATGCGCGCAGTGCAGGTCAAAGAATTCGGTGGGCCCGAGGTTCTGAACCTGGTGGAAGTTCCCACGCCACAACCGGATTCGGTTGAAGTGGTCGTCGACGTCGAGGTCGCCGACGTGATGTTCCTCGATACCCGGCTGCGCAGCGGGTGGGGTCAGGACTACTTCCCGCTGAGCCTGCCCTACGTCCCCGGTGGTGCGATCGGCGGCGTGGTGAGCGCGGTCGGCGCCGAGGTCGACCCCCGCTGGCTCGGTAAGCGCGTTGTCACCCAGACTGCCGCCAGCGGCATCGGCGGCGGCCTACCCACCGGCGGTTACGCCGAGAAGTCGCTCGCCAAGGCTGCCACGCTGACCGAGATCCCCGACGGGCTCACCACCGAGCAAGCCGTAGGTCTCGCCCACGACGGCCGGACCGCGCTGGCTGTCTTCGACAGGGCTGCCGTGCAGCCGAATTCGTGGGTATTGATCACCGCCGCCGCGGGCGGCCTCGGCACGCTGCTCATCCAGCTGTCGATCGCGGCGGGCGCGCGGGTTGTCGCCGCGGCGGGCGGACCGGAAAAGCTCGCGCTCGCAACGCGATTGGGTGCGACCGCGGTCGTCGACTACTCCGTCGACGGCTGGGCGGGCCGAGCACGTGAGATCACCGGCGGGGGAGCGGCGGTCGTGTTCGACGGTGCGGGTGGCGACATCGGTGGCGCGGCCCTGACCGCCGCTGCCGACGCCGGACTCTTTCTCGGATATGGGTCCGCCGCAGGTGATTTCGCGACGGGCGACACCGATGCCGCTGTTGCGCGCGGTGTCACGGTGCTCGGTCTGTTCGATATCGTCGGCCAGGACGTGGACTGGGTGGGCATCACTGCCCGCGCTCAGGAAGCGGTCGCCGAGGGTGCGCTGGAAGTTGTGATCGGGCAAACCTTCCCGATCGATCAGGTGCGGCAGGCTCACTCCGCGATCGAGAGCCGTTCCGCCCTCGGCCGTACCTTGTTGACGGTCGGCGCGTCATTGTAACTTATTGTGCGCTGCAACGGAATACACGTTAAGTTATGTTCCGTGCAGGGATTGATAATCATCGCAGTGATAGCTGCGGTTCTGTTGTTGGTAGTTGGAGTCATCAAGTTGGCCAGCAACCCAGGGGGCAACATCGAACGTCGCGAACGCGATGTCCGAGCGCGGGGAGGCCAGCGAGCTGAACGCTCGTAAACCCTACCCCCGGGTGCAGCACCACCACGGCGATCGGTCGCCGCGTCTTCCTCGGAAGCCGCGACCCGATCGCCGTTCTCGTACCTGACTACTCGACACGACCACCGCGTCGAGTGGTCAACCCCGCACTCCGCCGGGTACCATGCGACTCGCCCGCGGAGACCCCCGCGGCGAGGGGCGGTAGCTCAGTCGGTTAGAGCCGCGGACTCATAATCCGCTGGTCGTGGGTTCGAGCCCCACCCGCCCCACCTCCCTCTCCTGAACTGCGGTTTCTCAGTGCCTAGCCGGCCTGGACCAATAGTTTGCCGGTGAGATCGGCCAATCGGTCGGCGGCTTCGGGGGCGAAGGGTTCGCCGTCGACGTCGACCGGGTTGTCTTGCATGAATGCGGACAGTGGGGCGGTCGGCGGGTTGTCGAGGTGGTGGAGGATGCGGCGCAAGGCTGCTTCGACGGGTTGGCCCTGATCTCGCATTCGGGCGACCAATGCCGCACTGGCGGCGTCGTATTCGCCCGTGAAGGCGGTTGAGGTCAGGCCCGGGTGCAGGAGGATGTAGCGAGTCCGGCTGTGGGGGTACCGGCGGGTGAAGGCCACTGCCAGTAGATCGCTCAGTTTGCCGCACTGGCCCATGACCTCATCGGGGTGGTAGGACTCCTCGAATTGCAGGTCGTCCCAGCGGATTCGGGACAGGTCGCCGCCCGGGCCGGACAGGTCGAGGATGACCGGCGCTTCGGCATGATCGAGTCGGTCGGCGAGGCCGTGACCGAGCAGGTAACGGCTCAGGTAGAACAGTGCGAAGTTGGCTTCGAATCCGTCCTCGGTGACAAACCGCGTCGCGCGGAAATAGCGCGCAGCCAGGACCAGTGTGTCGACGGTTCGATGCGCCGCCCGGACTCGCTCGATCACCCGCCAATTCTCGGCTACCAGGCTCAGGTCCGCTTGAATGAACTCGACGCGGTGCCCCGCCCCGATCTCGGCGGCCGCTGTGAGGATCGCTCGGCCCTTCTGCGCATTGGTGCCGACGACAACCACCTGCTCACCGCGGCCCAGGTACGTGAGCGCGAGAGCCTTGCCCATGCCGTCGGTTCCGCCGGTGATGACCACGGTTTTCACACGAATCTCCTTCGGTAGTACTCACTGCCCGCACTGTGCAGACTGTTTATCTATACTCGTGAGTCTAAACAGACGCGCGGGTCTATGTAAACAGGGTGATGAGTCCACTCTGATCGAATTGGCTATAGGATCGGGCGATGAGTGCGGCTTCGAATCCGACCCGATCGCCATCGGTCACACCCCGTGGACGGATCGACAAGCAGCAGGCGGTGCTGGCGGCGGCGTTCACCGTTTTCGCGCGTGGTGGCTACGCGCAGGCCCGTGTCGACGAGATCGCCGCCGAGGCGCAGGTCGCCAAAGCCACCGTCTACAACCACTTCGGCGACAAGGAAACCGTGTTTCGCCAGGTGGTGCAGTCACTCACGAACACGGCCCTGGCGGCCAACTTGGCCGCAGTCGACCAACTCTCGGGCGGCAGCACCGACCTGCCCGCCACCCTGCGCGAGGTCGGTCTGCGATTGGCGACCTGTTATTGCCTCGAAGAATCCCGCGCCCTACGGCGACTGGTCGCCGCCGAATCCGCGCAGTTCCCCGACTTGATAGACATCGTCGCCGAGGTCCCCCATCGGGTAGTCCAATCCCTCGCCGACCGCCTCTCCCGCCTAGCGCTCGCGGGCGCACTCCAGCTCGATGACCCGGAATTGGCGGCCACCCACTTCACCGCCCTGCTCACCGGCAGCATCGACACCCGCTCCAAACTGGGCACCCACCCTCTCGCCACCCCCGAACTACGCACCATCGCCGACGCCGCCACAACAACCTTCCTCAAGGCTTTCGGGCCACCTACGCACTCGGCCCATGATGAGGAGTGATCAGCGAACCCGGCGGCGCGCGATCATGACTCCGCGAGCTATCTCGATCATTCGGGGCGACAAGTCGATTCCGAACACGTTCATGCCCGATCGAGACAGGTAAGCGGTGATCCGGGCGTCCCGCACCCCGCGTCCGCAGCGTGCCCTCCGGCTTGCGTGCACACCAGATCGGCGTCAGCCATCAGTATTCGGCCCCACTCCCACGAGCGCAGGCTGCCGACCAACCCGGGCTGGACCGCCATATCTGGGGGAGCTCCTGCGCATCTACCTCACGCTCAGCCCCGCGATGAGGAGGGCGACCATTCGGCGGGGGTGGTAGCGGGGGGTGTTGCCGCCGATGCAGAGGTTGCCGACGGCGCGCAGGAGTTCGTAGGGGTCGGTGCCGGGGGGGATTTCGCCTGCGCCGGCGGCGGCGGTGAGGAGGGTTTCGCAGGTGGGGACCAGGCGGTCGAGGAAGTAGGTGTGGAGGGTTTCGAAGGTGGCGGCGTCGGATTGAAGTGCTTCCGCCAGGCCGTGTTTGGTGGTCAGGAAGTCGACGAACAGGGTCATCCATTCGCCCAGTGCGGCGTGGGGGGAAGCGAGGGCGGCCAGGAGTGTGGGGCCCGCCTCGGCGCACGCTTCGACCTGGTGGCGGTAGACGGCGACGATGAGGTCGGCCCGGGTCGGGAAGTGTCGATAGATGGTGCCTACGCCGACGCCGGCTCGGGTCGCGATCTCGCGGACGGGGACATCGACGCCCGAGGCGATGAAGGCGGCCGCGGCCGCGTCGAGCAGGGCCTGCTGGTTGCGCCGGGCGTCGGCTCGGCGGCTCGGCGGCTCGGTCGGGCTGTCGGCCACGAGACCTCCCTCTTGTTAAACGGAACAGTGTTCCGTATGTTGATTAACGGAACATTGTTCCGCTTGGTTGAGGATGCCAGAGTCGGCGAGCCGAACCAAGCCCATCTGGGAGGAACCGCCATGCAGTACCGCACTCTGGGCCGTACCGGCGTTCAGGTCAGCACGCTCGTGCTCGGCGCGATGAACTTCGGCAAGCTGGGAAATTCCACGCAGGACGAGGTCACCGCCATGATCGACGTCGCCATCGACGGCGGCGTCAACCTCATCGACACCGCCGACATGTACGGCCAGGGCGAATCGGAGGAGCTGGTCGGCAAGGCCGTCGCGGGTCGCCGCGACGACATCGTGCTGGCCACGAAGGCGACCATGCCGATGGGCGAGGAGCGCAATCATCGCGGCGGTTCACGCCGCTGGCTCACCACCGCCCTCGACGACAGCCTGCGCCGACTCGACGTCGACCACGTCGATCTCTATCAGATCCACCGCTGGGACCCCGAAACCAGCGATGAGGAAACCCTCTCGGCGCTCACCGATCTTCAGCGTGCGGGCAAGATCCGCTACTTCGGATCCTCGACGTTCCCCGCCTACCGCATCGTGCAGGCGCAGTGGGCGGCCAAAGAACACCACCTGAGCCGCTATGTCGCCGAACAGCCCAGCTATTCGATCCTGCAGCGCGGCATCGAAACTCACGTCCTGCCGGTCACCGAGGAATACGGTCTCGGCGTGCTCGCCTGGAGCCCGCTGGCCTCGGGATGGCTCTCGGGCGCCATCCGCGCCGACCGCGAGATAACCACCAGCCGTTCGGCATTCATGCCCGACCGGTTCGACACCACCATCCCGGCCAACCACGCCAAGATGGCCGCCGTCGAACAACTCGCGGCACTGGCAGACCAGGCGGGCCTGACCCTGATCCAACTCGCCCTGGGTTTCGTCACGGCCCATCCCGCCGTCACCAGCGCCATCATCGGCCCCCGGACCATGAACCACCTGCACGCCCAGCTGGCCGCCGCCGACACCGTCCTGTCACCCGAGATCCTCGACGCCATCGATGCCATCGTGGCCCCTGGCACCGACCTCGCCCCCCACGAAAAGCACGACACCCCACCATCTCTGCTGGACACGTCCCTGCGTCGTCGATGAGTTGACGCTAGAAGCTCGTGGTGCGTGCCGGCCGCGCCTCGGACGTGAGGAGATCACGCCATCGGTTCATCAGCAGCGCGGTGTACTGGTCGGCGGTGATGTCGTAGGCGCCGAGGGCGTAGCCGTCGTTGGCCTCGACGAGCGTCGTTTCACCGTTGGCCAGTACGCCGAAATCGATGGCGTAGGCCGTGGGGGCGGTTCCGGAACGGTAGTAGGCACTGACCGCTGATTCGACCGCTTCCATGTTCAGCGGCACGGAGTTGTCACCCTCGTAGTGGTCGACGGCCACGATCTGCCAGCCGATGACGTAGACGCGGTATTCCGACACCCAGGTGACGACCTCGGAGCACCAGACGCGCTGGCGCCGACTGGTATTCCCCCATGCGGCGAAATCGTGTTCCGAGTAGCAGACCGAGCCCGTGAAGGCCTTTCGGCGGTCCGCGGGTTTGACGAAAACCGGTGGGGAGGAGCCGCCGTCCATCGAGCGCTCGATCTCCCCCAGTGTCGATGCCCACACCTTGCGTCCGAGGAAGCCGCGAAGCACGTCGGGATAGTCGTCGGGTTGCGGTATCGGGATGCCCAATTGGCGCATCGCGCCGTGCATCGCATCCATGTCCCCGGCGATGAAAATGCCGGGCCCCAACGCCAACTGCCTGCGTTGAATACGCTTCAGGCTGTAGTGACGGACGGGGACGTCGAGTCTTGCGAGTCCCTCGGTGAGGAGCTTCTCCTCGTGCCGCATCGGACCCGATCCGGCGTACTGCAGGTAGGCCACCGTAAAACTCATCCCTTGATGATGCCTGTCGACAGCGTCGCGGATTCAGCAAATGGCTGGGAAATTACCTGTGCGCCAGCCGAAGTCCCCGCCGGTCGCCCGTGGATCGGCGTACGGCAGCGGAGGAGACCGACCGGCGATGCTGGTCGGGTGACATCTAGGTGCGCGGGGTGAGGATCACGATCGGGATCTTGCGGTCGCCTGCGTGACGTTGGTAGAAGTCGTAGCTCGGGAAGAACTCGATGAACCTCGGCCACAGCAGGTTTCGTTCCGCGTCGGTGGCTACGCGAGCCCGCACGGGGTGCGACCGGGCGCCGATCCGGATCGTGGTGTCCGGGTTGGCTTTCAGGTTGTGGAACCAGGCGGGGTGAGTCGGTTGGCCGGCTTTGGACGCGGCAAGGGCGATGGTGTCGCCGTCGGCGTGGTACATCAGGGGCGAGGTTCGGTGGGTGCCGGTTCTGGCGCCGACGTGGTCGAGGAGCAGGATTCGGGCGCCGGGCCAGGCGGGCAGGTGCCCGCCCACCCGGCCGTTGGTCCAGCGGTACAGGGCCACATGGAGTTTCGTCGATCGGCGGCCCAGGTAGATGCCGCGCTTGTTCGCGAATCGGGAGCACGATTCCACCAGCCGTGCCATCGATGACCTCTCGGCGCCATGGCCGGGATCGGTCTTGTTCGGATCACTCACTGCCCCTCCAGTGTTCGTTCTACTACGATCGATAGTAGACAAGTTTCCGGTCGGCCGAGGGCGAATCGTCAAGCGAGGAGTTCGCGGGCGAGGGTGGTGGTCCACCAGGTTTCGACTCGGTCGGGAGACCAGCCTCGTTCGGTGGTGAGGGTGGTGTAGACGTCGATGGTGCACAGGGCGGCGTAGATGTCGACCGAGGTGGGGAGGTCTTCGCGGAGGGTGCCGGGAGGCCAGGAGGTGAAGACCTCGATGCGGGTTCGGTCGGCGCGGTGGCGGGCGTCGAGGTAGGTGGTGGCCAGGGCTGGTTCGGTGCGGCCCGCTTCGCGGATCAGGCCGATGACGTCGGCGGCGCGTTCGTAGAGGCGACGGTCGTAGCCGGCCATGGCGGCCAGTTGGGCTCGGGGGTCGCCTGCGGCGGCTTCCAGGGTGTCGAGCATCCGTGGGGCGTCGGCGGAGAGATCGGCGGCGTCGACTATTGCCTGGATGAGCCCGGTTTTGTTGCCGTAGGCGGAGTAGACGGTGGGAACGGAGACGCCGGCTTCGCGGGCCACGTCGCGGACCGTGGTGGCGGCCCAGCCCTGCTCCACGAACAGCCTGCGGGCGGCCTGGGCGATCTCGGTGCTGGTCGCCTGAGCTTGCAGGGTGCGGCGAAGGGAGTCGTAGCGGCGGCGGGGTGGGTCGGTGGCCATGGGTTCCCCTTTCGGTTTACGGTACCTATATTCAAAATATGAGCGATAAATCTAATCTGTCGAGCGGTGCGCGGTTCCAGCGGGTCGCGGGGATCGCCGGTATCGGCTTCGTGCTGGTCATCCTGGGCGCCAATCTGATCTTGGCACCTGCCGGGTTGCCGAAGCCCGGTACCGACTCGCGCACGGCCGTCACGTTCTTCGTCGACCACCGCGACCTCGTGGCGCTGGCGATGGCACCGGTACCGCTGGGCTGGTTCTGTGCCGTGCTGTTCGGCGCCGGTGCACTGGCGGCCCTGCGACCGGCCGAGCGGACGGCGGGGACCGGATGGTCGCTGGTCGGCTTCGCCGGATTGCTGTTGCAGAACGCGACTTTCACAGTGATCGTCGGAATTCGTTATGCCCTAGGCACTTCGAGCGGGGAAGGTGGCGCACTGTGGGCGCTGCACGATGCCCTGCTCGCGCTGAACGGCACCTTCCTCGCGACAGCACTGGTCGGTCTGACGGTCGCGGGCCGACTCGGCGGCCTCGTCAAGCCATGGCACGCGGCCATCGGATTCCTCGCCGCCGCACTGCAATTCACTGCGGCGACCATCACGCCCCTGATCATCGACCACGACGGCCCGCTCGGTCTCATCGGCCTGTCCGGCTGGCTGTTGTGGTCGGCCTGGTTCATCGCCTACGGCGTGGCGCTCCTGCGCACAGCCGCAGTCCGATGACTTATGTCATGGCTTACCCATGTGAATCCCATCGGGGATCGGTGACTGCGCTTACTACTGGCGATGCCCCGCGTCGACCACGGTAGAAGGCATGAGAAACACAGACGTCATCACCGCACGCGGGCTGCGCCGAACCTACGGCCGCGGCGACGACGCGTTCGAAGCCGTCAAAGGCGTGGACCTCGAGGTGCGCGAAGGGGAGGTGTTCGCCCTGCTCGGAACCAACGGCGCGGGAAAGACTTCCACCCTCGACATGCTGGAGGGGCTCATCGCCCCCTCGGCAGGCGAGGTCGAAGTCTTCGGCCTCGACCCGCTCCGGCACCGCGACCAGGTGCGCCCGAGGGTCGGCATCATGTTGCAGTCGGGCGGGTTGCCCGCCGAGCTGACCGTCGCCGAGACGCTCGAAATGTGGCGCGGAACGTGTACCGCACCGACCACCGCCGAGGCGGTCTTGGCGCAGGTCGGCCTGACCGACCGATCCGGGGTGCGGGTCGGCTCGCTGTCGGGTGGTGAGCAGCGCCGCGTCGACCTGGCCTGCGCCCTGCTCGGACAGCCGCGCCTGCTGTTCCTCGACGAACCGACCACCGGCCTCGATCCGGAAAGCCGGCGGGGGACATGGCAATTGCTCGCCGACCTCAAAGCGTCGGGGGTGACGATGGTCCTCACCACGCACTACCTGGACGAGGCCGAAGCGCTCGCCGATCAGATCGCGATCATGCACAAGGGCGCGATCGCCCGCAGGGGCACGCTGCGCGACATCGTCGACGACCATCCGGCGCGGATCGCCTTCGATCACCCCGGCCTGCCCGTACCGCAGTTGCGTGGCGCCCGCGTCGACGCGCAAGCGCGAGTCACCATCAGCACCAACGATCTCCAAGGTCACCTGTTCGAGCTGCTCGGCTGGGCCCGCGAAGCGGGCGTGCGCCTGACCGGACTCGAAGCGCGCGCCGCATCCCTGGAATCGGTCTTTCTCGATATCGCCGAGGCAACCACTCCCACCTTGATCGGAGCACGATGACCACCGCCCTGCCCGCCGCCGGATTTCGCCGTCGACCACTCACCGCGCTCGCCACGGCGGAGTGGCTGCAGTTCCGGCGCAACAAGACTCTCGTCTACATGGCGACGGTCTTCCCGATCGGAATTCCGCTGGCCAGCTACTTCATCGCCCGCAAAGACGCCGAGCCCACAGCGGCGATGGCGGCGGTGACCTTCGAATTGCTGGCGCTGCTCACCCTGCTGTTCGTGCAGTACTACTCGGTGCTGTCGATGGTGACCACCCGCCGTAGCGAAGGCGTCCTGAAACGGTTGCGCACGGGCGAGGCCGCCGACTGGCAGATCCAGCTCGCTCCGGCCGTCCCAGGCGCCATCATGACGCTCGCGTGCACCGCCGTCATCACCGCGGTGGTCTACGGCACCGGCGCCCCCGCGCCCGTCAACCCACTGGCGATCGTGGTAGCACTCGTCGGCGGGACAGTGCTGTTCTCACTGCTCGCCCTGGCGACCAGCGCGTACACCAAGAACGCCGAGGCCGCGCAGATCACCTCACTGCCGGTGATGATCATCGCGATGCTCGGCATGTCCTCGATCCGCGGTGTGCTGCCCGATCGGCTGGCGCAGGCGGCCGACTGGACCCCGTTCGCCGCCGTCTCCGACCTCATCTCCCTCGGCACGTCGGGCACGCTGTCGTCGTTCGCCGAATCCGACGCCGCGCTCGGCTTCGCCGACACCGTCACCGAATCCGGCCGGCCGTTTGCGACACTGGCGCTATGGACCGTGCTGGCGCTCGTGCTGACCCGCAAGAGCTTCCGCTGGGACGACCGCGGGTGACGCGCGCGACCGCCTGGTGGCATGAGCTGTCGGGAGCCGCCAAGTTCCGGCTCTACACCCGGCTCTCGTTTCAGGCGGTGATCGCCGTGCTCGTCGTCGCGCTGGCGATCGGTGCCGAGTCGGTGCCATCGGTGCTCGGGATCGTCGCCGGTGGCATCGCGGCCGGGTTCGCGTTGGAGGCACAACCCGCTTTCGCCACCGTTCCCGGTGTGGTGGCACGGCCGCGGATGTTGCCCGTCGCCATCGTGATGCTGGTCGCGCTGTGGGCGATCAGCGGGCTCGTCGCCCGCGTGGCCACCGACGAGGCGACCGTCCTCAGCGCGCGCACGGTGGGTGTGTCCGCGGTGTTCATGGCGATCTTCTCCGTCATCCCGTTCACTCGTCACAAGTGGTGGATCCTGGTCGTTCTCAGCGTGGCCACTCCGCTGGTGGTCTTCGGCACGCCACTGGGCGCGGGCCTTCGAGGCGCGGCGGCGTTTCTGTTCACCGGGGTCTTCGCGATCGTGTTGACCCGGCTCACCGTGTGGGGTCTGGGAATCATCGACGAGTTGGAGCGAACCAAAGGTGTCGAGGCGCAACTGCAGGTCGCCGAGGAACGATTGCGCTTCTCGCGCGACCTCCACGATGTCGTGGGACGCGGCTTCTCGGCCATCGCGGTGAAAAGCGAACTGGCGGTGGCACTGTCACGGGCAGGCGACATCGATCGAGCGACCGCGGAAATGGACGAGGTCAGAACACTGGCGGTCGAATCGATGGGGCAGATGCGCACTCTGGTGCGCGGCTACCGCAATATCGACCTGCGCGGGGAGGTGGCCGGGGCGCGATCACTGTTGTCGGCGGCGGGCTGCGTACTCGTCGTGGAGGGTGACGCGGCCAAGGTGCCCGCGGCGTTCCATGAAGTCGCGGCCTGGGTGGTCCGGGAAGGCACAACCAATATCGTCGAACACTCGGCCGCGACCACCGCGACCCTCGCACTCGGCGGGTCCGGCATGTCGCTGCGCAACGACCGACCGCAGGGCGCGATCGGTGAACGATCCGGGCTGCGCGGCCTCGGCGAACGACTCGCCGCTGTCGGCGCGACCCTCGACGTCGCCACCTCCGGCGACGAATTCGCCCTCGAAATCCATTGGGAGAAGCAGTGATTCCCGTATTCCTCGCCGACGACGAGACCCTCATCCGCGCCGCCATGGCGACGATGCTCGGCCTGGAGCCCGATCTGGAGGTCGTCGCCCACGTCGGCTCCGGTGCGGAACTCGTCGCCGCGTGGCGCCGCAGGGCCGAGGACGGCGAACCGGGCGCGGTCGCGGTCATCGATCTGCAGATGCCGGGCATCGACGGCATCGACACCGCCGTCGAACTGCTCCGAATCACTCCTGGTGCGGGCACTTTGATCGTCACCAGTCATGGCAGGCCCGGTTATCTCAAGCGCGCTCTCGCGGCCGGTGTGCGCGGATTCCTGCCCAAGACGACCTCCGCGGCGACGCTGGCCGAGGTGATCCGGTCGGTGCACAACGGTGGCCGATATGTCGATCCCGAGCTCGCGGCCGAAGCCATCAGCGCGGGCGACACCGTCCTCACCGCCCGCGAGGCCGACGTCCTCGAATTCGCCGCCGACGGCGCCTCCGTGGAGGACATCGCCAAACGCGCACACCTGTCCCCGGGTACCACCCGCAACTACCTGTCCTCGGCGATGACCAAGCTCGGGGTGTCCAATCGCTACGAAGCCGCCCTCAAAGCGCGCGAGAAGGGCTGGATCTAGCCCGTATTCGCCTAGGGTGTGGGGCATTACGGTGCGATGAGAGGGATGGCGATGGCTGCTGCGCTGGTCAAGGGACAGAATGCGGGCTTGGCTTCGGGGGAGGTGGTGCTGTCGGTTCGCGGCGGCGTGGCCGCCGACCTCTCGGCACTGCTGGTGACCGACGCGGGAAAGGTGCGTTCGGACGCGGACTTCGTCTTCTTCAATCAGCCGCAGGCGCCGGGTGTTCGGCTCCACGGTGCCGGGCTCGAGGTGTCACTCGGCGCCGTACCGGTCGAGATCGCGCAGATTCGCGCCGTGATCACTGTCGCGGCAGAAGGGGATACGTTCGGCGGCGCCACGTCGCCGGTGGCCTCGGTCGCCGACCGCGCGGGGAATGTGCTGCACGAGTACGTGATCGACGGACTCGGTCGCGAGTCGGTGGTGATCGCGCTCGAGCTGTATCGCCGGGGTGACCAGTGGAAAGTCCGTGCCGTCGGACAAGGCTACGCGGGCGGATTCGCCGACCTGGTCACCGACCACGGGGTGAGCGTCGACGAGCCGGAAGCGGTGGTGGAAGTTCGGACGGTTCCCGGTGAGGCGGCGCTGTCGTTCGAGAAGCGGCAGCGGCTGGACATGCGCAAGCGCGAAGTCGCGAAGGTGCTGATCGACAAGAGCGCGTTCGGCGCCAGGGCGCGGGTGGTGCTGGTGATCGACAAGACCGGCAGCATGGAGAAGATGTATCGCGCCGGGACGGTGCATCGGGTCGTCGAGCGAATGATCCCGGTCGCCACGCAACTCGATGACGACGGCGTACTCGAGGCCTACCTCTACGCGCTCAGCTACGTGAAACTGCCCGATATCACCGTCGAGGGCGGGGAGCAGTGGGCGCACACCTATCTTCATCTCAAGGGCACGCACCAGGGCGTCGACTACAACGCCATCGGCGGCCGCAACGACGAACTGCCGATCATGCGTGCGGTCATCGACACCCTCACCGAGCCCACCCTCGTCCTGTTCTTCACCGACGGTGGCTTCGCGAAGAAGCGCGAGATCGCGGCCGTGATGCGCGAGGCCGCCCACCTGCCCGCCTTCTGGCAGTTCATCGGCCTCGGCACAGCCAACTTCGGTGTCCTGCGCACCCTCGACGAACTCGACGGCCGCGTCGTGGACAACGCGGGCTTCTTCGCCCTCGACGACATCGACCAGATCAGCGACGCCGAGCTGTACGGGAGACTGCTCGGTGAGTTCCCCGACTGGCTGCGCGCCGCGCGGGCCGCGGGGATCCTCCGCTGACAGCCGGGCCATCGGCGGGGATGCTCGTCACCGGTGGCCGGAAAACAGGTTGTCTCCGCAGGTGGGGATCGTTAGCGTGTCTACCGTTTGCAGTACGCAGACTGGAAAGGAGCAACGCATGGAACCCATTACCGAACGCGATATCAGGTCGTCGTTCGTCAACTGTTCGAAGGGCGACGCCAAGCGCTTGAATGTGCCGCGTGACCTGGTCGAACGCCCCTGGGAGGATCTCGACTTCCTCGGCTGGACCGACCCCTCGTACGCGGGGCGCTGTTATATCTCGGTGCCGCGGGAGGACGGGCTGGTCAGCGTCGCATTACGGCACGAGACCGGCGGGTCGGGCAAGACGCAGATGTGCACGATCTGCCTCACCACGCACTCCGGCGGCGGCGTTTCGCTGATGACCGCGAGCAAGACGGGCGAGTCGGGGCGTAAAGGCAACACGGTCGGTAGCTACATGTGCACCGATCTGGCCTGCTCGCTGTACGCGCGCAACAAGAAGCGGCCGTCGATGGGCAGCCGGTATCGCGAGGATCTGACCCCGGAGGAGAAGGCCCAGCGAGTGGTGGAAAACCTGAACGCCTTCGTGGACCGGCTCTACACCTAGCCGACCCGAACCACCGAACGACAGGAGGTAGATGCTGTGCGCCGACACTCGAGAGTTCAGCTGACCCGAGTTCTGTTGAACCCCAACAGAACTCGGGTCGAAGCGTTTCTGGCCGGTCGAGTCGGCCCGGGCTGATCCCGGACCGTCCCGAGCGGAGCAGGAACCTAGAGCATCGCGTTCATGATGGTGCCCGCGCTGGTGGCGACGACGCCGCCGATCATTGCGCCCGCGACCATCTTCGGCGACTCCATGGAGCTACCGGTCCACTTCTCCCAGGCGAATTTTCCGCCCGCGACAGTGATGGCGATGATGCCGGACAACAAGATGAACCAGGTCAGGTACCTGACCAGCTGCATGATCTTGTCCGCCAGTGGCGGTGCTTCGGGGGTCGGATTGCCGATCTGCGCCAAGGTATCGGTGACGGCGGCCAGGAGCATGGGGTCTCACTCGGTATCTCGGAGGAACGGGACGACGATGAACTCTGCACTGATGGTATCCGGTCATCTGTCACCGTGTCGGTGCCCATCCGACCGAACCGATCGGTTTTGTTGGTGTGCAGGGGGTTCGCGCCCGTATCCTGGACCACGATCGAATACGGCAGGGCTGGAACGCAGTTCGCGTCACGCGATAGGGGAGCAGGCTATGAGCATCATTCTGACGTCGATGGCCGACACCATCACCACGTATGCGCAGATCGGCAATCCCTCGCCGGAAGCGCCTCCGCTGTCGGACAAGATCATGAAAATGGTTCAGTACCTGACCTGGTTCATGATTCTGTCGGGTGTGCTCGCCATCACTGTCGCCGGTGGAAAGTTCGCCTGGGAGAAGTGGAACGGTAGTGCGATGGAGTCGCCGAAGATGATCGCGGGCGCGATGATCGGCGGCGTCGTCGCCACCAGTGGCGGCACCATCATGAACGCGATTCTCGGTTAGATCCGCGCGCCCTTGGCGCGATTGCAGGCCCGGCACAGGATCTGCAGGTTCGTCACGCTCGTCGCACCACCGCGGCTGAGCGGGATGATGTGGTCGAACTCCAGGTAGTGGCCGTCACCGCATTCGACGCACGCGCCACCGTCGCGCTGCCACACCTGGGCTTTCACATCCTGGGGGATGCTGCGGCTGTCGAGCTGGCCCGGCGTCAGGACCAGACGTTTCGATACGCGCAGTGCGCCTTCCAATGCTGCCGCCACATAGTCGGGGTCGGCGACGCCGAAGGTCGCGCCGCCGCGCGCCGAGGTCGCCGCGAGCACGACGGTGCCGTGCTCGGGATGCACCGACACCACCCGGTTCCACGGCAGCTCGATGCCGGTGCCGTGGCCGACGAAACGCAGCTTCTTGGAACTGCCGATCAGGCGACCCTCGGTGTTGCGTGGGCCGCGCGCGAGCATGCGGACGTGGACGGCGGGCAGATCGAGGTGCACGCGTTCGTCGGGGTCCAGATGCAGACCGGGAGTGTTGACGGTGGGCAGTTCGCCGGCGCGCAAGCGGGACAGGGTGCGGCCGCGATGCATTCGGCGACGCAGATCGTCGACGATGCCGCCGGACAGCGCCAGCTCGCTGACCACGTGTTCGAAGGCGTCCAGTTCCTCGGCGAACACCTCACCGTCGGCGAAGGCGAAGGCGACCATCCGCTCGACCTGGGTCAGACCCGCCTCGCGCAGCAGTGTTCGGCCGCGCTCCTCGTCGATGCGCTGGAAGCGCAGAGCGGCCCATACCTCGGTCCATTCCACTGACATCGTGCCGGGACCCGCGAGGACGCGCCTGGCCCGGTTGCGCCAGTGCGTGAGGAACTCCTCGATTTCGGCGGCACAGTTCTTGCACGGTCCGTGCCCACCGAACAGCTTGCGCCGCAGAGGGCTACCACAGCGGGTACAGCGGGTTCGGTGATCGTGGATGTGCGGGTGGACGCTCGAGGTCCACTCGTCGCCGTCCCACCAGCGGAGTTGATCGGGGGTTTCCGGGTCCGGATGCCAGTCGGCGACCTCCGGGTCGACCGGTGGCGGGGGCGGTACGTCGATGACGCGGCGGGACAGGGCCGGTGGGCGCGTCGACGTCGGTCCGTCGTGTCGCGCTGCGGCGGGATTCGCAGACTCGGCAGACGACCAGTTCGCCCGGTGATCGGCGTCGGGCAGATCGGCAGTAGACGCGTCGTGCCGTGACGGCACACTCGCGAATCGTGCGCGATCGACGGAGCGCGCGGCGGCGTCAGCGGCGGCCCCATTCGGTCGCGCGGGTACCCGCGAGCTGTCGTCGGGCGTGATGCTGGGACGCCCGGTGGCCGGCTCGTCGACCGTGACCCCGAATTCACTGGCGAGGCCGGCCAGCCCGCCCGACCAACCCTGGCCGATCGCGCGGAACCGCCACTGGCCGTCGCGGCGATAGAACTCGCCGAACATCATCGCCTGGACGTCTTCGATACCGTCGATGGTGAACTGGGCGATCGGGCCGTCGGCGGCGTGCACGGTCAGGGTGAGGTCGAGGAGCTGGTCGAAGGTGGCGTCGTCGAGGGACGCGCTGATGACGATGCGCGCCACCTCGGGTTCGGTGCGGGGCAGTGAGATGCTCAGCCGCGCGGTGCCGGGGGCGGGTTCCTGGTCGAGGGTCACCGCCTGGGAGGCGTGCCGGGGCGCGTTGAAGAAGACGAAATCGCGGTCGGCGCGGACCAGGCCCGATTCGGTGACCAGCAGGGCATGCGCGTCTACGGTATGCGCCGACCGCCATGAAACGACCACGGCGAGAAGCGATGTCGGTACCGGCGCGTGCGCACCCTTGCGTAGTTCCATGGTGCTCGCATGATGTCATGGGGGTCCGACAGGGTTTTGGTGCTGGGTGGTGGAGTGGCGGGGCGTACGGGGATTCGGGGGTTCGGTAGTCCCAGGACGGTTTGAGGCTGTGTTTATCGGCGCGCTGGCGCGCGCGTGTCCGCGGCCCTGAGGGGCTGCCGGTTAGGCGCCGCGGAATCGCTCCTTCGTCGCATCTCCGCGGCGCCTAAC
>NZ_JBHUYK010000035.1:0-61345 GCF_042668615.1 Nocardia sp. NPDC057272 | reverse complement strand
GGTCCTGCACACCGCGGTGTGCAGGACCCGAACTCGATGGTGTCTTCGGTCAGCCGAGGCTGAACGGTGCGCCCCAGAGAGTCACCCAGCTGATGACGTTGTCGGTTTCCACCTCGACGCTCACAAAGGAACGAGCCTGGGCGTAGCCGCCACAGCCGGACAGGCCGATGGTCTCGTCGGCCCAGGTCACCGAGCCCGACCCGCCCTTGAAGGCATTGCGGGTCTTGTGGGATTCGTTGCCGTAGTCGTCGGGCATTTCGAGATCGAGGACGTAGAAGGACTTCGCCTGGCCGGGGCCGACGGTGAGCTCGCCGCCGGTGTTCACTTCGCCGAAGCCGACACCCTCCACGACCTCCCCGCCACTGTCTCCGAGCGCATCACCACCGGAGATATTGACCTGGCAACCCACGGTGTAACCGGGGAAGATCTTGCCACCGCCATCACCGGACACCGAGACCTGCGCACTACCGGAAACCCAGGCGTTGCGATGCGCCGGGGTGGACCCCATGGACGGATTGATATTGGCGGACTCGCCGACCAGGCTGATGTCCACGACAGTGCCGTCGGACAGCGTCTTGGTGATGTGGCCGCCCGGCAGCGGAACGAAGGTGTCGGCATTCGCCGCACCGGTGGACAGCAAACCCAATGCCACGGTCGTCGCGGCAGTGAATCCGGCTACGCGCGCCATGCTCTTACGGTTGATCATCACAGTGACCCCTCGAGGGTGAATTCGTGTGAACGAGAAAGAGTTTCGATTCGGCCGATGATCAGCCGATGCTGAACGGCGCTCCGTACAGCGTGGTCTTGGAGTAGTGGTCACCGATGATCTCGACCACCGAGTAGGACCGGGCCTGGGCGTAACCCGCGCAACCCTGAACCTCGATCTCCGCGTCCTGGTACTCCACCGAATAGACGCCGGGCTTGAGAATATCCTTGGCATCGATCTGCACGAAGGCGACCTGGCCGGGGCCGAGGTGGAGGCCGATCGCGCCACCGGCCGAGGGGCCATCGGTCGATACTCCAGCGGACAACCCGGCAGCGATCGCATCATCACCGATGCTCACCTGGCAACCGACGATGTAACCCGTATTCAGCTGCGACGCACCATGCGTCGAAGAATTGTTGGAGCCGGGACGGTTCGTCGGCCCGTTGTACGGCCCGACCTCGCCCTCCGGCGTGACCTGCACATCGGCGCGGGCATTGCCCGACACCCACACGACACGACCAGCACCGTTGGCGGCCAGCGACGGGGAGATCACGGCATGCTCGCCGGTTCGACTCACAGTGACACCGGGGCCCAGCTTCTGGCCGTCCGGCAGCGGTACGAAGGTGTCCGCGTTGGCAGCACCGGCCGACAACAGACCGATCGTCACGGCCACTGCGGCGCCCGCGCTCCACGCGCCGCGACGCCCGCGGTTGGTGCGGTTCTCGCTCATTCTTCCCCTCGAGGTATACGCAAATCCGACCTCGACCATCGAGGCCGATATCTGTGTTGCGCCCGGACCCAGCTGGGGTGTGTCACGCAGGACAGGCACCGCTGGCAACAGGACAGATGCGCCCTGCCGGGAGGTGGATCGAGAAGCTGGTCGTCACCGGATCGGCGCGACTCTCAGCCGATCGGCGAACGAAAACGCAAGATGATTTCTACTGCCGGGGCAGTCGATTCGGGTTCAACATAGTGAGACTGACTCGTAATGTCCAGCGATACAAGGGTGAGCGCACAACAAAACGGGCCGGTCGCAGAGCGACCGGCCCGTTTCGAGTTCGGGATGCGAACAGATCAGCCGAGGCTGAACGGAGCGCCCCACAGGGTCACCCAGGAGATGACGTTGTCGGTCTCGACCTCGACGGACACGAAGGCACGCGCCTGCGCGTAGCCGGCGCAGCCGCTCAGGCCGATGGTGGTGTCGGACCAGGTCACCGAGCCGGAGCCGTTCTTGAACTTGTTGTTCTTGCTGTGCGATTCGCTGCCGAAGTCGTCGGCCTGCTCGCGGTCGAGAATGTAGAACGAGGACGACTGGCCGGGGCCGAGCGACAGCTCGCCACCGGTGGTGACGCCACCGTCGACGGTCTCGCCGTCCGAGCTGACGTCGCCGCCACCGGAGACGCCGCCGCCCGCGATGTTGACCTGGCAACCCACGGTGTAGCCCGGGTAGATCTTGCCGGAGCCGCCGTCGGAAACGGTGACCTGAGCGCTACCCGAGACCCACGCGTTGCGGTGGACCGGGGTGGAGCCCATGGACGGGCTGATCAGGGCCGACTCGCCGACCAGGGCGATGTCGACGACAGTGCCGTCGGACAGCGTCTTGGTGATGTGTCCGCCCGGCAGGGGGACGAAGGTATCGGCATTGGCCGCGCCCGTCGAGAACAGGCCGACGGCCACGGTGGCCGCAGCGCTGACGCCCGCCACCTTCGCCATGAACTTACGGTTGATCATAGGATTTGTCCCTCGAGGATTGAGTTCGCCGCAGCGAGAAGAAGATTCGTGCCGGATCGAAGAACGTCAGCCGATGCTGAACGGCATGCCGTACAGGGTGGTCTTCGAGTAGTTGTCGCCGATGACCTCGACGACGGTGTACGCCCGGGCCTGCGCGTAGCCGGCGCAGCCCTGGATCTCGATTTCCGCGTCCTGGTAATCGATCGCGTAGGTACCGGCCTTCAGGATGTCCTTCGAGCTGATCTGCACGAACTTCACTTCACCGGGGCCGAGGTTGACGCCGATGGAACCGCCCGCGGTCACGCCGCCGGTGCTGATTCCGCCGGAGACACCGGCGCCGATGGCGTCATCGGCGATGCTCACCTGGCAACCGACGATGTAGCCGGTGTTCAGCTGGGAGGTGCCGTGCGTCGACGAGTTGTTCGAGCCGGGGCGACCGGTCGGGCCGTTCCAGGGGCCGACCTCGCCCTCGGGGGTCTCGGTGACCTCGGCGACCGCGGTGCCCGAGACCCAGACGACGCGACCCGCGCCGTTGGCGGCCATCGACGGCGAGATCAGTGCGGACTCGTGGGTGCGGGTGATGGTCACGCCAGCAGGGCTGACCTTCTGGCCGTCCGGCAACGGCACGAAGGTATCGGCATTGGCGGCACCGGTCGACAGCAGGCCCAAGGCCACGGCGGCCGCGGCAGCGCCGACGCCCGCGGCACGGACGCCACGGCGCACACCGGTGGTGCGGTTCTCGCTCATACTTCCCCTCATCAGGTGTCTAACAGCCGACTTCGACTTTCGAAGCCGGACAAATGGACCTCACAGGGCCCAGATCAGTGTGTCGCCCCTTTGTTGCCGTTACGTAACTAACTGTTATTTCGACGATACGGCCGGGGCCGGTGTGGCGAACCCGAGCCAGGGTTCCACCGGGTGGTTCAACGCACAGAGGTGGGAGTACTGCGGGGACCGATAGTTGGTGGCTCGATGGCGAACATTAAACGCCGTTCCACGGATTCGGCAACGAAAGAGTTCGTAAATTTCACTGTGAAGCACAGCACACATTCGTACATCGCCACATGCCTTGACGTGCATTGATGCAGTCGCGAAGGCTCCTGTCATGCCTCCTTGACAGGAGATGGCCACAGGTAACGATCTGGGTCGCCGAACGACAAAAGACCACGCTTTCGCGTGGTCTCGAGTATTTGTCCGCAGTGCGCGTTCATGCCGTAATCGGCAATTCCAAGGCCGCTTATTACGTAGCGGCTACGTAGATAACGGGCTGATCACCCGTGGTGCGGTGGAACTTGCGACCGTAACCAATCGTCGGTGCCGGAGCCACGTGATCCCTCGCCGCGTTCGTCGCCGGTGGTCTCCGGGAGAACATCGCCGAAGATTCTCGCCAGTCGCGCCGCCTCGGCCGCTTTCCGTCGCAACTCCTGCGCCGCGGCCTGTTCCCGGCCCCGATCATCGGGGCCGGGAACCGCGTCGTGAGAGTCGGATGTCATTCGTCCAGACCGGACAGTTCGCCGATCACCTTGCTGGCCAGCGGGCCGAGGGTGGCCATGCCGTCGCGGACCGACGCGCGCGTGCCGGGCAGGTTCACCACCAGGGTGCTGCCGGAGATGCCTGCCACGCCGCGGGACAGGCCGGCGTCGAGCGAGCCCGCCACCCGGCCGGACGCGCGCAGTGCCTCGGTGATGCCGGGCAGTTCACGGTCGAGCACCTGGGTGGTGGCCTCGGGGGTGATGTCGCGCGGCGACATGCCGGTACCGCCGACCGAGATCACCAGGTCGACGCCGCCGATCACCGCGGTGTTGAGCGCGTTGCGGATCTCGACCTCCTCGGCCTGCACCGTCACCGAGGCGTCGACGAGGAACCCGGCCTCGTTGAGCAATTCGGTGACGAGCGGGCCGAGCGAATCCACGCCGCCATGAGCCGTCCGATCGTCGACGACAACAACCAGTGCACGCCCTGCCACGGGAGCATCGATGTCCATGGTCATCACCGTAGCGCCTACGCACGACAGGTTTGCGTTCGAACGCATCATCGGCCGCCTTCCGCCGCCGCGGCGGTGAGCGTGACCTCGACGGTCTTGGAGTTACCGCCCTGTTCGTCGGTGTAAGTCACCTTCACCTTGTCTCCTGGCTGGTGTGAGCGGACGGCGGCGATCAGCGCGTCGCCGGAGTCGATGGGACGGTCGTCGAGGCGGGTGATGACGGCTCCCGCGGGGATGCCCGCCTTGGCGGCAGGGCCGTCGGGAGTGGCCTCGAGTACGCGTGCGGCGGTGTCCTGCGGGCGCAGTTTGATGCCGATCTGGGCGTAGGTGGCATGGCCGGTCTTGATCAGTTCGTCGGCGACCCGGCGCGCCTGATCCACCGGGATCGCGAAACCGAGGCCGATCGAACCGCTCTGGGTGCCGCCCGCCGCCTCGCCGCCGAGGCTGGCGATGGCGGTGTTGATGCCGATCAGCTTGCCCTGCCCGTCGACCAGCGCGCCGCCGGAGTTGCCCGGGTTGATCGCCGCATCGGTTTGGATCGCGTCGATCACCGGGTTCACCTGGCTCGGCGTGCCCTCGCCGCTGGTCGAGACCGGGCGATTGAGGGCCGAGACGATGCCGGTGGTGACCGTGCCCGCCAGGCCGAGCGGCGAGCCGATCGCGATCACCGGCTGACCCACGGCCAGGCCGTCGGAGGTGCCGAGTTCGATCGGGGTGAGGCCGGTCTTGCCACCGACCTTGATGACGGCCAGGTCGGACACCGGATCCGCGCCGATCATGGTGGCGGGCGCGGTGCTGCCGTCGCTGAACACCACCTCCATCTTCGCCGAGGCACCGGCGCCCGCGGCGACGTGGTTGTTGGTGAGGATCAGACCGTCCGTGGACAGCACGACCCCGGAGCCTTCGCCGGACGCGCGATTGCCCGCGACCTTGATCATCACGACGCTGGGCAACACCCGCTGCGCCACCGCCTGGGTGGACCCGGCGGGCGCGTTGGCGACGTTGTTGACCGCGGGCTTCGGCGCCTCGAGCGCGTTGGTCACCGGCGCGGAACCCGAGTCGGTGGCGAGCACTCCGACAGCACCACCGACACCACCGCTGACCAGAGCCAGCGCCGTCGCACCGGCGATCAGGCCGAGCCGCAGCTGCTTTCGCTGTGGAGCCGGCGCGGGACCGAATGCCTGGGGCTGCGCACCGTGCGGCGGCGGGCCACCGAACGCCATGGGGCCGGTATGGGGCGCGGGACTCCCGAAGGGCGCATGCTCGCTGTGGGCCTGC
This sequence comes from Nocardia sp. NPDC057272, assembly GCF_042668615.1. Taxonomy (NCBI): domain Bacteria; kingdom Bacillati; phylum Actinomycetota; class Actinomycetes; order Mycobacteriales; family Nocardiaceae; genus Nocardia; species Nocardia sp. NPDC057272. The sequence continues at coordinate 55,646 of NZ_JBHUYK010000035.1, read as the reverse complement.
TGTCCGCCGTAGGGCGCCTGCCCGCCGAAGGGTGCCGGCCCGCCGTGGAACTGGTCGCCGTAGGGCGGCTGGTCGCCGAAGCCCGGCGCCTGCCCCTGGTGCCCGGCCGGCAGCCCCGACTCGGCGGGATGGCCCGCGTCGCCCGGTCCGGAAGCGGCGGGCCGGTCAGCGGTGTGCTGGGGATCGTCGGTCATGGTGTCTGTCTCCTCACGCTTGCTGACCAGCTTCCTGACGGCTACTGAGAGGCGCCTGAGATCGGACTATCAGTTCGCCGTGACTGACGGCGATCACCCGGCGTCGGACTCGTCGAGAACGGTCGGCGCCTCCCCCGGCAACACGATGCGCACCAGCGCGCCGCCCCGATCGGAGGTGTCCACCGCGATGGTGCCGCCGTGTTTGGTCACCACCTGCTTGACGATGGCCAGCCCGAGTCCGGAACCGGGCATCGAGCGCGAGGCGGTCGTGCGGTAGAAGCGTTCGAAGACCAGTTCGCGTTCGCCGGTGGGGATGCCGGGGCCCGCGTCGCCGACGGCCAGTTCGAGCAGTCCGGGACCGGCCGGGCGCATGGTGATCCGCACGACCGCGTCGGGCGGACTCCACTTGGCCGCGTTGTCGAGGACGTTGAGGACGGCCCTTTCCAGCCCCGCCTCGTGCCCGTAGACGAACCAGGGGGCCAGATCGGCCACGAAGGTGATGCCCACCCGTCGGCGGCGCGCACGCTCGAGCGCACGCTCGGCCACCTCGCCGAGATCCACCCGCTCGTACACGGTTTCGGGGGCATCCTCACGGGCCAGGTCGACCAGGTCGCCGACCAGAGTCGACAGCTCACCGATCTGCGCGACCACATCGGCGCGCAATTCGGCCATGTCCTCGTCGGGCAGCCGGGGCGCGCCCGGCCTGCCCGAGGCGATGAGCAGCTCCATGTTGGTGCGCAGCGAGGTGAGCGGCGTGCGCAGTTCGTGGCCCGCGTCGGCGACGAGCCGGCGCTGACGATCGCGTGATTCGGTCAGCGCCCGCAGCATCGTGTTGAAACTCTCGGTGAGTCTGGCCAATTCGTCGTCACCGGTCACCGGGATCGGCGTCAGGTCGTCGGTGCGGGCGACGCGCTCGGTGGCCGCGGTGAGCCGGGCGATCGGGCGCAGACCGGTGCGGCCCACCGCGGTTCCGGCCGCGGCGGCGAGCACGACACCGCACGCGCCGACCACGAACAGCAGCCATGCCAGCTGATCGAGCACCTCGCGGGTGCGGTAGAGCTTCTGCGAGATGATCAGCGTCGCGCCGCTGTGCGTGCGCGCGGCGAGTACCCGCTGGTCACCGACGGTGCGCAGGGAGGAATTGATCTTGCCGTCGGCCACCGCGAGCTCCTGGGCACCGACCGGTGGAATCGTCTGCTGGGGTGGCATATAAGGCTTGTGACCGGCATAGATCAGCGCGACGCCGACATCGTTGGAGAACAGCCCGGCCAGCACGATCGACTGGAAACCGGCGGTCTCGAAATTGTTGTTGATCATCGTCGCCGCGCGGGCCTCGAGCTGGGCGTCGACGTCGGCGTAGAGCGCGCGCGCCACCATCGCGTAGGCGGCGATCGAGGTGACCGCGACCGCGATCAGCACCACCGACGCCGCCAGCAGCGTCACCCTCCAGCGCAGGGACACCGAGCGCGTGAGCGGGGTCGGCGGACGCATCTCGCTCGCGTCCAGCGGCCTGCCGAGAACGGCGACCGCGGGTTCCTTGTGTGCCATCTCGCCCGCCTACGGAGGGGTCTCGCGCAGCACGTAGCCGACGCCACGCACGGTGTGGATCAGTCGTTCCTCGCCGTCGGCCTCGGTCTTGCGGCGCAAATAACCGATATAGACCTCCAGCGCGTTGCCGGAGGTCGGAAAGTCGTAACCCCAGACCTCTTCGAGGATTCGTCCGCGAGTGAGCACCCGGCGCGGATTGGCCATCAACATCTCGAGCAACGAGAACTCGGTCCGCGTCAGGCTGATCGCGCGTTCGCCGCGCGAAACCTCGCGCGTGACCGGATCCAGCGACAAGTCAGCGAACACCATCGCCTCCGACGCTTCACCGGGATCGGGCGTTCGACGACGCAGCAACGCCCGTAAACGCGCCAGCAATTCCTCCAACGCGAAAGGTTTCGGCAAATAATCGTCGGCGCCCGCGTCGAGCCCGGCCACTCGTTCGGACACCGAATCGCGCGCGGTCAAAACGAGAATCGGCAGATCGTCGCCCGTACTGCGCAGCCTTCGGCACACTTCGAGGCCGTCCAGGCGCGGCATCATGACGTCGAGAACCAGCGCATCGGGCCTGGCCGCGGTCACTTTCTCGAGTGCGTCCAGACCGTCGACAGCCAGGTCGACGGTGTAGCCGTTGAAGCTCAGTGACCGGCGCAGTGATTCCCGCACCGCGCGATCGTCGTCGACTACCAGAATGCGCATGTGCTGTAGTTTGCCGTGAACGACTGAGAACGTACTGAGAGGCCTCGGCGCGCCGAACGTCGTGTTCTCACCGGACGTGTGTTGTAGGTCTTGACAAACCTCAACGAATCGTCGTTGTGTCAGCGCATATTCGGCGAATTACAGACCGTGTGGCCCGGATTGCCGATGCCCACTCGGCACGGTATCTTTCCTGCGGTAAAAGAAGACCTCCAGTTGGTTCTGCGCTCGCATCGCTCCGCGACCTCCCCGCGCGGGCCGGGGTCACACGTGGAAGCAGAGGCAACGCACGCGGATGGAACCTGCATCGCGCTCCTGGCAATTCAGCCTGTCCAACTGGTCGGTTACGCGCAAGGTCGGTGTGGTGCTGGTGCTGCCGGTGATGCTCGCGACCACCTTCGCCGTGCTGCGGATCAACAACGAACTGCAGACGATGACGCAGCTGGGTGCGGCCACCGAACAGGCCACCGTCATCCGTCCCGTCGTCAAATTCGCCACCGCCACCGAACAACTCGCCGTCGCCGCGACGGCCAACTGGGGTGCGATCGCCGACCCCCAGACCGACGCCGCGCTCACCACCTACGACCAGGCGCTCGCCGAGGTGCAGAGCGCGCTGCGCTCGGCCCGCATCGATCCCGGCGTCGCCAGTGAACTCACCGCGGCCACCACCACCGGCGCCACCCTGCGCAACACCGTGCGCGGCGGCTCCCCGGCGATGGTCGGCGAGCAGACCGACGAGATCGGCGAACGGATCGGCAACGCGCTGTCCAAGACCCCACAGGTCGAAGACTTCGTCGTGCAGCGCTACTTCCTGCAGCTGACCGCGCTGCACCAGGCCCGCCGGGTGCTCACCCGTGAGCGCACCCTGGTCGTCTCGCCCGAGTCGGGTCGCAGTCAGAGCGCGCGGTCGAAGATGCTCGTCGAGCTCGGCTCCGAAGCGAACATGATCAAGACCTACGGGATGATCCTGCCCGAGCGCGCGGGCAGCCAGGCCGCGCTGCTCGACGCGGTGCAGACCCGGATCAGCGTGTTCAGCCAGAACAACGGTGATCCGACCACCAACGCGGCGGTGCTCAACACTCTCCAGGTGAGCGCCGACACCTACGCCTCCACGATCTCCGCGCTGCTCGACAACATCGACCACACCCTCGACAGCAACACCGCGACGGCACAGACCGGCGCCCTGCGTGAGACCACCCTGGTGCTCGGCATGCTGCTGGCGGGTCTGGCGCTCGCGCTGGCCGTGGCCCGCACCCTCGTGGTGCCTGTGCGCAGGCTGCGCCGCGACGCGCTCGAGGTCGCGCACGTGAAGCTGCCCGACGAGCTGGCCGTGGTCCGCAGCGGCGGCGCGACGCCGGAGATCATGCCGGTGGGTGTGCATTCCACCGACGAGATCGGCCAGCTGGCCCGTGCCGTCGACGAGATCCACGAGCAGGCGCTGAATCTGGCGGGCGATCAGGCCCGCCTGCGCCTGCAGATCGGCAACATGTTCGAGACGCTGTCGCGGCGCAGCCAGTCGCTGGTGGAGCAGCAGCTCGCGCTCATCGAGGAACTCGAGCACGACGAGGACAACCCCTCGCGCCTGCAGACGCTGTTCCGCCTCGACCACCTCGCCACCCGCATGCGCCGCAACGGCGACAACCTGCTGGTGCTCGCGGGCACCGTGCTGCGCCGCGGTCATCTGCCACCGGTGCCGCTGTCGGACATGCTGTGGAGCGCGGTCTCGCAGGTGGAGGACTACCAGCGGGTCGAGATCGGCAACGTGCCCGACGGCGTCGTGGCCGGTGAGTCCGCGGTCGATATCGAGCACCTGCTCGCCGAGCTCATCGACAACGCCCTGCGCTACTCCCCGCCGAGTACGTCGGTGGCGGTCATCGTCGGCCGGGCGGTCGACAGCGGCTATCTGATCGAGATCACCGACCGCGGCCTCGGCATGTCGGCCGAGGACCTGCAGACGACCAACGACCGGCTCGCCTCCGGTGGTGAGGTCACCATCGAAACCGCCCGTCGCATGGGTCTTTTCGTGGTCGGCAGGCTCGCCAAGCGGCACACCATCACCGTCAGCCTGCGCCGTACCAGCGGTGCGGCCCCGCAGCCCGGCATCACGGCCAGCGTGCATCTGCCCAGTGCGCTCGTCGCGCCGTCGCCGCCCATGTCGTCGGGCCCGTCCACCGGGCCGAATCCGATCGTGCCCGCCGGCATCGGCCCGTACGCGCTGACTCCGGCCGACATCACCGGCCCGAATCCGATCATGCCGACCGGACCGCGCCCCTTGGTTTCGCTCGACACCGTGACCGGTCTCGACCTCCCCGCCTCACCGCTTCCCGCGCTGCCGATGTTCGCGGATCCGAATCCGCTCGTCCCGACCAACGGTGCGAGCACACCCAAGAACCCACTCACCAGTGTCGGTCTCCCGCAGCGTGTTCCGGCCGCGGTACCGCCGCCCCCGCCGGACCCGGCCGTCGTCGAACCCGACGAGGACGCGGCACCGGCTGGCATGTGGGCCGAGCACGATCACGACACCGACGATCTCCCGGTGACGACCGATCCGGCGGCACCCGCTCCCGACTCGTCGCCCTTCGGCTTGCCGCAGCGCATCCCCGCGAACGCGCTTGCCGAGCTCGCCGCGTCGTCCGCACCGGCCGCGCCCCAGGAGCCGGAACCCGTGCCGCGTCCCATCGACGTCGACCCGATGCCGACGACGAGCACCCGTTTACAGCCGGTCTCCGGCCCGGCGCCGACCCCGATCTACCAGCGGATGGTCTCGGAGTGGCTCGTCGAACCCGCCTCCGCCCCCACCGAATCCGGTAACGGCAACGGCGCGTCGTGGAGCGCTCCCGGCGACGCGGGCTGGTCGGCCGCCGCCGAGGCGGACCACCCACCCACGTCCTCGCGAACGAGCGGCGGGCTGCCGATCCGCAAGCCGGGCGCTCAGCTCGTGCCCGGTGGGCTCACCCCCGCGGAGGAAGCGGGCGCTCGCGACCCCGAGGAGATCCGCAACAACCTGACCAGACATCTCAGCGGCGTCCGCAGCGGCCGTGCCGAGATCCAGCACAACGACGGAGGCCTCGAATGAGCAACGCGCACCCCACAGACGAGAATCTGAACTGGTTGGTCGCCCGCTTCACCCGCGACGTACCCGGCGTCTCGCACGCGGTGCTCGTCTCGGCCGACGGACTGCTCCAGGCGACCAGTCCGCATCTACCCGCGGACCGCGCCGAACAATTGGCCGCGGTCACCGCCGGTCTGGCCAGCCTGTCGATGGGTGCCGCACACCTGTTCGACGGCGGCAAGGTGATGCAGTCGATCGTGGAGATGCAGCGTGGATACCTGCTGGTGATGAGCGTCGGAAACGGTTCGCACCTGGCGGTTCTGGCCAACAAGAGCCACGACATCGGCCGCATCGGCTACGAGATGGCGTTGCTCGTCGACCGGGTGGGCTCGGCGGTTACCGCCACCGCCCGCTCCGCCGGCTGAGGTGAGATGTCGAGCCCTTACGGATCCGATCACCGGCCGACTACCAGGGTCAGGCCCTATGCGCTGACCTCCGGCCGCACCGAGCCCGCGATCGCGCTGCCCTTGGAGGCGGTCGTCGAGACGGTATCTTATACAGCGCACAACGACTGGTCCGCAGGCGATTTGCGGATCGAAATCGTGCGTCTTGCCACACATCGGCTTTCTGTCGTCGAGATTGCCGCATACCTTGGTCGCCCACTGGGTATGGTCCGGGTGATGATCGGTGATCTCGTAGTGGGCGGGATTCTTCGAGTGCATTCGACGCTGACCGAACAGGCGAGCTACGACGAACGCCGATCACTGATGGAGAGGACTTTGCGTGGACTCCGTGGCCTCTGATGGCATGCGCCCGCCGGCACAAGAACAACGGGTCGCGTCGACCAAGATCGTCGTCGCGGGCGGATTCGGCGCCGGTAAAACGACTTTCGTCGGTGCGGTGTCGGAGATCGTGCCGCTGCGCACCGAGGCGATGGTGACCCATTTCTCCGACGGCATCGACGATCTCGCCGAGACGCCGGAAAAAGAAACCACCACCGTGGCCATGGACTTCGGGCGCATCGTGCTGCCCGGCAACCTGGTGCTCTACCTGTTCGGCACGCCGGGCCAGAAGCGATTCTGGTTCATGTGGGACGACCTGATCCGGGGCGCCATCGGCGCGGTGGTGCTGATCGATACCCGCAGGCTGGAAGACAGTTTCGCCGCCGTCGACTTCTTCGAGGCGCGTGGACTGCCGTTCCTGATCGCGGTGAACCGCTTCCCCAACGCTCCCCGCTTCCCCATCGCCGAACTGCGCGAAGCGCTCTCGGTGCGCGAGGGCATCCCGATCGTCGACATCGACGCGCGCAATGCCGTCGAGGTCCGTCAGGCACTGGCGGCGGTGACCGAATACGCCATCGCCCAGCTCGAGCCGCAGCAGTTCGAAGGAGCGGGCAGGCGTGCCTGATCTGCTCGCCGCGACCGGTGCCGAGACATTCGCGCACGGCACCGGGATCGCGTGGCTCGCGTTGGACCTGTCGGCGCTCGGCGCGCTGGTGGCGTTCGCCTGTATCCGGCATGCGAAGTACTCGATCCGGTTCCGGCTGATCTGGCTGACGATGGCCGCGGTCTCACTCGGCGGGGTCGGGCTGTGGCTGGCGAATTCCGTCGCGCTGCTCGCGATGCGGGTGAACGACAGCACGATGCGCTACAACGTCGCGCTCGGTGCGGCGGCGCTGGCCATCGCGGTGGTCGGCGTCCTGGCCGGATTGCTGATCAGTGGCCGGACCCCCCAGGTGCCGCGGCTGATCATCGGTGGGCTGACGATGGGGTTGAGCGTCGGACTGTCGACCTATCTCACCCTCGACGCGCTCGCCGTGCAAGGCACCGTCGACGAATCGCTCGGCCTCATCGGGGTGTCGGTGCTGGTGTCGATGGCGCTGTGCACCGCGACCCTGTGGGTATCGCAGGTGGTCCGGCGGGTGCCGATGCGGGTGCTGGTGTCGGTGCTGTTCGCGCTCGGCGTCGCGGCGGTGTACTACACGGCCATCGCCGCGCTGAGCTTCTCGATCGATCCGGGTATCCGGACACCGGCCGGGATGCCACTGTTCGACCTGGTGTTCCCGATGTTCGTGATCGGTGCGCTCGGCCTGACCGTGCCGATCACCGCGGTGCTGGTGGCGCCGGATCGACGGGATGTCGCGGTCCCGACACGTCAGCCCGTTCCGGCCCGTTGAGCGCAACCAGCTAACGTCCGGTTTGCCGGAATCTTTCCGGTCTTCCGCCCCGCTGATCCGAACTCGTTCAACCTGCGGCGAACTGCCGCGAAAACCGCCTCTGAAGTGGCGATGAGCGGGTTCCCCATACTCGGGGAACCCGCCCTCCCGCACGAGAGTACATACCTGCGAGGGACTCCGCATCAGTGGTTCGGGAATTTTCTTGTGGCGAAAAACAAACCGAGAGTTGGTAATTCGACCGTCAGCAAATGTTCCGCAAGCCCTTGCGCGCGTCCGTGCCAAGTGGTGTGCATCACACGGGTAACGGGGCGGTTGCCCCACACCCGCCGCAGGGCCCTGAACAGGCACAACAGCACCGCAGTAAGTCCCCTGGACAGATGGCAGGGCAGAACGAACCGCCGAGCCCTCGGAAGCCCACCACGTGGTGCGCCAACCGAGTTATGGTCGCTGAAGGGCGCATTCGTCTCGCCCGGCACATCCAAGGTTCGTTCGAAGGAGTTCGCATGGCCGTCAACGTGGTGCTCGACAAAGTCCTCGACAAGGAATTCGAGAACAAGACGCTCGCCGAAATTCTCGCCGCGCCCCCGTCGGCGCTGGCCGGCCTCACTGAGGCGCACGACAAGCAGCTGCTCGAGGCGCTGAAGATCAAGACCATCGCCGACCTGGGCAACAACAAGTTCTTCCAGCTCGCCGCGACTCTGGTAGCGCTGGCCGAGCGCGAAGGATGACGCGGGCCGCACACCCAGGGCGGTAGAGACAGGCAACGGCCTGCCGGGCGGTTCCGGCAGGCCGTTGTTGTCGGCGTCAGAGCCGGGCGGGGTCGATCATGCCCTTCCGGACCGCGTTGACGATGCGGCGTGGTACTCGGTACTCGACACCGCCCACTGTCACCGGGACCAGCTGCGGGACTTCCGCTTTCCACTGTGCGCGTCTGCTTCGGGTGTTCGAGCGCGACATTCTGCGCTTGGGGACCGCCATGATTCAGCCTTCCTTGCCCGCGCGCGAGCGCTTTCCGTACTTGCGCTCGAACTTCTCGACCCGGCCCTGGGTGTCGAGGTTGCGGGCGGTGCCCGTCCAGAACGGGTGCGAATCCGAGGTCACGTCGACCAGCATGAGCGGGTAGGTGTTCCCGTCGGCCCATTCGATCGTCTGACCACTGGTCGCTGTGGACCTGGTCAGGAACTGCTTCCCGGTGCTCGCGTCCTCGAACACGACGGGGTGATAGTCGGGGTGGATGCCCGGTTTCATGCTGTTTCTCCTCTCGGGTTGGTGCGCTCGCTCGCCGAGGCCGTTGCCTCGGTGGGATCGGCGCAGGGATCTTGATGCCAGTCGCCGAAGGGGTCCTCCCACAACGCGACTCGTTCCGGCGCCCGGTCGACGAGCAGCAGTTCGTCGTCCTCGACCAGCGCCCAGTGCAGGGCGTGCCGGATCTCGGCGGGGTCCGCGTCGTGGGCCAGGATCACCAGCGACACATCGCGATCGCCGAACCGCTCGTCCCAGCCCAGCGCGCCCATCGCCCGCCGATCCGGGTCGGCGCCGGCCTGTTCCTCGGCGCTCATCGCGGCCAGCCAGCGACCGGCGCCGCCGACCCGCAGCCCGCCGCCGGCCGACTCGAGCCAGACCACGTGGTCGGGCTGGGTCGCCAGCCAGATCCGGCCGCGGGCGGTGACCACGCCGTCGAGGAGTACGTCGAGGGCCTCGTGCAGCCGCTCGGGATGGAACGGCCTGCGCGCGGCGAATTCGACGATCGAGACGCCGTAGTCGGTGCTCAGCGGCGGCTGCCCGCGCAGCAGCGGTGCGTGCGCGTCGAAGATCCGGCCCCGGCGTGAGTCCGCGGGCACACGGGTCAGCAGCGCACCGATCTCGATGGCGTCGAAGCCGGACAGCTCGGGCAGCCAGGCGACCGGCGCGGCGGGTGCGAGACGGGCGAGCACGGCGGCCAGCCGCTCGTGATCGAGCGCGTCGGCGCCCGCGGTGAGTACCACCAGCGCGTCGGCGAAGTCGACCTGGCCGACGGCCACCTGCGCGACCGTGCGCTCGTCGTCGGCGGAGGCGAGCCCGCGATCGGCCAGCACCTCGTCACCGGTGGCATCGGCGAGCCACTGCTGCCCGTCCAGGCAGGTCAGCACGGCTTCGATCCGCACAGTGCGGCCCGCGGGCCCGTCGACGCGATCGGCCACCCCGCTGACCTCGACATGCTCGATCGCGTGGCACAGCGCCTCCGCCTCGATGCCGGGATCCAGCGCGAGCACGATCCGCTCGATGTGATCGCGGGTGGCGAGCGTGCACAGCATCGGCAGCAGATCGGCGCGCAGCGTGCACGACACGCACCCGTGCGCCAGTTCGAGCACCGTGGTGCTCACGTTGCCCGCGGTCCGCACCGTGCGCCGCACCACGCCCTCACGCAGCTCGGCGAGGTCGTGATGCACCACCACGGTGCCCGCGTCCTCGCTCAGCGTCGCCGCGATGTGCTCGACGCCGCCCATGGCGGGTCCGGAGAAGCCGGCCAGCAGCACCACGGGCGTTCTCCGGTCTGACTGGTCCAGCACCCGATACCCCTTTCGACAATGATTTTCATTTACCTCACGGCGACTGTACAGTGCGGAATAATCGTTGTCGAAAATGGTTGTCATAACCATGGAAGGAGGTCGCATGTCGGCCCACTGCCAGGTCACCGGTCGCAAACCCGGCTTCGGAAAAGCCGTCTCCCACTCGCACCGGCGCACCAACCGACGCTGGAACCCCAACATCCAGCACAAGACCTACTACCTGCCCAGCGAGGGCCGCCGCATCACGCTGACGGTCTCCACCAAGGGCATCAAGACCATCGACCGCGACGGGATCGAGGCTGTGGTGGCCCGCATCCGCGCTCGTGGGGACAAGATCTAGGAGCTGAACATGGCCTCGAAAGCGACCGATATCCGGCCGATCGTCAAGCTGAAGTCCACCGCGGACACCGGCTTCACCTACGTCACCCGCAAGAACCGCCGCAACGACCCCGACCGGCTGGTCCTGCGCAAGTACGACCCCGTCGTGCGCCGCCACGTCGACTTCCGCGAGGAGCGCTGATGGCGAAGAAATCCAAGATCGCCCGCAACGAGCAGCGGCGCGAGATCGTCGAACGGTTCGCGACCCGGCGCGCCGAGCTCAAGGAGATCATCCGCAAGCCGAGCACCGGCGAGGCCGAACGCTCGGCCGCCCAGGCCGAACTGCGCAACCAGCCACGCAACGCCAGTCCGGTACGATTGCGCAATCGGGACGCTGCCGACGGCCGCCCACGCGGCTACCTCCGCAAGTTCGGCCTCTCCCGTGTTCGTGTGCGCGAGATGGCCCATCGGGGTGAGCTTCCCGGGGTCCACAAATCGAGCTGGTAGAGACTCCCCAAACTGATTCGTGAGAAGGAATATCCCATGGCAGTGAAGCGAGCACCGTCCAAGAAGGCACGCGCCGACCAGGGGCGTAAGCCGAAGAAGAATCCGCTGATCGCCGCGGGCATCGAGTACGTCGACTACAAAGACGTCAACCTGCTGCGGACCTTCATCTCCGACCGCGGCAAGATCCGCAGCCGCCGCGTCACCGGCCTGACCCCGCAGCAGCAGCGTCAGGTCGCCGTCGCGGTGAAGAACGCGCGCGAGATGGCGTTGCTGCCGTTCACCACCACCAAGTAGCGCCGTGAACGCGAGAATGGCCCCGAAGCTGTTGCCTCGGGGCCACTTTCGTCTGCGCCTTACGGGATGGTCAGTACCTGACCGGCGTTGATCAGATCCGGGTTGTCGATACCGGAGGCCGCGGCGATCTCCTGGTAGCGGTTGCCGTCACCGTAGAAGCGCTCCGAGATCGCCCACAGGGTGTCGCCCGACTCGACCGTGTAGGTCTGTGCGGCCGGGGGCGGCGGGACCTCCTCGGCGATCGGGGCGGCCGCGACCGGCTCCGGGGCGGGCAGCGGGTTGTCGGTATTGGTGGCGGTGGCCCACGCGACCGAGCCGTCGGTGCCGTAGAGCACCACGTTGCGGTCGGGCTGCACAACCAGCTTCTCGACGTTCTTGCCGCTGGTGTCGGTCGCCCAGATGCGCGCGCCGCCACCGCTGTAGACGACGAAGTCGCCGTCGTGCTGCAGGGCCGCGCGCTGCGCGTCCTGCCCGTGCGTCATGGCGGCCCAGACGACGTTGCCGTCGGGCTCGGTCAGCACCAGGTTGCCATCCGGCTGCAGAGCCAGGGTGTAGGCACCGCCGGTCAGGGACTGCCCCAGTCCCAGTTCTTCGCCTACGCGCAGCGTGTCGGCCACGTTGTTCCTTTCGAAGATCGCCAATTGCTTCAGCCCAACAGAAGATGCCGGCCGATTGCCGCAGAGCCGCATCGAAGCCGAATGTAGTCGCCGCGGCACGGAAATGGAGGGGTTATGCGCAGGGTTCGCGGAAAGTTCACGGTCGGGCCGTGCCGTCTAGGGTTGACACCATGAGAACGATGTCGCGCTACACCGCCGCCGCGGCAGCCGTGGCCGTGCTGATCGCACCCCTCACCGCCTGCGGATCCTCAGATGACCCTGCGCCTCAACCGAATACGTCGACAACGAACGCCCGCCCCGAAGACCCGAACCCCGGCATCGGGCAGCCCTTCACCGCGGATCCGACCCTGGTGAACCCGCACCCGATCCCGTTCACATCCTGGAACCGGCTGAGCGAGAACAGGATCAGCGTCAACTTCCAGACCGGCAACCCCGAGTGCTACGCCGTGGACGCCTCCGTCACCGAAACCGCCGAGGCGGTCACCGTGTCCCTGCGTTCCGGGACCCGAGCGGACTCCGTGAACAAGATGTGCACCATGAACGCCGTCTTCGGCACGCTGGAGATCCCCTTGGGTTCCCCGCTGGGCAGCCGCGAGGTACTCGACGCCGGATAGCCGAAAACGGGTGCCGCACCGAGGATTCGGTGCGGCACCCGTTTCGGGTCCGGACTCAGTGAGCGAAGTGGCGTGCGCCTGTCAGGTACAGGGTGACGCCGGCTTCCTTGCAGAGTTCGATGGTGTCCTTGTCGCGGATCGAACCGCCGGGCTGCACGATCGCGCGAACACCCGCGGCCACCAGGATCTCCGGCCCGTCCGAGAACGGGAAGAAGGCATCGGAGGCGGCGACGGAGCCCTTGGCACGCTCACCCGCGCGCTCGACGGCTAGCTTGCAGGAATCGACACGGTTGACCTGACCCATGCCGACGCCGACCGCGGCGCCGTCCTCGGCGAGCAGGATCGCGTTCGACTTCACCGAACGGCATGCGCGCCAGGCGAATTCGAGGTCGGCCAGGGTGGTGACGTCGGCCGGGTCGCCCGCGGCGAGCGTCCAGTTGACCGGATCGTCGCCCTCGGCGTCGAGAACGTCGCGGTCCTGCAGCAGCGCACCGCCGCTGATCGGGCGCAGCTCCACGCCCTTGCGCTGCGGCGCGTCGGCCACCAGCACGCGCACGTTCTTCTTGCGCTGCAACACTTCCACGGCACCGGGCGCGTACCCGGGGGCGATGATCACCTCGGTGAAGATCTCGGCGACCTGCTCGGCCATCTCGACACTCACCTCACGGTTGGCCGCGATCACGCCACCGTAGGCACTCACGGGGTCGGTGGCGTGCGCCTTGCGGTGCGCCTCGGCGATATCGCCTGCCACGGCGATGCCACACGGGTTGGCGTGCTTGATCACCGCGACCGCGGGCTCGTCGAAGTCGAACGCGGCCCGCCAGGCGGCGTCACCGTCGGTGTAGTTGTTGTACGACATCTCCTTGCCGTGCAACTGCTTCGCCTGCGCGATCCCGACCGTGCCGTCGTTGCTGGTGTACAGCGCGGCGGCCTGGTGCGGGTTCTCGCCGTAGCGCAGCACCGCGGCGCGCTCCCACGAACCGGCGACCCAGCCGGGGAACTGCTCGGTCTCCTCGGCGACGGCGGGCACGGCGACCGAGCCCATCCAGCTCGCGACGGCCACGTCGTAGCTCGCGGTGTGCTGGAAGGCCTTGGCGGCCAGCGCGGTCCGCTCGGCGAGGGTGAACCCGCCGGACTTCACCGCGGCGAGCACGTCGTCGTAGTCGGTGACGTCGACGACCACACCCACCGACGGGTGGTTCTTCGCCGCGGCACGCACCATCGACGGCCCGCCGATGTCGATCTGCTCCACACACTCGTCGACGCTCGCGCCGCTGGCCACGGTCTGGGTGAACGGGTACAGGTTCACCACCACCAGCTGGAACGCCTCGACGCCCAGCTCCACGAGCTGGTCGACATGCTCGGCGCGGCGGGTGTCGGCCAGGATGCCCGCGTGCACGCGCGGATGCAGCGTCTTGACCCGGCCGTCGAGGGTCTCCGGGAACCCGGTCAGATCCTCGACCTTGGTGACCGGAATCCCGGCCTCGGCGATCTTGCCCGCGGTCGACCCCGTCGACACCAGCTCCACACCGGCCGCGTGCAGCCCGGCGGCGAGCTCGACGAGCCCGGTCTTGTCGTAGACGCTCACCAGCGCCCTCTGGATCGCCTTACGTTCACTCACCGGCGTGCTCGCTCACTGGTATTTCTGCCTTTCGTCCGTCGGAGACAATGCCTCGCGTCGCGACGGCGGCGATGACCTCCGCCAGTAACCGTCGCTCGACAACCTTGATGCGCTCCTGCAGCGTGTCCTCGTCGTCGCCGGGCATCACGGCGACCGCTTCCTGCGCGAGGACCGGGCCGGTGTCCACGCCCGCGTCGACCAGGTGCACGGTGCAGCCGGTGACCTTGACGCCGTAGGCGAGGGCGTCACGCACCCCGTGCGCGCCCGGGAACGACGGCAGCAGCGCGGGATGGGTGTTGATGAGACGACCGCCGAAACGTTCCATGAACGCGGGGCCGAGGATTTTCATGAAGCCCGCCAAGACCACCAGATCGGGCTTGTGCGCGTCGACGGCCTCGGTGAGGGCGACGTTCCAGGCGTCCCGGTCGGAATAGTCTTTGAGCCCCACCTTGAAGTGCGGCACTCCGGCGGCCTCGGCGTGCGCGGTGGCCGGGCAGTCCCGGTCGACCCCGACTGCCACGATCTGCGCCGGGTAGCCGGGCTCGCGTGCGGCGGCCAGCAGTGCGTTGAGCAGCGAGCCGGTGCCCGAGGCCAGAACGACGACGGTGGCCGGTGTTCTGGCGGGCTTCCACGGGGCAAACGAGGACGTCAGCGCTCTACTCCTGCGTGTGATCGGGCGGCGGCGATGGCGATAGGCGCCGGGTCGAGCTTAGCGACCGGGGGTCTTGTCCTCGTCCGGCAGGTCCGACTCGACCACTTCGACGTCGACGATGTCGTCGGCGGGCTCGTCGGTCGAGCCGGGTGCGGCGATGCTCACTTCGAGGTCGTCGTCGAAGTCCTCGACCAGTTCGCCGTCGACTTCTACTGCGGGATCGTCGTATTCGACAGCGTCGGCGTACTCGTCGGGATCGTCGTCGTCCTCGTCGTCGTACTCGTCCTCGTCCTCGTCGTAGTAGTCGTCGTCCTCGTAGTCGTCGGCGTCGTCGTAGTCGTCGTACACCTCGGCAGGCGCGGTCGGTGCCAGGAAGCGGCGGGCGAACACCATGCCGACGAAGCCGCCGAATCCGAACCAGGTGACCATCAGCACGACCAGCATCAGCAGATCGACGCCCACCCACCCGACGGCGCCGAGCTGACCGCTGCCGAGGATCGCGAGCATCAGGAACGTCAGCGTGGACAGCGCGGCGCAGGTGAGCGTGGCCCACGGCGCGCCGGGCCGGTCATCGCTGGTGCGGCCGAGTTCGATCCCGCCGAGCACGCCGACGGCGAGCGGGACCAGCAGCAGCGCCGCCCACCACGGGGACACGGGCCCTTCCGGCACGGGGATCAGCGCGGGCAGCACCGGCATGTGCCCGCCGGTCACGCCGAACAGCCCGACCGAGCCCGCTCCGAACAGCACCGCGGCGCCGCTGAGGATCCCCGCCGCGCCGATCACCACATTCGGCAGATAGAGCAGGGAAAGCAAGGTCATACCCAGCACGTCGGTGACGTTGTGGGCCTGCTGGAAGGCACCGTCGAGCCGGGACAGATGCACGAAGAAGGAGATCACGGTGGCCAGCACGGCGCAGCCGAGCATGCGCAACACGGTGCGACGCGCCGCGCGGGCGCCGAGGACCGCCCATTCCGGGATCTCGATCGGCACCAGCGCGCACAGCGAACTCCACGCCCGGCCGGCGATCCCGGCGGCGGCCGCGAACAGATACAGCACGAACACCCAGCCGAACGCCGCGATCGGACCCGACGATTCGAGCGGGGTGACGCCCGCGGCATCGCCGGTGACGGCGAGGCAGACGGCCGTCATCAGCAGCGGTCCGGCCAGCACGGCACCGGTCAACCAGCCCAGTTCGACGGGAGTCGGGCGGTTCGGGACGGCCCGCGCGCATTCGCGGCCGGCCAGCCAGACCAGCACGGCCGTCGGCGCCAGCGGCAGCAGGCCGAGTGTCGTCCTGCCGACCGTGAGCGGAACCTGGTGGGCGGCAAGCCACGTCGCGGCGACCGCGGCGGGCGCACTGGTGAGATCTGTGCCGGTGGTGAGCATGACCACGAGGACGAGCAGCACCGTCGCCGCCAAGGCGGTGATCGTCGGCCTCGCCGCGACCAGCAGCAGGGTGCGCGCCCGCTCGGGCGAGAGCGACCACCAGCCGGGCTCCTGCCCGGGCGGTGATGCGGCGATTGTCTCCCCGGTGCCGCGTGACCCGGAGGTCCGGCGCACGAGGGCGTTACGGGAGCTCATGACAATTCAGCGTGGCAGCTTCCCCGGCGGCCGGGGGTCAGGCGCGCCGCGAGCCCACAGGCGTACCTGTGGGCTCGCGATCGAACCTGAACCACCGTGCGGCAGCCGTCGGTTTTACTTGTTGTCGTCGTTCGGACGGAACGCGGTGGTCGCATCGGCCGCCGGATCGGCGGTCTGCTCGCCACCGAAGGGCTGCGGCTGACCGGGCGACGACGGCTGCGCGCCACCGTAGGTCGGCGCACCGAACGGCTGGCCCTGCTGCTGCCCGCCGAACGTCTGCGTCGCGCTCTCGTCGGGACGCGGCTGTGCCTGCGGCGCCGCACCATACGGCGAGGGCTGCTGCGCCTGCGGGGCACCGTACTGCTGGCCGTACGGCGACTGCTGTGCCGGCTGACCGTAGGACTGCTGGCCCGGCTGGCCGTAGGACGGCTGCTGCGCCTGCGGCACCGACGGCTGGCTCTGCTGGCCGTACGGCGACGGCGACTGCGTCGGGTACTGCCCACCGGTCTGGGCCTGGCCGTAACCGGTCTGCCCGTAGGGCTGCTGGCCGGTGCTCTGGCCGTAGCCCTGCTGGCCGTAGCCCTGCTGCGCGTACTGGCCGTACTGGTTCTGCTGCTGCTGCTGCGGCTGGGCCGGTTTCGGCGCGGGCACCTTGATGATGCCGAGCCCGAACAGCAAGGCCAGCACCATCAGCACAGCGACGATGAACGAGAACGCGGCCACCGCGAACGCGCCCCACTGCAGTTCCATGCCCTCGCCCACGCTGATCAGCGAGACCACGATACCGACGAACGAGGCCACGGCCAGTGCCGCGGCGACGCCGAGAACGTTCTGCTTGGGCAGCAACGACAGCCCGGCGAGCAAGGCGGCGGCCAGGATCAGTGTCGCGAGGGCGCCGCTGCTCGACTCGAACATGCTGCCGGTGCTGGTCTCACGCAGCGCGGTGAAGCCGACGTACGGCGCGAAGCCGAGGAGGAAGGTGACGACGCCGAGTCCGGCGGCGGCCGCGGTCAGGATGAACGGCAGTCCTTTGCCATCCGAACCGGTCGCGGTCGATGGCGAAGCCGCGGCGGCTCCGGTACTCGGGCCCTGAGGCGCGGCGGGTGTCGCGGGTGTGTTGTACCCGGAGCCCCCGGTCGGGTATGACATGTCTCGTCGTCTCCTTGTCGAGTCGTGCGCATCGGTCGCGTCGAACTGACTGGTGCCTGATCCGATACCTGACGCTACTGCACGCCACGGCCCCGGTCATCCCCTACCGATGCAGGCTGTGGATAAACCACCGCCTGTGGATGAATCGACGAAGGCCGCCCAGGTTAAACCTGAAGGCGGCCTTCGACAGTGTGAGATTTCAGATCACGCAGAAGCGATGGACGCCTTCTCCAGGATCTCGCGAGCGAGCGCGGCGGTGGCGGACGGCGTCTTGCCGACCTTCACGCCTGCGGCCTCGAGCGCTTCCTGCTTGGCCTGCGCGGTACCGCCACCACTGGAGACGATGGCGCCGGCGTGGCCCATGGTCTTGCCCTCGGGCGCGGTGAAACCGGCGACGTAGCCGACGACCGGCTTGGTCACGTTGGCCTTGATGTAGGCGGCCGCACGTTCCTCGGCGTCGCCACCGATCTCGCCGATCATGACGATGATCTTGGTCTCGGGGTCCTTCTCGAACGCCTCGATGGCGTCGATGTGGGTGGTGCCGATGACCGGGTCGCCGCCGATGCCGATCGCGGTCGAGAAACCGAAATCGCGCAGCTCGTACATCATCTGGTAGGTCAGGGTGCCCGACTTCGACACCAGGCCGATCGGGCCCTTGCCGGTGATGTTGTTCGGGGTGATGCCGACCAGCGCCTCGCCGGGGGTGATGATGCCGGGGCAGTTCGGGCCGATGATGCGGGTCTTCTCGCCCTTTTCGACGTTGTAGGCCCACGCGAAGGCGGAGTCCTGCACCGGGATGCCCTCGGTGATGACCACGAGCAGCGGGATCTCCGCGTCGATGGCCTCGATGATGGCGTCCTTGGAGAAGGCGGGCGGCACGAACGCGATGGAGGTGTCGGCGCCGGTCTTCTCGATCGCCTCGGCGACGGAGGCGAACACGGGCAGCTCGATCTCGTTGCCGTCTTTGTCGGTGTGCTTGACCGTGGTGCCGGCCTTGCGCGCGTTCACGCCGCCGACGACGTTGGTGCCCGCCTTCAGCATCAGCGCGGTGTGCTTGGTGCCCTCGCCGCCGGTGATGCCCTGGACGATGACCTTGTTGTCCTTGTTCAGGAAGATGGACATGTTCGCTGTTCCTTACTTGGCGCTGAAGGCGAGTTCGGCGGCCTTGTCGGCGCCCTCGTCCATGGTCTGGGCCAGCGTCACCAGCGGGTGGTTGGCCTCGGCGAGGATGCGGCGACCCTCTACGACGTTGTTGCCGTCCAGACGAACGACCAGCGGCTTGGTGGCCGCGTCACCGAGCACCTCGAGGGCGCCCACGATGCCGTTGGCGACCGCGTCGCAGGCGGTGATGCCACCGAAGACGTTGACGAACACGCTCTTGACCTGCGCGTCGCCCAGGATGACGTCCAGGCCCGCGGCCATCACGGAAGCCGAAGCGCCGCCGCCGATGTCGAGGAAGTTGGCCGGCTTCACGCCGCCGTGGTTCTCACCGGCGTACGCGACGACGTCCAGGGTCGACATGACCAGACCGGCGCCGTTGCCGATGATGCCGACCTCACCGTCGAGCTTGACGTAGTTGAGGTCGTTTTCCTTGGCCTTGAGCTCGAGCGGGTCGGTCGCGTCGACGTCGGCGAACTCGAGGTGGTCGGGATGCCGGTACTCGGCGTTCTCGTCCAGGGTGACCTTGCCGTCGAGGGCGAGGATCTCGTCGTTGGGGGTGCGCACCAGCGGGTTGACCTCGACCAGGGTGGTGTCCTCGTTGACGAAGACCTCCCACAGCTTCTGGATGGTCACGGCCGCGGCGTCGAGCACGTCGGCGGGCAGGTGGCCCTTCTCCGCGATCTCACGGGCGAAGGCCAGGTCGACACCCTTGACGGCGTCGACGGCGATCTTGGCGAGGCGCTCGGGAGTCTTCTCCGCGACCTCTTCGATCTCCATGCCGCCCTCGACCGAACACATGGCCAGGTAGGTGCGGTTGGAGCGGTCGAGCAGGAAGGAGATGTAGTACTCCTCCGCGATGTCCTTGGCCTCGGCGACCAGGAGCTTCTTGACGATGTGGCCCTTGATGTCGAGGCCGAGGATGTTCTGCGCGTGCGTGAACGCGTCTTCCGGGGTGGCCGCGTATTTGACGCCGCCAGCCTTGCCGCGGCCGCCCACCTTGACCTGCGCCTTGACCATCACGGGCTTGCCGATTTCCTCGGCAATGGCGCGTGCTTCTTCGGCCGTGTCGCAAACACGACCCTCGGACGAAGGCACTCCGTGCTTAACGAAGAGCTCCTTCGCCTGATATTCGAAGAGATCCATGTACTCACCGTCTCGTCTGCGTTGCTATGACAACGTCTTTGTTGGCGGCCCGACGTCGGTAGCGGGTCGGATCGGACTGTAGCTAGTCACGGGGAGGGGTAAACGACCACGTTCATAGTAAGTGGCGCAGGTCACGACCCATAACGGGAGCCCCGGAAAACCGCTGGCCAAGGCTACTGGCGAGTAGTTTTTGGACGTTTCACAACGCCTTGGCAGGTCGGGCCGCCTAAAACCGGAACCCCCCGGCATCTACTACGTTATGTCGTCGACAGACCTCACCCGGGATGCCGGAAAACGGTGAGATATTCCCTTGCGTTACGGTGACGAATGTCACACACGCGTGTAGGTTTTCGACCAGCGCTTGCCACTCTGCAATCGCTTCGTTACCGTCAATGCGGTCGAAGTCACAACCAGGTCACGACAACCAGGTCACGACTGGCAAGTCAGGACTGAGGAGGACGACAAGCTTGAGGTACTTCAGTACTCGCTTGGAACAGCTGGCGAATCGGCACGGCCGATGAACCACCGCTCCACCCTTCCAGTCGAAAATCGCACCAACTCCGGCCACCGTTACCGGTACGCCGACGAATACACGTCGCATCCGCAGGCCCGCCGGGCCCCCGCCGCCGCATGGCCGCAGACCGACGACGCGTGGCGCGACCAGAACTCGTGGTCCGAAGACGCGGCGTGGACGCCCGCCGAGGACGAATGGACCGCCGACGAGTCCTATGACACCGGCACCTACGGCGCCGACTGGGCGCCCGCGGCCGAAGAGACCACCGCGGAAGAATCCCCCGCGCCGCGCCGCGCCGAACGGCGTGGTGGCGCACACCGCGTCCCCGCACCGCCCGCCGCGCTGAAGGGCCGCGCCGCGGTCATCGCCGTCGCCGCAGGCGCTGTTGTCGCCGCGGGTCAGGCGGCCATGGCCGATCCGGGCCAGCCCGCGCACGGCATCGATTACGAGGCAGCGGGTCAGGTCCACGAGATCGCCGCCCAGTCGATGAGCACGGCCGATATCGGCGACCCCGGCACCGGCGCGGCTCCCCAGGTACTCGACGCCACCGCCATCGCCGACAAGAACCACTTCGACGACATCCTCGCCAAGGGCGCCAAGTTCGCCGAAGACCTCGCCGCCCAGGAATCCGCCAAGCTGCGGCCCCTGTTCGCCAAGTTCACCTCGGGCAACTACACCTCTGGGTTCGGTGCTCGCTGGGGCGTCCAGCACCTCGGAATCGACGTCGCAGGCCCGATCGGCACCCCGATCTACGCGGTCGCCGACGGCACCATCATCGAAGCGGGCCCGGCGTCCGGTTTCGGCATGTGGGTCCGTGTCCTGCACGACGACGGCACCGTCACCATCTACGGCCACATCGACACCGCCACGGTCTCGCAGGGCGAGCGTGTGATGGCGGGCGACCAGATCGCCACGATGGGTAACCGCGGCTTCTCCACCGGCCCGCACTGCCACTTCGAGGTCTGGCTCAACGGCACCGACAAGATCGATCCGGTCCCGTGGCTGGCCACGCGCGGCATCAGCCTCGGCGCCCAGCGCGATTAGTAATCACCGCCTCGTGGATTCAGGCCAGATCTGAGTACTGGTCAGCTTGCTTCGACTGCCGTCGAGATGGTGACGCGGGCGTTCGCTGTGTCGGTGAGTGACCGACGATCGGTTGTTTGCCCGGCTGTTGCGTAATCGAGGCAGCTTGTGGTCGGTCTTGTTGCGTGACCAGCGGCACGCTTCCCCTGAGCAGGTGGCGGGGTTAGCGTTTCGGCTATGGCTGGTACGACGAAGTACACGCAGTTCATCGGGCTCGCACCGGAATTGGTGTGGGGAGTGCTCGGGGATCTCGAGCAGTGGCCGGAGTGGAACCCCGGAGTGCGGTCGGTGCGGATGCACGGACCGGTTGCCGTCGGCGCCACCGGCGACTACCTCCCCGACGGCAAGGTCTCCGCGCGAATCCACGGGCGGTTCGCGGAACCGTTCACTGTCACCGTGTTCGAGCCGAATCGTGAGCTCGGCATCGAGCAGCCCGAACCCGCGGGCACCATGCACCTCACCTGGCGGTTGACTCCGCGCGACGGCGGCACCGAGATCACCCAGGAACTGCGGTTCACCGGTCCTTCCGCCGCCGCGGCGCGCACCGTCGTCCGTCCGTTCATCGAAACCGATGCGCGCGTGAACTTCTCGCGGCTGGCCCGGCTGGCCGGACTGGCTCCCGTCGACGACGCGCTGAATGTCGTCATCGCCGGTGGCACCGGCGCGCTCGGTCTCCAGATCGCCGCCGATCTGACCTGCCGCGGACAACGTGTCACCCTGCTGACCCGCCGCCGCAACCCGGATCTGCCGTTCCGCCAGACCGAATGGGACGGCCGCTCGGTCGGCTCCTGGTCCGCCGAACTGCGCGAACCCGGTCGGCTCGCGGTGATCAACCTCGCCGGGAAACTGGTCGACTGCAGGCCGACCGAACGCAATGTCGCCGAACTGCGCTCCAGCCGAGTCGATTCCACCACCGCTCTCGTCGCCGCGGCCCGCCTGCGCGACACCCCCGTCGACTACTGGGTCCAGGCCAGCACCACGGCCATCTGGTCGGACGCGGGCGAAACCCGGTGCACCGAAACAACTCCCCTGCCTGTCGGCCTCCCGCAGATGACCGGCGTCGCCCAGCCATGGGAGGAGGCGTTCGACCCCGCCGGCGCCGACCACTGGACGATCCTGCGCACCTCCATCGTCCTCGACCCCGACGCCCCCGCCCTCAAACGCCTGAGCCAGCTCACCAAGGCAGGTCTCGGCGGCCGCGTAGGCCCCGGCGATCAGTGGTTCAGCTGGATCCACATCGAGGACTGGCTGGCCATCGTCCGCGCTTCCCTCGGCCTCGACCCCACCGTCACGCTCCCCGACGGCGTCCTCGTAGCCGCGACCGAATTCCCGGTCCGCAACACCGAACTCATGGCCACCCTCCGCCGAATCCTGCACCGCCCCCCATCACCCCCGACGCCGTCGGCGATCCTGAAAATTGGCGCGGTAGCCCTTCGCACCGACCCCGCCCTAGGCCTCACCGGCCGCCACGCCACCTCCGAAGTCCTCCACAAGGTCGGCTTCGACTTCCGCTACCCCACCCTCGACGAGGCCCTGACAGACCTGTTGCCCCACTGACCCTGCCCCCGCCCACGCTCCGTATGCCGGGAGCCTGGGCGGGGGTCCACCATCACAACTTCACAATCGTCCGGCTGAACTGCGGAATCAGCCGGATCTTCCCCGCGGACCCGAAGTCGATGGTCACCGTGGCCAACGGCCCCACCCCATCGGCGGCCACGACCCGCCCCAGCCCGTACTTGTCATCGGTAACCCGGTCCCCCACGGCAAGAACGAGTTCGGTGTTGTTCCGCTTCACCGCCCCGCCGGGCGCAGGCCGGCGCTCGCCGGATCCGCCACGCACGCCGGGCCGCTGATCCCACCCACTCCCGCTGGTCCAATCCCGATCGAAGCCACTGTCCTCACCCCGGCGCCGCCCGCGCTGCACCGGCGAGATGACCGGTTCCAATCTGCGCCAATCCAGCAGATGCTGCGGAATCTCCTGCAGGAAACGGGATTCCGGGTTCGACACCGGCTGCCCCCAGCCGGACCGCACCACGGCGCGCGAAAGATAGAGCCGCTGGCGAGCCCGCGTGATCCCCACGTAGGCCAGACGACGTTCCTCGGCCAGCTCGTTCGGATCCCCCAGCGCCCGCATGTGCGGGAATTGCCCGTCCTCCCAGCCGGTCACGAAGACCACCGGGAATTCCAGGCCCTTGGCCGTGTGCAGCGTCATCATGGTGACCACGCCGGTGCCCTCATCGGGAATCTGATCCGTATCGGCCACCAGCGACACCCGCTCGAGAAACGCGGCCAGCGATCCCGGCTCGGGTTCGCCGTCGCCCGCCTCCGGCACCAGCCCTTCCTCACGGGCGGCCTCGGCGTTGTTGAAGGCCTCGGAACTGAATTCGCGTGCGACGCTCACCAATTCGTTGAGGTTGTCGAGCCTCGCACCGTCTTGCGGATCGTCGGAAGCTTCCAATTCACCGCGATATCCGGTGCGGTCGAGCACCGCCTCGACGACATTGCCCACATCGGGATAGTCGCTGTCGGCCCGCTTTCCGGCCACCCGGATCTCGTCGAGCAGATCGAGGAATCCCGCGATGGCCCGCTGCGCGCGGGTGTTCAGCAAGGCGACTCTGCCCTCGGCGGCATCACGCAGCGCCGCGGCGAAACCGATACCGCGCTGTTCGGCGTGCACTGCCACGCACGCCTCCGCACGATCGCCGATCCCGCGACGTGGAGTGTTGAGAATACGGCGCACGCTCACCGCGTCCTCGGGATTCTCCAGCACGCGCAGGTAGGCGACCACGTCACGCACTTCTTTGCGCTCGTAGAACCGCACACCACCGACGACCTTGTACGGCAGGCCCATGCGGATGAAGATCTCTTCCAGCGCACGCGAATTGTTGTTGGTGCGATAGAACACCGCCACGTCGCCGTAGTTGGCCTCGCCCGTGTCGACGAGCCGATCGATCTCCTTGGCGACGAAGGACGCTTCGTCGTGCTCGTTGTCGGCAACGTAGCCGGTGATCAGTTCACCTTCGCCGGAATCGGTCCACAGCTTCTTCTCGCGCCTGCCCTCGTTGCGCGCGATCACCGCGTTGGCGGCGGACAGAATGTGCTGGGTGGAGCGGTAGTTCTGTTCCAGCAGAATGGTTTCCGCGTCCGGGAAGTCGCGTTCGAATTCCTCGATGTTGCGGATGGTGGCGCCACGGAACGCGTAGATGGACTGATCGGCGTCGCCGACCACGCACAGCTCGCTCGGCTCGACCGCCTGCTCGTCGGCCGCACTGTGGTGCCCGACCAGCTCACGCACCAGCACGTACTGGGCGTGGTTGGTGTCCTGGTACTCGTCGACCAGCACGTGCCGGAACCGGCGCCGGTAGTACTCGGCGACCTGGGGATGGTTCTGCAGCAGGGCCACCGTCTCGCCGATCAGATCGTCGAAGTCCATCGCGTTGGCCGTGCGCAATCGCCGTTGGTACTCGGCGTAGACCCGGGCGACCAGCGCGGGCAGTTCGGTCTCGTCGGCTTCGGCGTCGGCGGCGGCCTTTTCCGGACCGATCAGTTCGTTCTTCAGATTCGAAATGGCGGTCGCCAGCAAACGCGCCGAATACTTCTTCGTATCGATCTCGAAATCGCGACTGATCATCGTGAGCAACCGACGAGAATCGTCGGCGTCGTAGATCGAGAAATTCGAATTCAGGCCGGGCAGGAGGGCCGCCTGCATCCGCAGAATGCGCACACAGCTGGAATGGAAGGTCGACACCCACATGTTGGCCGCCCGCGGACCGACCAGCCCGGCGACCCGTTCCCGCATCTCGGCGGCAGCCTTGTTGGTGAAGGTGATGGCCAGGATCTCCCCGGTGCGTACGCCGCGCGCCGCGAGCAGATAGGCGATCCGGCGGGTGAGCACGGCGGTCTTGCCCGAGCCCGCGCCCGCCACGATCAGCAGGGGGGAACCCGCGTGCATCACCGCGGCACGCTGGGGCGGGTTGAGCCCGTCGAGGAGACGCTCGATCTCCTCGGCGCGCTGTTGTTCACGCTCCTGACGACGCTGTGACTGGTCGGCGCTGTTTCTGGCCGCCGCCTGAGCCAGCGCGGACGCGCCGGTGCCACCCCCGTCCCGAGGCGCTGGCACGGCACCCTCCGGCGCGGGCGCGGGTTCGCTGGGATCGGTGGCTGAGGCGTGGGGAGCGACCGTGATATCCATCGTGTGTCCACGCTACCGGCGGGCACCGACAAGCCGCGAACCGCCGCTGCCGCGATGACCGGGCGGCGACAGCTGGGCAAACTTCCGGTGAACCCGGCCAGGTCGACGCGGGCGACGCTTGGTGAACGTTCTCAGCGAATTCACAAACAGAACTGTTTTGCCTACCTAGCGCCCCGTGGCAGACTGAGCCACATGGTCAGCGCTTCTCCGCATGTCCGGGTCGGCAGCCGATCCGATATCGTGGCGGGGAGTACTGATCGCGCACTCCCGGGGGGATCCAGTACTGCCCATCGGGAAAAGTTTCAGGGTGACGGAACAGATCGGGTAACAGGCCGTTCGGTTTGACCGATCCAAGTTCTGACACGAGGAGATGAATGATGAGCACCCCTGCTACGACCACCGGCTCCGATTCGGCCTTGCCGCAGTCCGAAGCTGAGATCGACAAGCTCCGCCTCGAGATCGATCAGCTCGATGCCACGATCCTCGCCGCGATCAAACGCCGCAGCGAGATCTCCCGGATCATCGGCCGCACCCGGATGGCCTCCGGTGGTACGCGCCTGGTCCACAGCCGTGAGATGAAAGTCCTCGAGCGCTTCAGTGAGCTGGGCCAGGAGGGACACACCCTCGCCATGCTCCTGCTCCGCCTCGGCCGCGGCCGTCTCGGCCGCTAGCCCCCAGACCACAAACCACGCGGCGGACCAGCCAGTTCGCCGCTTCCGAAAAGCCGCCCCGGGTGCGACACCATCCCCGGGGCGGTTATTTTTCTGTCCGGCTCAGGTCAGGGCGATGTACTTGGTATTCAGGTATTCCTCGATGCCCTCGGTGCCACCCTCGCGACCGAAGCCCGATTCCTTGACGCCGCCGAACGGGGCGGCGGGGTCGGAGATGACGCCACGGTTCACGCCGACCATGCCGCTCTCCATCGCCTCCGAGATGCGCAGCGCACGGTCGAGATCTCGGGTGAACACGTAGCTGACCAGCCCGTATTCGGTGTCGTTCGCGGCGGCGACGCCCTCCTCGTCGGTGTCGAACGCGACGATCGGGGCGACCGGACCGAACACTTCCTCGCGCAGGATGCGGGCGGACGGCGGGACATCGCCCAGGATCGTGGCGGGGTAGTACCACCCCGGCCCGCTGGGAACCTTGCCGCCGATCAACGCTCGCGCGCCCACGGCGACGGCATCGTCGACCAGGTCGCTCACGATCTCGCGCTGGTCCTCGCTCACCAGGGGGCCGAGGGTGGTCGCGGCGTCGGTGCCGGGGCCCATCACGACGGTGTCGGCCATCGCGGCGACGAACTTCTCGGTGAACTCGGCGACCACGCCGCGCTGGACGTAGAACCGGTTTGCGGCGGTGCAGGCTTCGCCGCCGTTGCGCAGCTTCGCCTGCATCGCACCGGCCACGGCGGCGTCGATATCGGCATCGTCGAACACGACGAACGGCGCGTTGCCGCCCAACTCCATGGACGTGCGCAGCAGCCGGTTCGCGGACGCCGCAACGAGCTTCTTACCGACTTCGGTGGAGCCGGTGAAGGTGAGCTTGCGCAGCCGCGGATCGTCGATCAGCGGACCCGTGACAGCCCCGGAACGCTGGGTGGTGATCACCGACAGCACCCCGTCGGGCAGGCCCGCCTCGCTACAGAGCTTGGCCAGCGCCAGCATGGTCAGCGGCGTCGCGGAGGCGGGCTTGACGATCATCGTGCAGCCCGCCGCCAGCGCGGGCCCGATCTTGCGGGTGCCCATGGCCAGCGGGAAATTCCACGGTGTGATCGCCAGGCACGGACCCACCGGCTGCTTGGCGACCATGATCCGCCCGGTTCCCGACGGCGCGTTCAGATACCGCCCGTGGATCCGCACGGCCTCCTCGCTGTTCCAGCGGAAGAACTCGGCGCCGTAGCGCACCTCGTTGCGGCTCTCGGACAGTGCCTTGCCCATCTCGAGCGTCATCAGCAGCGCGAATTCCTCCGCTCGCGCGGTGAGCTGCTCGAACACCGTCCGCAGGATCTCGCCCCGCTCCCGCGACGGCGTCGCCGCCCACGCCTGCCCCGCCGCGACGGCCGCGTCCAGCGCCCGCATCGCGTCCTCGGGAGTCGCGTCGGCCACTTGTGCGATCACCGTCCCATCGGCCGGGTTGCGCACGTCGAAAGTGCCGCCTCCGGTGGCCTCGACGGGTCCGGAGCCGATCCACAAACCCTTGGGTACGAATTCGAGTACATCGCGTTCAGACACCATGCCGCCAGCCTAAGCCCGGTGCCGCGGCCACCACCCTGAACCCGTCGACACACAGCGCCGCTCGATGGCCAACGCGGTACCCTCGGCTCGTGAGCAGCGACATCACCGAGTCTTCGGCCTGGCAGGCACTGCACAGCAATCACCGCACCGTTGCGCCGATGCACCTGAGGCAGCTGTTCGCCGATGACCCGGCACGTGGTCGCGAGCTGACGATGCAGGTGGCGGATCTGCACATCGATTACAGCAAACATCGCGTGACCCGCGAAACCCTGCGCCTGCTCGTCGATCTCGCGCGCACGGCGGGTGTGCCGCAACGCCGTGACGCGATGTACGCGGGCCAGCACATCAACACCTCCGAGGATCGCGCGGTCGGCCATATCGCCCTGCGCCTACCGGTCGGCGACCAGCTCTGCATCGACGGCACCGACGCCGACGCCGAGGTGCACGACGTCCTGCGCCGGATGGGCGAATTCGCTGATTCCGTGCGCTCGGGCGCGTGGCGCGGCGCGACCGGCGAACGCATCGAGACCATCGTCAATATCGGCATCGGTGGCTCGGATCTGGGCCCCGACATGGTGTATCGCGCACTGCGCCACTATGTCGACGCGGGCATCGGTGCCCGTTTCGTCTCGAATGTCGACCCCGCCGACCTGGTCGCCAAGCTCTCCGGCCTCGACCCGGCCACCACCTTGTTCATCGTCGCGTCCAAGACGTTCTCGACGCTGGAAACCCTCACCAACGCCACCGCCGCGCGCCGCTGGCTGGTCGACGCGCTGGGCGAGGAAGCGGTCGCCAAGCATTTCGTCGCGGTGTCGACCAACGCCGAACGCGTGGCTGCCTTCGGCATCGACACCGCGCACATGTTCGGCTTCTGGGATTGGGTCGGCGGCCGCTACTCGGTGGATTCGGCGATCGGCCTTTCGGTGATGGTGACCATCGGCAAGGAGCAGTTCGCGGAATTCCTCAGCGGAATGCACGCCATAGACAAGCATTTCGCCACCGCCCCGCTGGAGGAGAACGCGCCGGTACTGCTGGCGATGCTCGGTGTCTGGTACTCGAATTTCTTCGGCGCGGAATCCCGTGTGGTCCTGCCCTATTCGAATGATATGGCCCGATTCCCCGCCTATCTCCAGCAATTGACGATGGAGTCCAACGGCAAGTCGGTACGCGCCGACGGCACCCCGGTCACCTCGTCGACCGGCGAGATCTTCTGGGGCGAGCCGGGTACCAACGGTCAGCACGCCTTCTATCAGCTCCTCCACCAGGGCACCCGCCTGATCCCCGCCGATTTCCTCGGCTTCGCCAGGTCCACCGACGACCTGCCGACCCGCGACGGCACCGGCAGCATGCAGGACATCCTGATCAGCAACCTGTTCGCGCAGTCGAAGGTGCTGGCGTTCGGCAAGACCGCCGAGGAGATCCGCGCCGAGGGCACCGACCCGGAACTGGTGCCGCACAAGGTGATGCCGGGTAATCGGCCCAGCACCACGATCCTGGCGGCGGAGCTCACGCCGTCGGCGCTGGGTCAGCTGATCGCGCTCTACGAGCACCAGGTGTTCGTCGAGGGCATCATCTGGGGTGTCGACAGTTTCGACCAGTGGGGTGTCGAGCTGGGCAAGCAGCAGGCCCTCGCGCTGATGCCGCTGCTGAGCGGATCGGAAAAGCCGGTGTCGGTGGGTGATTCCTCAACCGACGAACTCATCGAGTGGTATCGGGCGCACCGCCGCTGACCTCGCGAGCGGCACGGGCAGCGGCCTGGACCCGGCCGGTCACGCTGGTAGTGATGATGGTGAGCAGAGTGCCGAGCACCACCAGGTCGAACACGATCTGCACCATCGTCGCGATGCGCGCGGCCTGACCGACGGCGTGCACGTCGCCGTAGCCGACGGTGCCGAGGGTGACGAGCGTGTAATACAGCGCGTCGGTGCGGGTTTCCAGCCCGTCGAACTGATCCGGGTGAAGCTGCTGCAAGCGATAGTAGAACAGCGCGAACACCACGCCGACGATGCACACGAGCAGCAGCAACCCATCGACCTGCGCACCCGCGGCGGTCGGCGCCCGCAGGTAGTTCTCGATCCGTCGCCAGACCAGCCACGCCAGTCCCGCGACGCCGGCGACGAAGATGAACACCCCGCTCAATCGCCCCGGCCATGCGTCGAGCTCGAACATCCACCCCACCGGCACGCTGTAGTACAACAGCACCGCGCACAATGCCGCCGCACCATTGCGCATCACACGCCCGGGAAACCGCCGACCTCGCTTCATCACTCCATGATTGCCCCGATGGCGCCGATTTCCGTGCCACACGCGCCGGGTCGGCTACGGTTCGTCAACGGTGCGCACGCGGACCGGGGTTACCGATGAGCCGGTGGAGGTGCGCTCAGGTCACGCGGTAGCCGTGCCCCGCAGCGGTCAACACGTGGTCAGCTCGGTTCCTGCTCGCCGCGATGAGATCGGCGTTGCGCAGATCGCTCCCCATCACCTTCTCCTGCGCCTGGGCCGGTGTTCGCCCGCCCGTGGTGTGCCGGTCCAGGAGTCGTTCGGTGAGCACCGGACGTGGCGCGTCCAGGTACCAACACGCGTCGAGCAGCCCGCGAACGTCAGCCCAGCCCGGCGACTCGGCATCGGTCAGCAGCAGGTAGTTGCCTTCGACGATGACCACCCGTTCGTCGCACACGACCGCACCGCCGGCTGTCGGCTCGTCGATCGTGCGATCGAACAGCGGCCACGGCACCGGCGCTCCGACCGGAGTTTCCCGCAGCGACCGCAGATCCGCGACGAACCCGGCCGCGTCGAAGGTATCCGGCTCACCCTTGCGCGCCAGAGCGTTCCGCGCCCGCAGTACCTCGTTTCGCAGGTGGTAGCCGTCCATCGGCGCTACTACCGCAGGCCGCCCGGACGTGATCAACTCGGCGCACAGACGCTGCGCCAGTGTCGACTTGCCGGCACCAGGCGGTCCAGCGATCCCCAGCAGGAAGCGCTCACAGGACATCGGAACCCGTTGAGCCAGTTCACGCACCGACAGCACCCCACTCGCCCAGGTCACCGTTGAACCCTATCGACGAGCACACCGGGTATCGATGAGGACATCGGACTCAGCGCAGGTCGACGAATCCGCGCTCTAGGATCGCGCCGGTGTCCACCCCTACCGGCAGGGTGCCGAAGGCGATGCCCCAGTCGGCGCCGAGGCGGGTCGCGCAGAAGGCATCCGCGACGGCGGGATGTCCGTGCCGCACCAGCTGTGCGCCCTGGAGGACGAGTGCCATCAGTTCCACGACGCGGCGGGCGCGGTATTCGATATCGGACAGGTCGGTGAGTTCCTTGCCCACCCGGTCGATCGCGTCGTCGAGGCGCGCATCGGCGCCGCGGGCGAGCCCGACCTCGGCGAAGTAGGCCTCGACCGTCTCGGGCTGACGTCCCATGGCACGCAACGCGTCCAGCGCCGCCACATTGCCCGACCCTTCCCAGATCGACATGAGCGGCGCCTCGCGATACAGCCGCGGCATCCCCGATTCCTCGGCATAGCCGTTGCCGCCCAGGCATTCCAGCGCTTCGGCGGCGTGCGCCGGAGCACGCTTGCAGACCCAGTACTTGGTGATGGCGAGCGCGATCCGGCGCAGCGCGGCCTCGGCCGGATCGCTGCCCGCGCGGTCGGTGGCCCCCGCCAG
Source organism: Nocardia sp. NPDC057272 (assembly GCF_042668615.1). NCBI lineage: Bacteria > Bacillati > Actinomycetota > Actinomycetes > Mycobacteriales > Nocardiaceae > Nocardia > Nocardia sp. NPDC057272. The sequence continues at coordinate 24,089 of NZ_JBHUYK010000035.1, read as the reverse complement.
CCGCATCATCACCGTGGTCGCGGCATCCGATTCGATGACGAGGTCGGCCAGCACATTGCGCATGGCGGGCTGGTCGATCAGCTCGGCGCCGAAGGCCTTTCGGTGGCGGGCGTGGTGGATCGCGGTGACCGCGCCGAGCCGCATGCCGGTGGCCGAGCCGATCACGCAGTCGAGGCGGGTCATGTTGACCATCTCGATGATCGTCTTCACCCCTGCCCCCTCGGCGCCGACGAGCCAGCCGGTGGCGTTCTCGTATTCGATCTCCGAGGACGCGTTGGACTTGTTGCCCAGCTTGTCCTTCAGCCGCTGGATGCGGATGGGGTTGCGGGTGCCGTCGGGCAGTACCCGGGACAGCAGGAAACACGACAGGCCGCCCGGGGCCTGCGCGAGCGTGAGGAACATGTCCGACATGGGCGCCGAGGTGAACCACTTGTGCCCGACGATGCGGTACGAGCCGTCGGGTTGTGGTGTGGCGGTGGTGGTGTTGGCCCGGACGTCGGAGCCGCCCTGCTTCTCCGTCATCGACATACCCGCGATGAGACCTGCCTTGGCCGATGGTTCGCGCAAGCCGAAATCGTAGGTGCGCGAGCCGAGCAGCGGCTCGAAGCGGGCGGCCAGTTCGGGGTTGTGGCGCAGCGCGGGCACCACCGCGTAGGTCATCGAGATCGGGCACATGTGTCCGGCGTCGGCGGCGCCCCAGGTGTAGAACTTGGCGGCGCGCGCGGTGTGCGCGCCGGGCCGCTCGTCCAGCCACGGCGAACCGTGCAGCCCATGTGTGACCGCGACATTCATCAGGTCGTGCCAGTGCGGGTGGAATTCCACCTCGTCGACACGATTGCCCCACCGGTCGTGGGTGTGCAGCACCGGCGGGTACTCGTTGGCGAGCCTGCCCCACTCCTGCGCCTCGAAACCGCCTGCCAGCGCACCGAGTTCGCGCACTTCGGCTTCGGCCCAGCCCGCGCCTTCGCGGTGCAGGCCTTCCAGCAGCGCGGGGTTGCGCGCGGCATCGAAGGGGATCAGTGGTGGTGCCTGGTTGAACACTTCGTGGGTCGGCATGTCCGGTAACTCCTTCGACTACGACGTTTCCGTGCGCGCACCGAGTGCGCGCACGGCGAAAGCGACCAATTCGGGGATGACGGTCTCGGCGTGCGGCGCGGCGGCCAGCGGACCGACCAGCACCTCGCCGATCGCGCCGACGAGGGCGGCGGCGGTGAGGCTCGAGTCCTGGGCAGGCAAGCGGCCTTCGGCGACGCCGTGTGCGATCGCGGTCTCGAACGACGCGGCGAACGCGCGCCGGAATTCCAGCCGCTGCGCGTCGACGGCGGCGTCGACGGGCTCGGCCAGCAGCACGTAGGCCAGTTTCGGATTCTTCATCGCGCGCCCGGCGAAGGTCTCCACCGCGGCGGTGACCCGCCCCACCACGTCACCTTCGGCCACGGCGGCGCGCACCGCGTCGACCTCGCGGGCGACGACCGTCTCGAAGACCGCCGCGACCAGTTCGGCCTTGTTCTCGAACTGCTTGTACACGGTGCCGGTCGCGATACCGGCCTCCGCCGCGACCGCTGCCATCGACAGCCCGGCGAACCCGTCACGCGAGAGCACGCGGGTGGCGCCGTGCACGATCAGCGCCCGTTGCGCGTCGAGCCGGGCCTGTACGGCCGGGGTCCTGCGGTACACCATGTGAAGAAGTGAACCATTGATTCACCTCTTCACACAAGGGGTGCCGTGGCCGTATGGTCGAGGAATGGAAACAGGTTCACCCGCCGAAACCAGCGCGCCCGGTCCGGCGAATTCGGTGCGCGTCGAACACGCGGGCCCGGTCACGACGGTGATCCTGGATCGCCCACACGCCCGCAACGCGGTGGACGGCCCGACCGCTCACGCGCTGGTGAAGGCGTTCCGCGCGTTCGACGCCGACCCCACCTCCTCGGTCGCCGTGCTGTGGGGCGAACACGGCACCTTCTGCTCCGGCGCCGACCTCAAAGCTCTCGGCACCGAGAACAGCAACCAGGCCACCGAGGACGGTGACGGCCCGATGGGCCCGACCCGGCTGCGGCTGTCCAAGCCGGTGATCGCGGCGGTGTCCGGGTACGCCGTGGCGGGCGGTCTCGAGCTGGCCCTGTGGTGTGATCTGCGAATCGCCGAGCAGGACTCCACCTTCGGCGTCTTCTGCCGCCGCTGGGGTGTCCCGCTGATCGACGGCGGCACCGTGCGCCTGCCGCGCATCGTCGGTGAAGGCCGCGCACTCGACATGATCCTCACCGGCCGCCCGGTGAGCGCGCCCGAGGCGCTACAGATGGGCCTGGTCACTCGTGTCGTGCCCACCGGCGAGGCCCGCCGCGTGGCCGAGGAGCTGGCCGCCCAGCTCGCCGCGCTCCCCCAGACCTGTCTGCGCACCGACCGCGCCGCCCTGTACGACCAGTACGGACACACCGAGGAGGAGGCGCTGCGCGTCGAATTCCGGCACGGCATGACCGCCCTGACCGGCGGCGCACTCGACGGCGCCGCCCGCTTCGCCGCGGGTGAGGGCAGGCACGGTAGCGCCGACCACCGCTGATGGACCGCCTCACGGTCGTCGACGAGATCTTCCTGCGGACCCACCGCGGGATGGGCACCCCCATCGCGCTACAGGGTCTGTGGCGTACTCCCGATGCGATGGAACCCGCGCTGTTGCAATCGATTCACGATCGCTTGCGTGTGGGCAGGCTCGGCCGCAGGGTGGTCGACTCCCGGGTTCCCGGCGCCCGCAGAGGCTGGCAGCCCAACACCAGCGCCCACCCCCTCGACCTCCTGCCGAACCGGACCGCGATCGCCGAGACCGACTGGCCGGCAATGCCGATCGCCCACCACGATTCCGGTCGCGGTGCCGGCCCACTCCCCGCCCACGCGGTCCTGCCATGGGCCGACAGCCTCGGCACCGATCTGGACCCGGAGTTCGCGCCCGGCTGGCGTCTGTCCGCCGCCCGCCTCGACGGCGGCGGAACCGTTGTCGCCCTGACCTGTTCGCATGTCCTGGCCGACGCCCGTGGCCTGATCCACGCCGTCACCGCCGCCCTGCGCTCGCTCGATCCGGCGCACGCCTCGATCGGCCTACTGCCCGCCGGTGAAACGCAGTACCGAACAACGTCTTCGGAGTGGACGGATGCGGTCTCCCAGTGGGTCACCATCTTCGGCGGCACGACCCGTGCGCTGTTACGCAGGTTCCCCCGGCGGTCGGCACGACCGGCCACGGACCACGTTCCGCGCGAGCCGGCGTCCAGCGGCATTCCGCCTGCGAATCCCGGCTCGCCCAGCGACCGGCACCTGCGCCCCCTCCTGCTGACCTTCGATGCCGCCCACTGGGACACCACCGCGAACACCCTCGGCGGGACCCCGAACAGCCTGTTCATCCACTTGATCGCGAACATCCTGTGGCAGAACGGCTTCCCGAACCCGATCATCACTGCGAGCCTGCCCGTCGACACGCGCGACGAACCCCGAGTCGACAACGATCTCGCGGTGACCGAGATCGCCATCCACCGCCTCGACACTCCCGCGACCATTCGCGACAAGGCCAGGTCCGCCTATCAGCACCGAATGTCGAGCCCCGCGGGCCTGCCCGAGGAGATCCTCCAGGTGATCCCCGACCGCTGGGCCTACACCCTCAGCAAGGGCGCGGGCGAGCGAGACATTCTGTGCTCCAACATCGGCACCCTCCCCGACGCGGTGCGAAGAGTCGGCCCACACGACTGCACCCGGGTGGCCGCCCGCGCGATCCACCCCGGCATCACCGCCTTCCCCCGCACCCAGCTCGCGGGCTACCTCTCCCACCTCGGCGATACCTACACACTCGCCCTGGTCAGCCTCGCCGCCGACAACGATTCCCTGCTCGACGCCGTCGACAAGGCCTGTGCGGCAACGGGATTACATCCCGCGCCCTGGTAGTCAGCCGGCAGCTATCCCCTTGAGCAAGGCACGCAGCCCCCACACGAACTGATCCTCGGAGTTCCACGCCGCCATCGCGTCGACCTGCGCCGCCGAGCGTGGCCAGCGATCGCCGTCGAGCAGGGCCAGCCCCTCGCGACGTTGCGCGACCCGCTCGGATTCCGGGGTGAGCGGCGGCTTTCCGTCGGTTTCGGCCACCGTGAGCGCGATGCCGCCCAGCACCTGCACGATCACCGCGTACACGCCGTTCGCCTGCCTCGCCTCCGACAAACCGCCTCGAGCCAGGCACCCGAACATCGCCTCGCCGACATCGCTCGCCGACGGCCCGTCCATCGGCCCCGACATCATCAACAGCGCGACCGCCGGATGCGCGAGCAGTTCCGCGCGCAGGCCGAGCGCGAACCGGATCACCGCGTCGGCCCACTCCACGCGGGGGTCGCGCAGGGGTTCGAGGGCAACCGCCGAGAGCACGCGTTCGATCACGGCGCGCTCCAGATCGGCCCGGCTCGCCACGTAGGTGTACACCGCGTTGGGGTTCACCCCGAGCTTGCCCGCCACCGCCCGGATCGACAGCGCCCCGGTCCCGCCCTCATCGAGAAGCTGTAGCGCGATGTCCACCACCTGCTCTTCGGTGAACGAGCGCCGCGCCGGCCGCGCCGCGCCGCCACCTGTTGACTTCGCCTTCGACATGCGGTGAACTGTACCCCGTACAGCTACCTGTACTCCGTACAGCCAGAATGGATTCTCATGCGAACCAAGCCATGGACCGCCATCACGCTGCTGATCAGCGCCCCGATTCTGATGAACCTCGCCTTCGTCGGCCTCGGGATGACGTTCGACTACCCCGACGTCCTGCAATTGCCCGCCACCGAGGTCCTCGCCCGATTCCGGGCCGAGCAGACCACGATCGTCACGCTGTTCGCCCTCCTCGCGGCCGCGGCGTGCGCTTTCGTCCCGCTGTCCGTCCTGCTCGGGCGCCTGGACGACTCCCCCACGATGCGCTGGGCGGTGCGAGCCGGCGTCGCCGCCGCCCTCGTGCAAACGATCGGCCTGCTGCGCTGGCCGCTACTGGTCCCCACCCTGACCGACGCGGACACCTTCGAACGACAGCACACCCTGCTCGGCACCCTCCTGGGCGAAACCGCCGGGTACACCCTCACCGCGATCTGGACCGCGCTGGTCATCGCGGCCCTGCGCACCCCACCGTGGTTCGCCGCCCTCGGTTACACCAGCGCCGCCGCCATCGCGACCGGCGTCGTCATCCCGCTCGGCATCGAGCCCGCCGCCGTCGTCGTCAACTTCCTCGGCTATGTGTTGTGGAGCGGGTGGCTGCTGAGCTTCGCGGCCCTGCTGGGCCGCGGCGCGTTCGCGCATCAGGTCGCCGTCATCCCGACGAGCAGCACGCGAAGCCCCCAGACGAACTGATCAACGGAGGTCCAGGCGGCGATCTCCTCCCGGTGCGCCGCGGTGCGCGGCCACCGGGTCGGATCCAGGTCGCGCAGAGCCGCGCGGCGGGCCGCGATCCGCTCGGATTCCCCTGGCAGCGGTGGCTTTCCATCGGTTTCGGCGACGTCGAGGGCGATCGAACCGAGGACGTACACGAACACCGCGTAGACCCCGTGCGCGCGGATGGGCGCCTGGAGGCCACCGCGTGCGAGGCAGACGAACAGCGCCTCGGTCATATCGCGCGCCACCGGTCCGTCGGCCGACGGGCTGTCCATCGGCCCCGACATGATCAACTCCGCCACCGCGGGGTGGTCGAAGAGCCGACCGCGCATGCTCAGCGCGAACTGGATCACCGCCGCGGTCCACTCCACACCGTCGTCGGTGAGCGGCCCGAGCGACACCGACGACAGCACGTTTTCGATCACCGCGCGTTCGAGGCCGTCCAACCCACCGACGCGGGCGTGCACCACGTCCGCGTCGACCCCGAGCCGTCGCGCCACCGCCCCGACGGACAGGGCCCCCGCGCCGTCCTCGTCGACGATGCCGAGCGCGGCGGCGGCGATCTGGTGCTCGGCGGGCGGGCCACCGACGTCCGTACCTGGGGTTTTCACCTCGGACATGCGTCGAACTGTACTCCGCGCACCCCCGCGGAATCCGGCACCGATCAGGGTGTCAGGCCGAGCCGGGTGGCCAGCCACGGCAGCTGATCACGCAGCCCGAACTCCCACAGCGCGAAGTTGTGGCCACCGGGGAGAATCCGCAGCCGCACATCCATCCCCGCCTCCTCGGCCGCCTGATACATCCGCTCCACCTGCGGCCGGTACATCTCGTCGTCGGCGCCGACGACGAACGCACCGGCGGAATCCGGGTACGCCCGCGTCCGCAGCAGGTCGAGCGGGTTGACCCGTAACAGCGCCTCGGTATCCCCGCCGAACGCGGCGTCCACCGTGCGCCGGCGGTCGCCCAGGGTCGGTTCGTCCTGACCGGACATATCGAGGAAGGTGGGATAGACCGCCGGATAATTGGTGGCCAGTTGCAGCGCGCAGGTGCCGCCGTAGGAGAGTCCGCCGATCGCCCAGGAACGCGGATCCGGGTCGATCTGCAGATTCGCCCGCGTCCAGTTCGGCACATCGACGGCCAGGTAGGTGGCGACATTGCCGAGCTTCGAGTCCAGACACAGCGGGTTCGCCAGCTGGGAGCCGGTCCCGTCGGCCACCACGACGACCGGTGCGAGCCCGTTGTGCGCGCGGGCGAACGAATCCATGGTCTCGGCCAGCTGCCCACCGACGAACCAGTCCTGCGGCGCGCCCGGCTCACCGGCGAGCAACACCAGCACTGGCAGCAGCGGACGCGGATCCGCGAAATAGGCGGGCGGCAGATAGATCTGGGCATCACGCGCGGCGAACCCGGACGCCGTCGGCGGCACTGTCGCGGTCAGTACTCGCCCGCCGTCGGGCAATCCGCCGGGCGCGTGCCAGGCCGGCTCGAGCGGACGCGCGCTGATCACCTGCTCGCGCCGCGTCAGCTCACGGGCGTCGATCCGGTCGACCTGTTCCACCCCGAACGCCGCGCCCACCGTCGGATACGACGCGTACTCCCGGTTGATCCCGACTCCCACCGCTACGAGCACCGCCGCGGCCGCGAGCACGGTCACCACACCGGTCCACACGGTCCGGCGCACCAGAATTCGCGGGACAACCAGCAGCACCGCGGCGACCGCGATCCCGATCAGCACGTACACCGACACGGCGATCGGGTCGGGAAAGGGCCGCCACACCTCCTCCACGAACAGGTACAGCGCCACGGTGAACACCACCGCGGCCAGCACCACGATCGGCATGATCGTCGTGACATAGCGTCGTACGCGAGGTAACAGCAACCAGACCGCACCCAGGGCGCCCAAGACCGTCAACGCCACCGGCAGCCATCCGGTGAGCAACGACAGATCGGTGATTCGCGTCATCCCTGACCTCCGCAGATGCCACCTCGACCGCCCTAGCGCACGCATCGCGGTCGTGGTGCGGCCGCGATGACATACGGTACACAGACGACCTCACCGCGCCGGTGCGGCGCACTCGCAGCAAAGGGTGGTTCTATGAACGACAACGCGGCTGCCTCCGAATCGGCGCCCTCGCGCGGCGTCGCCTTGGCGCACACCGTGATCCGCCGGATGCCGTTCACCCTCGGCTTCCTCCTCGTGGTCGCGATCCTCGGCGTCGCCAGCGGTGGCTTGTGGCGCAGGCTCGACGAACGTTCCTGGTATCCCGATATCGCCTACGGCTGGCCCCCGCTTACCGAGGGCAAGTGGTGGACGCCGCTGTCCGGCTGGTTCTTCGGACTCACCCCCTTCCAATACTTCTGTATGGCAGTTGTTTTCGCGGCGGCGGTCGGCTGGACGGAGTGGCGGCTCGGCACCGTGCGCACCGCACTGGTCTGTCTGTCGGGCCAGCTGATCGGCATTCTCGGCGCGTCGGTGACGGTCGGGCTGCTGGCCCACACCCATCTCGATTGGGCCGACCGGCTTTCCGAGGTCCGCGATGTCGGATTCACCACGGCCGCGTTCGCGGCGCTGGCCGCGGTCTCGGCGACGCTGCGGTCGCCGTGGCGGCTGCGGGTGCGCGCCGTGCTGATGGCGCACGTGGCGCTCACGTTCCTGTTCGAGTCGACCTTCGCCGATCTCATGCACCTCATCGCGATCGCCGTCTGGCTGCCCGCGGGCGAAAAGCTGTTCAGCCGCACCGAACACGGCTTCTGGCCACGTACCCGACGTGAAGTCCGCATGCTGGCCTTCATCGGACTGCTGGTGATCGCGACAGCCTCGGTGGCGGTGTACTTCTTCCCCGGCAACAGCCTGCTCGGTCCCACCGAGAACGAACGCGGCTCGCTGTGGAGCACGATCCTGACCGTGGTGGTGATCACGGTGGTGGCCGAGCAACTGCGGAAAGGCAGGCACTGGGCGTGGTGGGGCACTCTCGCCTACGGCCTGCTGCACGTGGTGTTCACGCTGGTGCTGCTCGGCGTGGCCATCGGCACCGACTTCGAGACCGAAGGCGCGGTGACCTTCGGAACAGGTCTGCTGTGGGCGGTCGAGGTGGCGCTGCTCTACAGCGGCCGCGGCGCGTTCCGGGTGCCCGTGCGGCGCAAGATCACCGACGGCGCGCTCACCGGCACCGATCCCGGACAAGCGGTGCGTGCCCTGCTCGCCCGCTACGGCGGCAGCACCATGTCGTGGATGACGACCTGGCCGGAGAACAAATACTGGTTCGCCGCCGACGGGGAACGCTGCGTCGCCTATCAGCGTCACGCGGGCACCGTCATCGTGCTCACCGATCCGATCGGCCCCACCGATCTGCTCCCCGCCACCATCGCCGGATTCACCGATCGCTGCGAAGCCGACGGACTCGTCCCGTGCCTGTTCTCCACCACCGAGGCGGTCGCCGAGATCGCGGGCGAACTCGGGTGGCGCAGTGTGCAGATCGCCGAGGACACCATCGTCGACCTGCCGCAGCTCGAGTTCAAGGGCAAGGCGTGGCAGGACATCCGTTCCGCGATCAACAAGGCGAACAAGGAGGGCATCGAGTTCCGGCTCGTCGAGCTGGCCGACGAACCGTTCGTGGTGATCGCCCAGGTGCGCGCCATCTCCGAGGAGTGGGTGGGCGAGAAGGGGCTGCCCGAAATGGGATTCACCCTCGGCGGCGTGGAGGAGGCACTCGACCCGGCCGTACGGGTGGGGCTGGCCGTCGATGCCAAGGGCGGCGTACACGGTGTCACCTCGTGGTTGCCCGTGTACGGCCCCGGCGACGAGATCCGTGGCTGGACTCTCGACGTGATGCGCAGGCGCCCCGACGGGTTCCGGCCGGTGGTGGAATTCCTCATCGCCTCGTCCTGCCAGGCGTTCAAAGAGGAAGGCGCCGAGATCGTTTCGCTCTCGGGCGCACCGCTGGCACGCAGTGCGGGTACCGACGGCGCCGAGCCCATCGATCGTCTGCTCGAGGGGCTCGGCGCCGCGATGGAGCCGTATTACGGCTTCCGGTCACTGCATTCGTTCAAGGCCAAGTTCCAGCCCCGCCACGAGCCGGTTTACCTGTGCTACCGCGACGAGGCCGACCTGCCCCGCATCGGCATCGCCCTGACGAAGGCATACCTACCCGAGGTCTCGGCCAAGGATCTGATGACACTCGGGGCGTCCGGCAAATAGACGCCGACGCGCGGATCTCAACGCACGGGCACCGCGACCGGCGTGACCCGCGCACTGACGTCAGCGGGCACGTCGATGCCGGGTTCGAGGTTGCCGGCCGGGATCGGCTCGCCCCACACCTGTCGCAGCGGCAATACCCCCGCCCACACACCGCCGGTCGCGATGTCGTCCTCGTCGTCGTTCGGCCCGCCCGAACGCACCTTCACCGAGGCCTCGGTGAGGTCGAGCGCGAGCACCATCGTCGCCGCCATCTCCTTGCGGTTGGGCGGGCGTACCCGATCCCAGGCTCCGGGCGCGGAGTGCTCGACGATCGCCCGCAGCGCGTTGTCGCGCTCGGCCTCGTCGGTGACCAGCACCGCGCTGCCCCGGATCACCGCGGAGCGGTAGTTCATCGAGAAGTGCATGGCCGAGCGCGCGTACACCAGCCCGTCGACGTGGGTCACCGTCAGGGAGATGTCGGTGTCGATCGCGGCGCGCATATTGCCCGCGCCGGTGGATCCGTGCAGGTAGAGGGTGTCGCCGACGCGACCGTAGATGGTGGGCAGCGCCACCGGCGATCCACCGAGCAGCACGCCGAGGTGGCAGACCAGGCCCGCGTCGAGCACCGCGTCCAGTGCCGCGCGGTCGGTGACGCCGCGTTCCTTGGAGCGCGTCAGCGTGGTGCGCGGGGTCGGTGACAGGGGGTTGCGGTTGACGTCGTGCGTGCTCATAAGATGAGCTTCGCCGAAGAAGTGGACTACGCGTAGATCCAATTCAACAGAATTTCAACAGGCCAATTCGAGGTGGACGATGCTCGACGACCTTCCGATCCCGCTCGACCGCACCGCCCCCGAACCGCTGTCGGTGCAGGTGGCCGATGCCCTGCGCGCCGCGGCGACCGATCGGGTGCTGCGCATCGGCGACCGGCTACCGTCCTCGCGCGCCCTGGCACAGCGGCTCGGGGTGAGCCGGGCGGTGGTGGCCGTCGCCTACGACCAATTGCACGCGGAAGGCTGGCTCACCGGCAAACACGGCTCCGGTACCTACCTCAGCACCGCCCCCGCCACCGCGCCACCGTCCACCGGCGCCGGCCACGGTGCCGATCCCGACGCGGGCCTGCTCGATCTGGGTCCGGGTGCACCGTGCGCCGAAGCCGTCGACTCCGCCGCTTGGCGCCGCGCGTGGCGGGCGGCCGGCGACCAAGCTCCCGAGGCCCGCAAGAACCGTGCGGGCGAACCGGACTTCCTGGCGGCGGTCGCCGACCACCTCCTGCGCCATCGGGGCCTGGCGGCCGGCGCCGGATCGGTGGTGCTGGCCACCGCCGGTACCAGCGCGGCGGTGGGTGAGCTCGCCACCGCGCTGCTCCGTCCGGGCGACACCGTCGCCATCGAGGATCCCGGCTACCTCCGCGCCGTCGGCGCACTGCGAGCCGTCGGCATCGAGGTGCTGCCGGTGCCCGTCGACGCCGGGGGTTTGTGTGTGGATCGGATTCCGCCCGGCGTCCGCGCGGTGTATTGCACACCGGCACACCAGTTCCCGATGGGTGCGATGATGCCCGCGGCGCGCCGGGTCGAGCTCATCGAATTCGCCAGAGGAACCGGCGCTTTCATCATCGAAGACGACTACGACGGCGAATTGCGTTACGACACAGCGCCGTTACCACTGCTCGCGGCGATGGCACCTGATGTCGTCGTCCATCTCGGCACCACCAGCAAGATCATCGCCACCACCCTCGGCGTGGGCTGGCTCGTCGCCCGCCCCGACATCACCGACGCGGTGCTCACCCACCGCGCGGAGATCGGCAGCTCCCCGAGCCCCGCCGGGCAGCGGATCCTCAGCGAATTCGCCCGCCACGGCGACCTGTCCCGGCACCTGCGCCGGCTCCGCAGAGTGGTCCCGCCACGACGCGCCCTGGTCGTCGACGCGCTCACCCGCCGCGGGCTCCCCGTCATCGGCGACGACGCGGGCTCGCACGTCGTCGTCGAACTCCCCGGCCCCGCCGCCGAGCGCCACGCCGTCGACGCCGCCCGCGCCCGCGGCGTCCTGCTCGACGGTCTGGCCCGCCACCACCTCGGCGAACCACACCACTTCGGCGTCGCCATCGGCTATACCGCGCTGAACAGCACCGACCTCGCCTGCGCCATGCCCGTCGCGGCCGACTGCCTCGCCGAAGCAGCACGCTCCGCCGGACCCGCGCGGTCGTAGCATGGACCAGGAACCGGCACGACCCCTCCGACTATCGAAGTGGTGAGAGCATGACTGATCAGGACATTCTGGCGCGGATCAAACAGCTGGTCGACGACGAGCACTCGCTGCGAGCCAAGGCCACCGCGGGCGAGATCGACCCGGTAGCCGAACGCAAGCAGCTGGCCGAACTGGAAGTGATGCTCGATCAGGCCTGGGATCTGTTGCGGCAGAGACGCGCCCGCAGCGGCTCCGGCGAATCTCCCGAGGACACGGGGCTGCGTTCCCCCCGTGAGGTCGAGGGCTATCTGCAGTGACCGAGCTCGAGTACGACGTCATCGTCATCGGTGCCGGCCCGGCGGGTGAGAACGCCGCCGCCTACGCCATCGCGGGCAGCGACCGCACCGCCGCCCTGGTCGAGCGGGAACTGTTCGGCGGCGAATGCAGCTACTGGGCGTGCATTCCCAGCAAGGCACTGCTGCGCCCCGGCGCCGTACTCGACCTCGGCGAGGCGATGCCGGGGGTGAGCGCGAGCGGCCCGCAGGTGGCCGACATCCTCGCCCGCCGCGACGCCTTCGTGCACGACCACGACGACAGTTCCCAGGTCGAGTGGGCGAAATCGACCGGCATCGACACCGTCCGTGGGGCCGGCCGTCTGGTCGGCGAACGACTCGTCGAGGTAAGCACCGACGACGGCGTGAAGCGCTTGCGCGCCCGGCATGCCGTCGTCCTGGCGACCGGCACCACCGCCACCATCCCGGATATTCAGGGCGTGCGCGAGGCGCTGCCGTGGACCTCCCGCGACGCCACCAACCTGACCGTCGTCCCGCGCCGGGTCGCCATCATCGGCGGCGGTGTCGTCGCCTGCGAAACGGCGACCTGGCTGGCCGAACTCGGCGCCGAGGAGGTGACCCTGCTGGTCCGGGGTGACCGCCTGCTGCCGCGCAGCGAGCCGTTCGCGTCGGAGCTGGTGCTGCGGGGCTTGCGTGACACCGGAAACGTCGAGGTGCGGTTCCACACCGAACCGTTACTGGTCTCGCGCCGCGATCCCGAGGACACCGGCGTCGGCCGCCTCCACGGCGGTCCGGTCACCCTGGTGCTCGGCGACGGCGAACTCGAGGTGGACGAACTCGTCGTCGCCACCGGCCGCGGCCCCGCCACCGCGGATCTCGGTCTCGACGCGGTGGGGCTGCCCGCCGGCTATGTCGAAGTCGACGACCAGCTGACCGCGCGTGCGGTGTCCGGCGACTGGCTCTACGCCGTCGGCGATGTGAATCATCGTGTGGCGCTGACACATATGGGCAAGTACCAGGCCAGGGTAGCCGGTGACGTGATCGCCGCCCGCGCGGAGGGCAGGCCACTCGACGGCTCGCGGTTCACCGCGAGCGCCGACCATCAGCAGGTGCCCCAGGTCGTCTACACCGCACCGGAACTCGCCTCCGTCGGCCTCACCGAACACGAGGCGCGCACCACCGGACACGCGGTGGACACCGTCGAGCTCGACATCGCCGTCGCGGGGTCCGCGCTCTCGCGTGACGACTTCCACGGCCGCGCGAAACTCGTGATAGATATTGCCGCCGACCGTATTCTCGGCGCCACCTTCGTCGGTCCCGATATGGGTGAGCAGTTGCACGCGGCCACCATCGCGGTGGTGGGACGGGTGCCCATGGAGGCTCTGTGGAACGCGGTGCCCGCCTTCCCCACCGTCAGCGAATTCTGGCTCCGGCTGCTGGAAGCCTGGCGCGAGAAGACTATTTGAGCAGCCGCGACATCCGCCGGTCGGCGAGCACCTTGCCGCCGGTCTGGCAGGTGGCGCAGTACTGGAAGGACCGCTCCGCGTAGGACACCTCACGCACGGTGTCACCACAGACCGGGCACGCCTGCCCGGTTCTGGCGTGTACCCGCATGCCTGAACGCTTTTCGCCCTTCAATCGGGCCGCGTCCTGTCCCACCGAACGATCGACCGCGTCGAGCAGCACCGTGCGCATCGCGATGTACAACTGCGAAACCTTTTCCGCGGACATCGTTCTGGTGTTCGCGAACGGGGAGATCTTCGCGGTGTGCAGGATCTCGTCGGAATAGGCATTGCCGATTCCGGCGATCAGAGTCTGATCCACGATCGCGGTCTTGATTCGCTGCGATGTGCTTTTCAGCAGCGCGGCGAATTCGTCCTCGGTCAGTCCGAGCGCGTCGGGTCCGAGCCGTGCGATCCCCGGCACCGCCATCGGATCCTCGACGACATACACCGCCAGCCGCTTCTTCGTCCCCGCCTCGGTCAGGTCGATCGCGGGCGTGGCGCCCTCGGGCGTGAAGAAATGCACGCGCAGCGCCAGCGGGCTCTTACCGCCCGGCTTGGGCGGCAACGGATTCGGCTCATCGACCCAGCGCAACCATCCGCCGCGCGACAAATGGGTGATCAACCACAGTCCGCCACAATCCATTCCGAGGAATTTCCCCCACCGCCCCGCACCGGTGACATCGCGGCCGGACAACGCGGTGACCGGCGGATCGAACGTTTTCACCGCGCTCAAGGCCGCCACGTCCACACGGCCGACCACAGCGCCGACGGCATGATCCCGAAGGAACTGCGCCAACGCCTCTATTTCCGGCAGTTCGGGCACGGTTGCCAGTTTAGCTATTCATCGTGCGTCGGCGCGGGATCCGTCGCGGAGCAGATAGACATCCATGATCCAGCCTTTTTCCGCGCGCAGTTCCGCGCGGCGGGCCACGATGCGGCTTTCGACTTCGCGCAGATCGCCTTCGATCAGGATTTCGTCGGGCATGCCGAGGTAGGCGCCCCACCAGATATGGATATCGTCGCCACGGACCTCGGTGAACGAGCATTCGCCGTCCAGCATCACCACGGTCGACCCGGGTCCGAGCCCTTCTTCGCGCAATCTGCGCCCTGTCGTGACGTGGACGGGCTCACCGATCCGGTGCAGCACCATGCGGTGCCGGGCGGCCAGCGCGGCGATGCTGGTGACGCCGGGGATCACCTCGTAGTCGAAGTCGGCGCGCCCGCGCGCCAGCACGTGCTCGACCATGCGCAGGGTGCTGTCGTAGAGCGCCGGATCTCCCCACACGAGGATCGCGCCGACGCCGTCCACCTGGTCGAACGCGGCTTCGAGGAGTTCGGAACGCCGTTCGTGCCAATCGACGACGACACCGGCGTAGTCGGCGGGAGTGCGCTCACGCGGCGGATCGGTGATCTCGATGATCCGATGCGGCGTGTCCACGTGTTCGGCCAGGATCGTGGTACGCACGTCGACCAGTTCCTGTTTCTCGGCGCCCTTGCCGATCACGAAGAAGGCCTCGGCCTTTCGCATGGCCTTGATCGCCTGCATCGTCACCTGGTCGGGGTCGCCGGCGCCGATGCCGATCACGTAGAGCTTGCGCATAGCCGAAGAGCTTGCCAGGTGCCGATCAGCAGAGCCGACCCCCGTAGAATCGCAAGACGTGGCCACCCCTGATACGCAGTACGAGGATCTGCTCCGGCACGTTCTGGAGCGAGGCACGCCCAAGGCCGATCGCACCGGCACCGGAACCCGCAGCATCTTCGGTCACCAGCTGCGCTACGACCTGGCTGAATCCTTCCCGCTGATCACCACCAAGCGGGTCCACATGAAGTCCATCGCCTACGAACTGCTGTGGTTCCTGCGCGGCGACTCCAACGTCGCCTGGCTGCGCGAGCACGGCGTGACCATCTGGGACGAATGGGCCGACGCCAAGGGTGAGCTCGGCCCCGTCTACGGCGTGCAGTGGCGCTCGTGGCCAACCCCCGACGGCACCCACATCGACCAGATCGCCCAGGTGCTGCACACCCTGCGCACCGACCCCGACTCGCGCCGGATGATCGTCTCGGCCTGGAACGTGGCCGACCTGGACAAGATGGCGCTGGCCCCCTGCCACGCCTTCTTCCAGTTCTATGTCGCCGACGGCAAACTGTCCTGCCAGCTGTACCAGCGCAGCGCCGACCTGTTCCTCGGTGTGCCGTTCAATATCGCCAGCTACGCCCTGCTCACCCTGATGGTCGCCCAGCAGACCGAGCTCGAGCCGGGCGAGTTCATCTGGACCGGCGGCGACGTGCACATCTACGACAACCACGTCGACCAGGTCCGCGAGCAGCTCAGCCGCGAGCCCTACCCGTTCCCGACGCTGCACCTGCGCCCGGCGACGAGCCTGTTCGACTACGCCTACGAGGACATCGAGCTGTCCGATTACAAACATCACCCCGGCATCAAGGCGCCGGTGGCGGTGTGAAGCAGATCGGCCTGATCTGGGCGCAGGCGAACGACCGGGTGATCGGTGTCGACAACACCATTCCGTGGCGGGTGCCCGAGGATATGGCGAATTTCCGCGACACCACCATGGGGCACCCGGTGATCATGGGCAGACGGACGTGGGATTCGCTGCCCGCGAGCTTTCGTCCGCTGTCCGGCCGGCGCAACATCGTGGTCACCCGCCAGGCCGAGTGGGCGGCCGACGGTGCCGAACGCGCCGCCTCCGTGCCCGACGCGCTGACGATGACCGGCGAGTCCGACACCTGGGTGGCGGGCGGCGGCGAGATCTACCGCGCCGCGCTGCCCTCGGCGACGACGCTGCTGGTCACCGAGGTCGACACCACCGTGGCAGGTGATGCCTTCGCCCCGGTCATCGGCCCGGAATGGCATGCGGACGACGCCCCGTGGCTGACCTCGAAAACCGGTCTGCGCTACCGCATTCGCCACTACACCCGCGGCTGACAACACACAGCTAACGGTCGCGGCAAAACGCCCGAACGCGTGGGCGCCGTCGGGCATACTCCTGGCAAGACCTGCCCGCGAGATGCCTGCGAAAGGCCCGATCCATGGACAAGAAATCGCTGACGGCGGTGGCCCGTCAACAGCTCAAGCTGGCGGCCACCTCGACGAGCGGCCGGAGTTCGCAAACCCTCATCGGCGGCCATACCCACGCGCTGCGCCAGACGGTCGTCGCACTCGCCGAGGGACAGAGCCTGGCCGAACACGACAATGCGGGTGATGCCACCATCCAGGTGCTCTCCGGCACGCTGGTGCTGATCGCGGGCACCGACGAGTGGAAGGGTTCGGCAGGCGATCTCATCGTGGTGCCGCGCGCCCGCCACAGTGTCAAAGCTGTGGACGACGTCACATTTTTGCTGACCGTCGCGAAATAGCAGGTCGATCGCCCGAAAACATCTGACACCTCGAGGCGTTGATCGGACCTGTCGGTGCGGAGCCGTACTGTGGACGCCATGGGTGAGCCACAGCCGATCCTCGATCCACTCACGCCGTCCGCGATCTTCCTTGTCGCCACCATCGATTCCGGTGGCGAATCCGCGGTCCGCGACCTCTTGGCAGACATCTCCGGATTGCGCCGTTCGATCGGTTTCCGGGTGCCCGGTGAAGGATTGACCTGCGTCACCTCGATCGGCTCGGCGGCCTGGGACCGGCTCTTCGTCGGCCCGAAACCCGCTGAGCTGCACGAGTTCCCGGGTTACAACGGCCCGATCCACAGCGCCCCGGCCACCCCTGGCGACCTGTTCTTCCACATCAGGGGCGAGACCCAGGGCCCGTGCTTCGAACTCGCCATGGTGATCGGCGCCCGCCTCAAAGGCGCGGCGACCATCGTCGACGAAACGGTCGGCTTCCGCTATTTCGAGCAGCGCGACCTGCTCGGCTTCGTCGACGGCACCGAGAACCCCGAAGGCCCGGGCGCGGCCTCGGCGGCGCTGATCGGCGACGAGGATCCCGAGTTCACCGGCGGTAGCTATGTCGTCGTGCAGAAGTACACCCACCCGCTCGACCAGTGGAACGCGCTGTCGATCGAGGAACAGGAGCGGGTGATCGGGCGGACCAAGCTCGCCGACTACGAACTGCCCGACGACGTGAAACCCGCCGACTCGCACGTCGCGGTGAACACGATCACCGACCCCGACGGCACCGAGCGCCAGATCGTGCGCGCCAACATGCCGTTCGGCACCATCGGCGCCGGCGAGTTCGGCACCTACTACGTGGCCTATGCCGCCACCCCGAGCGTCACCGAACGCATGCTCGAACGGATGTTCCTCGGTACCAGCGAGGCGGCTTACGACCGCATCCTCGACTTCTCCTTCGCTGTTACCGGCACGCTCTTCTTCACTCCCACCGTGGATTTCCTCGATGACCTGCCCGACGCACCCGACACGGCAGCCACCGAGGTCGAGCCGGCGACACTGTCCGAAATCGTCCCCGTCGAACGCGCGAACGCGGCGGCAGCCGCTCGCTCGGACGGCTCCCTCGCAATCGGCACGATGAAAAGGAGTAATTGAATGAACAACCTGCATCGCGAACTCGCGCCGATCACCGGCGAAGCCTGGTCGCAGATCGAGGAGGAGGCAACCCGCACGTTCAAGCGCAATATCGCGGGTCGCCGGGTGGTCGACGTGTCGGGACCGCACGGCTTCGACTTCTCGGCCCGCAACCTCGGCCGGGTCACCTCGATCGCCTCGCCCGACGACGGCGTGCAGGCTCGTCAGCGCGTGATCCAACCGGTCATCGAGCTGCGGGTGCCGTTCACCCTGCAACGCTCCGAGCTCGACGACATCGAGCGCGGAGCGGGCGACGCCGACCTCGACAACCTCAAGGACGCCGCGCAGAAGATCGCCTTCGCCGAAGACCGCGCGATCTTCGAGAGCTACGCCGCCGCGGGCATCACCGGGATCCGCGAGGCCGCCTCGAACTCCCCCGTCGCCCTTCCGGGCAATGTCGTCGACATTCCCGATGCCATCTCGCACGCCCTCACCGGCCTGCGCCTGGCCGGCGTGCAGGGCCCGTACTCGGTGGTGCTCAGCGCCGAGCTGTACACCCAGGTCAGCGAAACCTCCGATCACGGTCACCCGATCCGGACCCACATCGAGCGGCTGATCGACGGCGAGATCATCTGGGCTCCGGCGATCTCCGGCGGTTTCGCGCTCACCACCCGCGGCGGCGACTTCGAGCTCGCGCTCGGCCAGGACCTGTCGATCGGCTACCTCAGCCACGACGCCGAGACGGTGCAGCTGTACTTCCAGGAGACCTTCACCTTCCTCGTCGAGACCTCCGAGGCAGCGGTGTCGCTCGGCTCGTGAGCCCACAGCGGTGCGCACCGCTAGGGTGAGCCACGAATCGTGATTCGCCGATCGGCGCGAGCATCGGGCCCGGCGAGCTGGAGAGGGAGGTCCGCATGTCGGTCGTGCGTGCCGGTGTGGTGTCCACCAGGCGGAGTCTGTTCTATTGCTTGATCGCGGTCCTGGTCACCACGGGCGTCGTCGGGTTGTTCCTGGCGATGTTCGGGGTGAACCGGGTGATCACCGGGCTGCTGGTCGGGGCGGTCGGCGGCTTCGCGGTGGGTGTCGCGCTGTTCGTCCGTGACGTCATCGAGTTGCACGAGCACGCGATCTACGCGCGGACCCCGTTCCGCTCGTCGACCGTGCCGTGGGACCGCGTCGTCGCGGGCCGCTTCACCCTCGACGAGCACGCCCGCTGGGCACTGGCACTCGACCTGAACGGCGAGTCGGCCGACGAACTGGTGCTGCTGTCCATCCCACCGGTGATCCGCCCCGTCACGGGCGCCTACGACATGCGCAAGCGCGAACAGGTGAGCGAGATCCGGGAAATGCTGCGCGCCAAGCGAATCCCGATCACCGTGCTGCCCGAGATCGCGGGCGCACTCAACCAGCACTGGCAGATCGCCCCGCCGACCGCCCGCTGAGACCCGCTACGCACTCGCCTCGGATTCGAACCTGCGCCGGTAGTCCGAGGGCGACACCCCGAGCCGCGTGACAAAGGCCCGGCGTAGTGCCTCGGCGCTGGCGAAACCCGCGCCGGACGCGGCCCGGCTCACCGAACTGCCGGCTTCGAGCTCGGCCCGCGCGAGATCGAACCGCACATTCGCCGCGTACTCGGCCGGGCTGAGCCCGGTCTCCTCGGTGAACAGGCGGGTGAGGTGACGGACGCTCACATTGACGTATCGCGCGAGGTCCACCACGCTGTGCCGCGCGGCGGGGTCCCTGGCGATCAGGTCGGTGACCACGCGCACCGGACCGGGTGGCAGGGCGACGGCGCGCATGGGCGTCGAGAACTGGGTCTGCCCGCCGGAACGCTGCAGATAGACCAGAAGCCCCTGAGCGACCTGGCGAGCGATGTCGCTGCCCAGATCGTCCGCTACCAACGCGAGCGCGAGGTCGATGCCCGCCGCGACGCCCGCCGAGGTCGCGATGTCGTTGTCCCGCACGAAGATCCGGTCCGCCTGCACGTCGATCCGGGGATACCGGCGGGCGAGCTCGGCGGCGAATTTCCAGTGTGTGGTCGCGCTTCGGCCGTCCAGCATCCCGAGTTCGGCCAGCACGAAGGCGCCACTGCAGATGGACACGACCCGACGGCTGCGCGCCGCGAGAACGCGGGCGGCCTCGACCAGATCGGGACGCACGAACTCGGCGGGGCGCACTTCGCTGCCGGGCACCACGAGCGTGTCGAGCAGGGGCGCATCCGCCACGGAAGTCGTCACAGCAACTCCCTGGCCCACCGAGCTGTGCACCGGTGCGCCAGTGGGCGAGATCAGCACGATCTCGTAGGCATCGGCGAACTGATTCGCCTCGACGAATACCTCTGCGGGACCGACGTAGTCGAGTGCCTTCACCCCGTCGAACAGGAGAAACCCGATACGCCGTGTACCACTGGAAGTAGTGTGATGTAGGCGATTCCGGGGTGTGGACATGCCGATAAATCTACTGTTTGGCCGGAATGGCGGGATCTTCGGCCGTTCCGGTGGGCGACAGCGCACCGGCGCTCGACAACTATGGGCAACCTACTCGTCCGCATCTCCGACAGGAGCACAGCACAATGCCCTACTTCACCACCACCGACGGCACCGAGATCTATTTCTCCGATTGGGGCACCGGACAACCTGTCGTCTTCAGCCACGGCTGGCCGCTGAGCTCCGACGCGTGGGCACTGGAGCGCAAGACCTTCGCCGACGCGGGCTACCGCGTCATCGCACACGACCGCCGCGGTCACGGCCGCTCCTCGCAGCCGTGGCAGGGCAACGACATGGACACCTACGCGCGCGATCTCGCCGAGCTGATCGAGTCACTCGACCTGCGCGATGTCATCGTGGTCGGGCACTCGACCGGAGGCGGCGAAGTCGTGCGTTACGCCGCCCAGCACGGTGTGGACCGGGTCGCCAAGGTCGTCACCATCGGCGCGGTACCGCCGATCATGGTCGCCACCGAGGCCTATCCCGACGGCTTGCCGATGGAGGTGTTCGACAATATCCGCGCCGGGGTGCTCAGCGACCGCTCCAGCTTCTATCAGGAGCTCGCCCCCTCGTTCTTCGGCTTCAACCGCGAGGGAGCCGTCGTCTCGAAGGGCGCGCAGGACGACTTCTGGCGCCAGGGCATGCTCGCCGGGATCCAGGCCGCCTACGAGTGTGTCGCCGCGTTCTCCGCGACCGACTTCACCGAGGATCTGAAGGCGCTGCGGGTGCCGGTCTTCATCGCACACGGCGACGACGACCAGATCGTGCCGATCGCGAATGCCGCGCTGAAGTCGATCGAGCTCGTCGAGAAGGGAACGCTGAAGGTGTACGCGGGCGCACCGCACGGCGTCTTCGGCGCCTATCAGCAGGAGCTCATCCAGGACATCCTGGCGTTCATCCGAAGTTGAGGTATCGCGGCGCTCCTCGCCACCGGGTACGGCCTCTCAGGCGGGAGCGATCTCGCCCAGCCGTGCGAGGAGCGCCGCGGCCGATGCCCGCACCGCACCCGTGTCGCCCGGGTAGCCGACGATGCGCAGAACGGCGTCCGGGATGACGCGCTCGGTGTCCACGCCCGCCGCCCCCTCGTCGTACCTGATCGCGATCACCGTCTCCACCAGCCGGAACGGCAGGATCCGCGCGTCGCCGGATTCCCCCGCGGCCGTCGATGCCGCGGCGGCCAGACGCTCGTAGTGTCCGCGCAGTTCGTCACGTCGTCGCCGGAACGCGACGAAGCGTTCCGTGCGCAACTCCGGCAGCAGGTACAGCGCGCCCAGATTCCACCGCGCCGTCCGCAATTGGCGCACGTCGAACAGGGCCAGAGCGTAGAGCTGGGTCGCCGCGCCGTCCGGTTCGGTCATCATCCGCTGCGCCAGTTCGACCGGTCCCGCCACTGTTTCGGCCAGTAGCGCGTCGAGGATGTCGTCCTTGGCGGCGAAGTGGTGATACAGCGATGCCTGCCGGATGCCGACCGCGTCGGCGACTGCCCGCGTCGAGGTGTTGGCGTACCCCTTGGTGGTGAAGAGCTCCGCCGCCGCGTCGAGGATCTCCGCGCGCGGCGTAGTTCCCTGCCTGCGCCGCTGTTCCAGCCGGGGACGCCCGGGACCGAGATTCGCCACACCGAAGATTCTGTCATCGGGCCACGACCTGCACCGCAGCGGGCAGCTCACCAGCGAGAATGCCCGGCCGTCGAATTTCTGTCATTTGACAGAAACTCACGCAACGCAGAAGTTACCGCGGGGCGTCCAGTCGATACACGCACGACACCGTTCGAGCGATCGCGCGCGCAAAACTATCGACTGATAGATATTGGCCGAACCGCTGAAGGACACCGACATGGCCACGACATTCGAATCCCCCGCCGCCCCACCCGAACTCGGCCGCGACAGCGCCGATCTGGCAGCCTTCGGCTACACGCCGGTCCTGCACCGCAAACTGGGGCGTTACGCGTCCTTCGCGGCAGGTTTCTCGTTCGTCTCCATCCTCACCACGATCTTCCAGTTCTTCGGCTTCGGCTATTCGTTCGGCGGCGCCGCCTTCTTCTGGACGTGGCCGCTGGTGTTCGCGGGCCAGTTCCTGGTCGCGCTGAACTTCGCCGAGCTCGCCGCCCGCTACCCGATCTCCGGCTGTATCTATCAGTGGTCACGTCGGCTGGCCGGCGGGCTGATCGGCTGGTTCGCCGGCTGGATGATGGTGATCGCGCAGGTCGTGACCGCCGCCGCGGCCGCCATCGCACTCCAGGTGGTGCTGCCCTCGATCTGGAGCGGATTCCAGCTCATCGGCACCGACACCGCGCTGACCTCCCGCGACGGCGCGATGAACGCGGTGCTGCTCGGCAGCGTGTTGCTCGTCGTCACCACCACCATCAACGTGATCGGCATCGACCTGATGTCGAAGATCAATTCGATCGGTGTCACCGTCGAGATCGTCGGCGTGCTGGCGATCATCGCGCTGTTCTTCGCCAACACCGAGCGCGGCCCCGATGTGGTGTTCCAGACCGACCAGGCCTCCCCCGGCCCGTACTGGGCGGCGTTCCTGGTCTCGGGCCTGATGGCCGCGTACGTGATGGTCGGATTCGATTCCGCCGGTGAGCTTTCCGAGGAGACCAAGAACCCGCGCAAGGTCGCTCCCCGCACCATCCTGCTCGCGCTGGCGGTCTCGGCGCTGGGCGGCGGCCTCATGCTGCTCGGCGCGCTGATGGCGGCTCCGAGCCTGTCCGACGGCGAATTGTCCACCGGTGGACTGGCTTACGTCATCACCTCGAAGCTGAACAGCCCCGCCGGTTCGGTGCTGCTCGGCTGTGTCGCGGTCGCCGTGATCGTGTGCACCCTCGCCATCCAGACCGCGGGCTCGCGCCTGATGTTCTCGATGGCCCGCGACGGCAAACTGCCCTTCGCGAAAGCCCTGTCCACCGTGCACCCCCGCTTCGGCACCCCCGTGTGGCCCGCCGTCGCGATCGGAGCCCTCGGCATCTGCCTGCTGGTCCTGAACCTCGGCAACCCTGCCATCTTCGCCACCCTCGCCAGCGTCTGCATCGTCAGCCTGTACCTGGCCTACCTCCTGGTCACCGTGCCACTGCTGCTGCGCCGCATCCAGGGCCTGCCCGCCCCCGACGACAAGACCCTGTTCCACCTGGGCCGCCTTGGCATCCCCATCAACGCCCTCGCCGTCGTCTGGGGCATCGCCATGGTCATCAACCTGGCCTGGCCCCGCCCCGAGGTCTACACCCCCGCCGGCGGCAGCTGGTGGCAACTCTGGGCAGGCCCCCTGTCGGTGGCCGTAATCCTCACCACCGGCGCCATCGTCTACCGCGCGGTAGTAGCAGCCAAGACCCCCACCCCCCTCACCGAAACCGCCCCCGCCACAACCTGATCCGCCCCGACCACACCACACACCCAGCCAGCCAGCCGACACACCTTCAACAACCCACCGCACGCACACCCAGCCCGTCCCCGTCTTCAACAACCCACCCAACCCACCCACCGCACTCCCGACCCCTAGGGAGGGACGGCCACGAAGTGGCCGGTCCGCGGCCGGGCCGCCGGTCAGGCTCCGGGGCGTACGCGACGAAGGAGCAAGCACCGGTGCC
>NZ_JBHUYK010000034.1:0-64465 GCF_042668615.1 Nocardia sp. NPDC057272 | reverse complement strand
TATATCGACTAATTCGCCCGGGGCCCAATAGGCACCGGCCGAATTCGTCGTCCGTGCGAACCGCGGCGAGCCGATCTAGTCGATCAGCGCTGCCGCATCGGCGAACAGCTGCAGGGTGATCTCGTGCAGGTGATCGCCGGTAGCTTTGGGCGCCTTGCCCGCGATGGCACGGGCGTAGGTGCCCTCGAGGATGATGCCGAGCTTGAACCCGGCGAGCACTGTGTACCAGGTGATCGAGCTCAGATCGCGATCGGAGAAGCGGGCATAGTGCTCGATCATCTCCGACGCGGTCGGAAGCCCCCCTGCCGCAGCCAGTTTCGGAGTGACAGCGGCGCCGGCGGCACCGGCCGGGCTGGTGGCGATCTGCCAGCCGAGGTCGAGCAACGGGTCACCGATAGTCGACATCTCCCAGTCCACCATCGCCGCCAGCTCAGGACCGTCGAACCGGAACATCATGTTCGCGAGGTGGCAGTCCCCGTGCATGATGCCCGGCCGCCACTGCGCGGGGCGGTTGGCCTCGAGCCAGGACGACACTCGATCCAATTCCGGAATGTTCGGCCCGATGTAGCCCTCGTTGGCGCGGTAGCCGTCGAGTTCGCGAAGCCAACGCTGCACCTGCCGCTCCAGGAAGCCCTCGGGCTTGCCGAAATCGGCCAGCCCGAGCGCGGTGTGATCGAGCGCCCCCAGCCGGGCGATGCCCTCGACTGCTGACAGCGACATCGCGTGGCGAACCGCCGCGTCCCCGGTATGCAGATCGGGAAGATCTGTGCCGGGGTTGAACCCGTCGACCGGGTCCATGAGGTAGAACGCCAGACCAGGCAGCACCGTCTCGTCTGCCGACACCGCGACGACGCGCGGTGCGCGCACATCGGTCTCACCCAGCGCTGCGAGCAGCCGCGCCTCACGACGCAAGACATTGTTGCTGACCGGGCGCGGATGTTTCGGCGGACGGCGCAGCACATAGTCGCGGCCACCTCGGGTGAACCGCAGCATGATGTTCTGGGTGCCGCCGCCGATCGGCGCGACACCGGTGATCTCGCCGGGCGCCAGACCCTCGGAGTCCATCCAAGCACCCACGGCGTCGATGTCGATGGCCTGCCATTCGGAGGCTGCGGATCTCGTGTCGATGGATCCCGTCATTCGGCGTACAACCCTTCGATCTCGTCGGCGTACTTGGCGTTGATGGGCTTGCGCCGCAACTTGCCGGTCGGGGTCAGCTCGTCGCTGCCCTCGCTCCACACGTCCGGGAGCAGCGCGAACTTCTTGATCTGCTCCACTCGGGCGAGTTTGCCGTTGCCCTCGTCCACACCTTCCTGGATGGCCGCGAGCACGCGAGTGTCCTTGGCCAGCACCGCCGGATCGGGTTCGAGACCGAATTTCTCCGCGAAGGCCGGCACGGCGGCGGCGTCGAGGGTGATGAGCGCGACGTTGTACGGTCGTCCGTCACCGATCGCGATCACCTTGTCGATGAGCATCGACGAGGTGGAGATCGCGTTCTCGATGTTGCTGGGCGACATGTTCTTGCCGCCCGCGTTGATGATGAGTTCCTTCTTGCGGTCGACGATTGTGTAGTAGCCCTCGTCGTCCACCGTCACCACATCGCCGGTGTGCACCCACCCGTCGGCGTCCTTGGCGTCGGCGGTCTGTACCGGATCGTTGCGATAGCCCTTCATGGTGAACGGGGCGCGGATCAGCAGCTCACCGTCCTCGAGCACCTTGCCTTCGTAGCCGGGCAGCAGGGTGCCGATGGTGCCGGGCTTGGCGAGCTCCGGCGGCGCGGCGGTGGCCAGGCCGATTTCGGACATGCCCCAGATGTCGGTGACCGGAATGCGCAGCTTCCGCAGGAAGTTGAAGACACCCAACGGGCAGGGCGCCGCACCGGTCATCGCCCAGCGCACCTGGTCGAGTCCGAGCTTGGCGCGGATCGCGTCGATCACCTGCGGAACTTCGGCCTCGAATCCGGCCCGCAGTTGATCGTTGTCCGCGAGCTGCAATTCGACGCCGGCCTTGAGCTTCTCCCACACCCGTGGAACGGCGGAGAACACCGACGGCCGCACCTCCGCCAGCGTCTGTGGCAGCTTGGTGAGATCGTTGAGGGTGGTCAATTGCGCGCCGTTGGCGACGCCGAAGTAGTAGGTGACACATCGGTCGGCGGCGTGCGCCGACGGCAGGTACGAAATCACCTGGTCACCGCTTTCGATCGGGAAAGCGCTCGTGACCGCAGCGGCCATCGCCAGCACACCGCTGTGGGTGTGCTCGACGCCCTTCGGCGGGCCGGTGGTGCCGGAGGTGTAGATCATGCACAGCACGTCGTCGGGCAGTACCGCG
Organism: Nocardia sp. NPDC057272; assembly: GCF_042668615.1. Lineage (NCBI taxonomy): Bacteria > Bacillati > Actinomycetota > Actinomycetes > Mycobacteriales > Nocardiaceae > Nocardia > Nocardia sp. NPDC057272. The sequence goes on along the minus strand of NZ_JBHUYK010000034.1, from coordinate 62,137 downwards.
TTCCATGTGGCTTCGTAGTCGAAGTCCGGCGCGGGCTCGAGACGGTCCAGATCGCCGTCCTCCACCACGAGGATGTGCTCGATGTCGGCCCCGGACGCCTGCAACTTGGCAATGTACTGCTGCTCGGTCACGAGGACCTTCGCGCCCGAATGGGCGAGCAGATAGTTGATCTGGTCGGGGGCGGAGGTGTTGTAGATCGAGAAGGTGGTCGCGCCGAGGTGGTTGGCGGCCATCTCGGAGAGGTTGAACGCCGGCTGGTTGGTGAGCAGGCTCGCGAACACGTCACCTCGGCGGAGTCCGAGGGCCGCCAATCCGCCGGCGATGCGGCGTACTTCGGCATCGAACTGGGCCCATGTGTAGCTCTGCGTACCGTCGTAGCTGCGAAGCGCGACGGTATCAGGGTGGTTGGCCACCTGGCGCTGGAATGCCTGGGGCATAGTCTGCGGATCGGACACGGATACTCCTGGTGAATCACTGCATTGACGGAGGTGGTCAGTTCGGAGGGGTGCTGGGCAAGACGCCGTGAAGCCTGCCGAAAGGGTCGTTCGAGACGATGCCGCCTCGAACAGGTGTCGCCTACATCACTATCATAGCTGACCGTCCGTACGGTCTGACATAGAATGTGGCTGTCAAAAACTGGTGAGGCCGATCGGCCGCGACGACAATCCGCGCAGGCGAACGATCTCCGCGTTGAACGCGTCGGCGTCCTGCATGTTGCTGCTGTGCCCGCTGTTGGGAAGGACGATTTCCCGGTCCAGATGCCCGGCCGCCCGGACCATTTCGGCAGTGCGCGCCGACTCGCTCGGCGGGAGCAGTCCGTCGCGAGCGCCGTAGAGCACGGTCGTCGGTACACGCAGCGCTTTCACACCTGCCGAAGCGTCGAGTCGTTGTATCACCTTGGCCCACTGCGACCGCACGCGCGGCGGACAGGTCGCGCTCACCCGCTGACCGAAGTCGGCCATGTACAGCGGCGCTTCCGGGGTCAGCGCGACTTTGCGGAACATCGACCTGCCCATTCGGCGCGGCGGTGCGGGCAGCGGCGCGACGGCGATGGCGGTCAGCCACCGGGACAACCGGTCCTGATGCTGGTTCACGCCCTCTCGCCCCTCCGACAGCCCAGCGGCCGAGTTGGCGAGAAGCGCGGAATCCGCGTAACGGGTGACCTCGTCGGGGAAATACTTCGCCCACGCGAGTATCGCTCCGCCACCCATACTGTGCCCGACCAGCGTGGCAGGCGCGTCGGGCGAGATCGTCGCCGCCAGCACGGCCGACAGATCCTCGGCGAGCACCCGTTCGCTGAACGGGCGCGGACCGACGTCGCTGCGACCGTGGCCGCGCTGATCGTAGGTGACCACCCGGTTGCCGCGGGCGAGCGCATTGATCTGGGGATTCCAGTACTCGAGGGCGACCGACCACCCATGAACCAGCACAATCGGATCCAGCACCGGATCTCCGTACTCACGAACGTGCAGCGCGGTTCCGTCCACCGAGAGCACTGTCCGTGTCTCCCGAGGTTCCGGATGCGCCAACATTCCGGTCAATCCGGCATCCGGCGGGTTCTTCTTCTTGAATTTCGGCATGGCGCACTCCCTTGTACCCAGCATCACTCGACCGCGCTTGACGTGAGCGCGGTCACGTGGCCAGACTAAGACTAACCGCACGTACAGTCAACAAAGGGGAGTTTTCGATGTCCGACCCGGTATCGACGCAGGGAAATGTCGTCCGAATCGAGCGGCCGACCGCGGAAATCGCGGTGGTAGTGCTGGATCGTCCGGCGCGACTCAACGCTATGAACCCGTCGAGCATCCCTCTTTTGACGCAGATGGTCCGCCCACTCGCCGAGGATCCGAACATCCGGGTGGTGATCGTGACCGGCGCCGGGCGCGGTTTCTGCACTGGCATGGATCTGAGCAGTCTCGACGAGATGGCACCGCGCGAGGTGGATGCCACCATCGCGTGGATGCGGGAGCTGCACAGCTTTTCGGTGGAACTGAATCGTCTGCCGCAACCGACGATCGCCGCGGTCAACGGACCCGCCATCGGCGGTGGCCTCGGCATGGCGCTGGGCTGTGACCTGCGCATCGCCGGTCCTCAGGCGAAGTTCGGCGCGACATTCGCCAGGATGGCGCTGGGCCCGGATTCCGGCGTCTCCCACACGCTGCCCGCCGCCATCGGGCACGCCGCCGCACTCGATCTGCTGTTGAGCTGCGAACCCATCGGCCCGGCCGAGGCATTGCGTCTCGGCTTGGTCAGCCAGGTCGCCGACGACGCGCTCGCGGCCTCGATCGAACTCGCCGAACGATGGGCACGCATCCCCGCTCATGCGTCGCGCACGATCAAGGAAACCCTGCGGCAGGCCGCGCGCACCGATCTCGAGACCACCCTGCTCGATGTCGAACCCCGCGCCCAGGCCGACCTGATCTGCCACCCGGACTTCTTCGCCAACGCCACAGCCTGGCTCGACAGCCACCGCTGAACCACAGGTAGTAAGCAGACGCGGTCGACGTGACGCACGAAGGGTGCGGTGCCGCCAAAAGGCACCGCACCCTTCTGCTCGCACCCAGGCGGTTGGGCTTACCGCTCCCCGACAGCCAACTCCCGGTAGGCGGCGACCACAGGTGCCAACTCGGTCGGCGTAGCACCGTGCATGATCACCGCATCTGCGCCCACACTCAATTGCGCGCGAACGCCCGCCGCGCACTGCCGCGCACTCCCCCGCGCCGCGACACCGAGCCACTCGGCGGGGAGCAGACCCGAGATGTGGTCGATCTGCTCGTCGGTCGCGACCGAGTCGATCGCCCCGCGGATTCCGGCGACCACCGGGTCGGCCCGGAAGCGGCCCAGGACATCGGGATCCCAGCGATTGGTGGAGACCAGCAGATCACCGTAGATCTGCAAGTAGGTCGCCAACCTGCCGACCGTCCCACGCAGGCGGCGGGACTCCGGAATGTGATCGCCGATGGTCGCGTAGCACGACCACACCCGCACCGACTCCGGGTCACGGCCCGCGCGTTCGGCCGCCTCCTTCACGATCCCCACCGAACGCGCCAAGGTCTCATCGGTGAAGTACGTGTGCAGCACGACCTCGTCGAACGCCCGGCCACCCAGCGCGAGTGTCTGCGGGCCAAAGGCCACCAAGCCGAGGGGGATCGCCTCGTCGAAGCGCGCATCGAGCCGCAGCCGCGCGAAGCGGCCGGCCGGGCCGTCGTGATCGCGAACGGTCTCGCCGCGCCACAACCGGCGCATGAGTCCCGCGAAGTCCTCCAGTTGCGCGGTCCTGACCGCGGGCAGGTTCCAGGAGGCGAAGGCCTTGGCGCCGCCGCGACCGAGTCCGAGCATGAAACGACCCCGGGTGAGCCGGTGCATCGTGGTCGCGTACGCGGCGGTCACCATCGGATGGCGCGTATTGTGATTGGTCGCCGCCGTGGCGATCCGGATGCGCTCGGATGCCGCGCCCGCGGCCCCGGACAGTGTGACCGCTTCCTTGACGTCGAACCGCTCGGAGATGAAGGCGGTGCCGAGGTCCAGTTCCTCCGCGACACGGACCTCGTCGATGATCTCGCGCGGGTCGTCGCTCGCGCCGGCGAGCAGGTAGCAGCCGAGTTCACGATTCATGACAGCGCCTCCGCCGAGTTCAGTTCGAGCACCTGGCGCGCATGCCGCTGCGCCATCGCGAGAAACATCTGATCCCCACGGTCCGTGCGCCGGGCGAGCATGGAGGCATTGATCGACATCAGCATTCCGTGCCACGCCCCACGGCGGTAGTCCAGCCAGCACTCGGCCCAGGAATAGTCGCCGACCCCCAGCTCGACGATCCGGTTGTAGTAGCGCCGGACCAGATCCTCCTCCAGCTCCCCCCGCTGTTCCTCGGGCAAACCGCTACCGAGGAAGTAGGCGACGTCCTCGGCGCCGGACCCGATGGCGCAGGTCTGCCAGTCGACGACAGCCATCGAGCCCTGGGGTCCGATCAGGACATTGTCCAAGCGGAAGTCACGATGCACAACGGTTCGATGGTTGGACTCCCAGGACAGCCAGGAGTCGAGATGTTCAACGAAAAGCTTTCCAGCACAGTGGATCTCTTCGCTGAGCAGATCTGAGTATCGGTGTAGAAAGCTCGCCCATAGTCGCGGGGTCACCTCGGCGATACCCGGCCGATCACGGCGTAGCCACCGCAGTTCTCGCCATCGGTCCTCGCCCCAGCACGGAGCGTGCAGACCGGCGATCTCGTCCATCGCCGTGGCGGCCACCTCGGCGGTGCAGCCTGCCAGCTGATCGCCCTGGCGCGCGGGTGCCAGGTCTTCGAGCAGCAAGAGAAAATCGCCGGTCTCGGAGGAGAACTCCGCCGCGTACACGTCCGGTGTGCGCACCCGCACCTGCGGCGCGAGCTCACGGTAGAAGCGCACCTCGCGTTCGTACGCCCCCTCCCTCCGAACCTGTCGCCGGAGGTCCGGATCCGGATCGGCGAACTTCGCGATCATGCGCCGAGGCGCGTCGGTCGGCTGATCGTAATCAACAGTGAGTCGCGCACTCACCGCCACCTGACCGGTACCGACCGGGATGCTCGACAATCCGACGACCCTCGCATCGCCCCGAACGCCCGAGAGAACCTCGTCGAGCAGGCCTGCCGTCAGGCGGGCGGTGGGATCAAAGTTTTTCAGCACGCTCCCAGACTGTCATACTGACCGTCCGTACGGCCACCTCTCGGTCGAAATCACTTGCCTGGCAACACAGGCGACGGCCTGAGCTGCAGCGCATTCACCCACAGCTGAGTGAGAGTGATGGCGAGCTCGTCGACGTCGATATTCTGCCCTTGCACGAAGACGATGGCTGCCATTCGGCTTACCATGCCCGACAACGCCTGTGCGGTAATCAAAGGATCGAGCTCGACCGAGGCAACCCCCGCTTGTTGCAGTTCGCGGATCAGCTTCGCGTTTCGGAGAACGAACGAGTTCGCGCGTTCGAGGCGCAGGCGGCGGAACTCCGGGTTGAAGTGCTGGGCCTCGTCGAAAACCGCCATCAGCCGGGCGTTCTTCTCATAGGCCACGAGGTATTCCCGATTGGCGGCATCGATCAGTGCACGCGGGTCTGTCACGCCGGTACGCGCCTTGATGTGCGGGTGGAGCATCTCCTGTCCCACCTGTTCGACCAACGCGGCGAAAACATCGTCTTTGCCATCGAAGTAGGTGTAGAACGATCCGGAAGACGCGCCGGCGGCCTTCGAGATATCGGCGATCTTCGCGTCGAGATAGCCGTCCCTTTCGAAGACCTCACGGGCCGCTGCGATCAACGCGGCACGCTTGCGCTCACCGCGCTCCGTGCGCGGAAGAACTCGACCTGGTGAGGACCCGGTCGCGCCGCGTCCGGCATCAACACGATCACTCACAGTCGCTCGGCCAACCGTTCGACTTGCAACCAGCAGAGTGAGCAGCCAGCCGACACGGTCACTTCCCTGCGCCGGCTGCGAAGGTCTCGCGAACGACGGTGGCGACTTCGCCGTTCGTATCCGAGAGGGCAGAGAGGCCGAATCGGTCGACGAGAAGTCCGCCGAGCAGAACGTCGACGAATGTAGACCCGATCGCCTCCGGTGTGTGACGGCCCCCCGGCTGGAACCAGACCCACATCCATTGGACCGAGCCCCACAGCTGCAAACTCACCACTTCGACATCAACTGGACGGAACAGGCCCTCGTCAATACCGCGACGCAGCTCTTCCTCCGTCATACGCTGCAGTTCACGACGGAGTTTGCGGACCTCTTGCATGCCTGGATCATCGGCGAGCTGCACGACCTCGCGCTGACTGGCGACCGTAGCGTCCCGCGCCACCACCTGCAGAATGGCCGAGGCGAAGACGATGGCGGCGATCCGTTCCTGGGGCTTGGCCAGCCGCTCCCACATCGAGCGCACCGCATCGAGCTGGTGGTTCATGTAGTTTTCTTCCAGCTCACACAACATCTGCGCCTTGGTACCGAAGTGGTGGACGATTGTCCCCTTGGACATCCCCAGCTCTTTGGCGATGTCGCCGAGATTGGTTCGCTCGTATCCATATTCGGCAACGTGCCGAATAAATGACTCGAGAATCTCTTTGCGCCTCCCGGCTGGTCTGACCACGAGCCCTCCCATTCATTTGCTAACCGTACGGACGGTTTATGTTACCGCCCATCTGGACGCTGAGTACATCGACGACGCGGTCTCACCGCCCTCAAGCCCGCCCTCAAGCGCTACGCTCGACAATCCCTCGTGGTGTCGTGCCGGCCACGTCGCGAAGGAACGCACCTCCGCGCGACAGCGCGGTCCTGGCCACGGGTAACACCCGCGCCATGGCCTGGAAGACATGCACCTGCCCGCGCCACACCTGCACCTCGCAGGGGACCCCCGCCGCATCGAACGTGGCAGCCATCGCCTCGGCTTCGGGAAGAAGGAATTCGGTCGATCCGATCTGGATCAGCGTCGGCGGCCAGCCCGACTTGTCGGCCGTCAGCACGTCGACCCGTGGATCCGAAGCGTCGGTCTCGCCGAGGAACGCGCAGATGCACGCGTTGCCGAAGCCCAAAGGGATCAACGGATCCCAGGTGCGGGCAGCCCGATCGATGTTCAGGTCGAACAGCGGCGACATCAGCAGCGCGCCGACCGGCATCGGCAGGCGCCTACGTCGCAGTTCACACAGCAAGGCGGCGACGAGGTAGCCGCCGGCCGAGTCCCCAGCGAGGCGGATACGGTCCGGCGAGTACCCCTCGGAGATCAACCACCGGTATGCCGCGAGGGCGTCGTCGACCGCCGCCGGGAACACCGCCTCCGGGGCACGCCGGTAATCCGGAACCAGGATCGGCATTCCACTGGCCTCGGACAGCCGCTTCACCACACCGTAGTGCGACTGCGAAGATCCGACGACGAAACCACCGCCGTGCAGGTAGAGGGTCACACCCGCCGAGCTTCGCCCGCCCCGGCCGGTGCCCGCCACCCACATCCCCGTCATCGCCCCGATGCGGACACGATGAACCCGTGCTCCTCTCGGATTCCGGACCGCACCGACACAGTCCGCCGCGGTTCGCATCGCTTGCAACGGCAGTCCCGCAGGTCGCATCGGCCCCACTACCGCATGCACGGTTCGAGCAGCCAGCAAGGAGAGCGCGAAGCGCTCTGCCAGCGACGACGAGCCTCCGGATTTGCTGGAGAACATGATCACCTCATTGTGGTCATTGGGCCCACCGATGTCGTTCGAGGGCCTGCTACGAATATCTCTGGTGACCGTACGATCAGTCAAGAGCGCCTGGGTAGATACACCGATTTGTACTGCTGGTACGCCGCCAGACCTTCCGGACCGAGTTCGCGACCGAGGCCGCTGTCCTTGACTCCGCCGAAAGGAGCGCCGTGGTCCATCGTGTAGCCGTTGACACCGATACTGCCGGTCTTGACCCGGCGAGCCAGGGCGGTACCGCGGTCGAGATCGCTCGTCCACACCGTGCCGCCGAGGCCGTAGTCGGAGTCGTTGGCCAGGCGCAGCGCATCCTCGTCGTCGTCGAAGGGGATGACCGCGAGCACCGGGCCGAAGATCTCCTCGCGCGCGATGGTGGCATCGTTGCTCACATCGGCGAAGACGGTCGGCTCGACGTAGAAGCCGCGATCGAATCCGGCCGGGCGCGAACCACCGACGGTGATCCGGCCACCTTCGGCCACGCCCTTGGCGATGTAGCCTTCGACGATCTCGCGCTGACGGGCGGTCGCCACCGGGCCGATCATCGTGGAGCGGTCAAGCGGGTCACCGATGCGCAGCGAGCGCACCATGTCGCTGAGTCCGTCGACGATCTCGTTGTAGCGGCTGCGCGGAGCGAGGATTCGCGTGCAGATGTAGCAGCTCTGCCCCTGGTTCATCAGGCTCACCGGGAACAGGCCCTGCAGCGTGGTGGCCAGGTCGGCGTCGTCGAGAATGATCGCCGCGGACTTGCCGCCCAGTTCCAGGGTGACCGGCTTGAGCAGGCGCCCACAGGTTTCCGCGATCGTGCGGCCCGCGTCGGTGGAGCCGGTGAAGGCCACCTTGTCCACACCGGGGTGGGCGACCAGGTGCGCGCCAGCGGTGCGGCCCGCGCCCGGCACGATGTTGAGCACACCGGCGGGCAGTTCGGCGGCCAGGGCCGCCTCGGCGATCATCATCGCATCGAGCACCGTCTCCGAGGACGGCTTCATCACGACCGTACAGCCCGCGGCCAGGGCAGGCGCGAGCTTGAAGAAGGCGAGGGTCTGCGGGAAGTTCCACGGCACGATCGCACCGACCACGCCGAGCGGTTCCTTGCGGACCTCGGTCGACCCGGCGACCAGCGACGGCCGGATCTCGAACTCGGGCAGCTTGCGAACCAGGTCGGCGTAATAGCGCAGCACCACGCCGGGCACGCCGCCTTCGACGATTTTCGAGAAGCGGATGGGCATACCGTTCTGGCTGCTCACCCGACGCGCGATCTCGTCGCTGCGGGTGGCGAGTTCGGCGGCGAAACGGTCGAGCACCTCTGCGCGCCGCTCCGGTGCCCAGCTCGACCAACCGTGCGGGTCGTCGAACGCCGCGCGGGCGGCGGAGACGGCCGCGTCCACATCGGCTTCGGTCGCCGAGGCAACGCTGCCGAGCAGTTCCTCGGTGCTCGCCGAGAAGACCTCGATGCGTCGCTCGGACAGCGGCGCCGTCCATGTTCCGCCGATGTACAGCGCCGAGTAATCCACCGTCATGACACGTCCTTTCGTGGTACCAGCACGGGTTTGACCACCGCGCCGGACTTCATGGCCCGCTCGGCCTCGTTGATCTGCTCGAGCGGGAAGGTTCGGATGAGTTGGTCGAACGGGAAGCGGCCCTGCCGCCACAGCTCGAGCAGCCGGGGAATCAACAGCTTCGGGACACTGTCACCTTCGAGAATGCCCTTGATCGTCCGGCCGAACGCGAGCTGATCGGGCCGCACGAGCAGCGGCTTCAACTGCACGCCGACACAGCCGCACACACCGCGCAGGCGGAGCACGTCGATGGCGTTCGAGACAACCGCGGGCACCCCGGTCGTATCGAGCGAGTAGTCGAGCCCGCCCGGCACCAACGCCTTGACGACCTCCACCAGATCCTCGGTGTCCGCGCCGAAAGTGTGTGTCGCACCGAGCTTCTCGGCCAAGCGCAATCGATCCGGATTCACATCCACCGCGACGATGACCGCGGCTCCCGCGACCCGGGCGGCCATGACTGCCGACAATCCGACCGTCCCGGTCCCGAAGACAGCCAAGCTGGATCCCGCCTGGACGTCGAGCGAGGTGAACACCGAACCTGCTCCGGTCAGCACTCCGCAGGACAGTGGTCCGAGCAGCTCGAGTGGTAGCGAAGGATCGACCTTCACCGCGTTGCGGGCGGCGACGACGCTGTACTCGGCGAAGGAAGATTGACCGAACCAGTTCCCTTTCACCGGTTGCCCTTGCGCGTCACGGACGTTCGTCGGCCGCCCGGGCCGGAATCCCGACATGTTGCGCGGCCAGAAGCTCGTGCAGTACGCGGGCTGAGCGTCCAGGCAGTTGCGGCAGTCACCACAGGAATCGAACGACAGCACGACGTGATCGCCGATCGCGAGGTCGGTGACACCGTCGCCGAGCGCCTCTACGACCCCGGAGCCTTCGTGTCCGGTGACGATCGGCGGCTTCGCCATCGGCGTCCGCGGCAGGAAATCGCTGTGGCAGATGCCGACGCCGGCGATCTGCACCAGGACCTGTCCGGGGCCGGGGGCGTCGATTTCGACGTCCTCCACCTGAAACGGTCCGTCTGCCGCGCGTAGGACCGCGGCTCGTGTTCGAACAGTACTCATGCTTCCTCGAATATCAGAACGGGTTTGATGGCTTTGCCTGCGCGGACCGCCGCGACCGCGTCGTCGATCCGCTCGAACGGGTACTTCTGGATCAACCGGTCGAAGGGAAAATCGCCGGTACGCCACAGCTCGATCAGCCGCGGAATCAGGTCGTGTGGATCAGCGTCGCCCTTGGGTACGCCGATGAGCTGCCTGCCAATCAACAAATACCCCAGGTCGACGGTGATCTCGTTCTCCGTCCCCCGGCCGCCGAGAGTGACACAGCGACCGGGCGACTTCAGCGATTCCAGCGCTGCCCGCACCACCTCGCCCGAGCCGATGGTCTCGATGGCGAAATCAGCGCCGAGACCGACGATGTCGGCCAGATCCCATGGCAAGTCCGGGGTCTCGCCGGAGTTGATCGTGTGGGTCGCGCCCAGTTCGGCCGCCAGCTCCAGCCTGCTCTTTTCGAGGTCGACCGCGACGATGGGATCACATCCGGCGACCTTGGCGGCCATGATCGCCGCCAGTCCCGCACTGTCGACACCGAAGACGACCAGACTCTGGCCGGCGCTGGGCCGCAGAACATTCAGCACGGCACCCGCTCCGGTGAGCAGGTCACAGCCCAGCGGCCCGAGGATCTCCAGTGGAAGATCCGGTTCGACCCATACGGCGTTGCGGATGCTCGCCACGGCGTAGGTGGCGAACGAGGACTGCCCGAACCAGCAACCGTGCACCGCCTGCCCACCGACTGCCAGAGTGGTGGTGCCGTCCAGCCTGGCGCCACCATGATTCAACGCGACGGACAACTCGCAATAGGCCGGGTGACCCGTGGTGCACTGCTCGCACTGCGTGCAGTGGTCGTAACTGAGCACCACCGCGTCGCCGACCCGCAACTCGGTGACACCGTCCGCGACCGCCACGACAGTCCCCGCGCCCTCGTGCCCGAGCACGAACGGGGACTGCAGCGGAGTCCCTCCCTCGAATGCCGCCAGGTCGATGTGACAAACGCCGGTGCCACTCAGCCGCACCAGGATTTCCGCCTCCGCTAGCTCTGGAATCGCGACCTCCGCCAATTCGATGGAGGCCCCGGGTACCCGCATCAGCGCGACGGTCGCGCGTGCGACGCTCATCGCGCGCCCTTCTCCGCGACGAGACCGGATTCCCGCCTCAGGGGCCCGCCTGGCAGACGAATCGCCCCGCCGATGGATCTGCAGCCGTCGGCGCAGGAGGAATTGGCCACCACGATCACACCTTCCGAGGATTTCCGATTTTGAAAACTTTTTGTCGCTGTGAGGTATAGCATACGACGCTGACCGCCCGTACAGTCAACAATCAAAATATGAACCATGGTCGAGAGTGGTGAAAGGGGGTGCGCTCAGTGGGGAGCACACCGGATTCGACCGAAGAGTCGGAGAAGGACACCGCGACACGGGTACTACGCGCCAACGTTTCCGATACCGTGCTGTCCAGCCTGGCTACATTCGGGCGCTCACTGCACTTGGGGGCAGAAGCGGCGAGCGCGGGGGCATCGGACGCGGCGCGGTTCCGTTTCCATTGGCGGGAATCGATGCGGCAGGCGTGGTTCCTGATCACGGTGACCGCGATTCCCGGAGTGCTGATGGCGATCCCGTTCGGCGTGATCGTATCGGCGCAGGTCGGCAACATCGTGCGCCAGATCGGCGCGGACTCGCTGATCGGCGCGGCGGGTGGGCTCGGCGTGATCAAACAAGGCGCCCCACTGGCGACCGGCCTGTTGCTGGGCGGAGCGGGAGCCGCGGCGATCGCGGCGGATCTCGGGGCTCGCACCATCCGCGAGGAAGTGGACGCCATGCGGGTGATGGGCATCGACCCGGTCCGGCGTCTTGTGGTGCCGCGCATGGCCGCGATGCTGGCGGTCGCACCGCTGATCAACATCCTGATCCTCGTTGTGGGCGTCACCGCGGGATACGTCATGGCAGTGGTCGCGCTCGGAGTCACCCCCGGCAGCTATTGGGAGTCGTTCGGGGCCTTCACCACGTCGTTCGACGTGTGGGTGTCGGTGATCAAGTCGCTGATCTTCGGCCTGCTGGTAGTCCTGATCGCTTGCCAGCGCGGGCTGGAGGCCAGGGGCGGGCCACGTGGCGTGGCCGACGGTGTCAACGCGGCGGTGATCCTGTCAGTGGTCTCGATCGCTGTCGCTAACACCGCGATCACCCAGGTGGTCACCATGTTCTTCCCGACAAGGACGGCGTAATGGCGGCGAGTTCCTATGTCCCGGCACCGATTCGGCCGCTGGCTTGGCTGCGGCGGCGCGTCGACGTCTGGGCGCCGTTCGACACGGCCGGATTCGCGCTCAGTTTCGCCTGGCAGGTCCTGGCCGCCATCCCGCTGACCATGCGCCAATACCGGGCCCAGGTGATGCAGACGATCACGAACATGACATGGGGGCGCGGCTCGATCATCGTGGGCGGCGGCACCGCGGCCGTCATGGTCGTCATGGGCGGCTCAGTCGGCGCGTCGACGGCGATCGAGGCCTACAGCGCGCTGAACATGGTGTCGCTGGGGCAGATCACCGGCCTGATCTCGGCGTTCGCGAACACCAGAGAGCTGGCGCCGATCGCCGCCGGGGTCGGTTTCGCCGCGCAAGCCGGCTGCCGCATGACCGCCGAGATCGGCGCCATGCGGATCTCCGAGGAGATCGACGCCATCGAATCGCTCGGTATCCGGTCGGTCCCGTTCGTCGTCACCACGCGCGTCATCGCGGCCATCGTCTCGATTGTGCCGACGTTCCTGATCGCGCTGATCCTCAGCTACACCGCCTCCGCTCTCATAGTCACCGTGCTACACGGCGAGCCGAACGGTGTGTACACGCACTACTTCACCGAGTTCCTCGTCAGCTGGGATGTGCTCTTTGCCGTGATCAAGGTCGTCGTGTTCGCGGTGGCGGTGATCCTCATCCATTGCTATCAGGGCTTTTTCGCCTACGGCGGACCAGAAGGCGTCGGTATCGCCTCGGGTCGCGCCATCCGGGGCAGCCTGGTCGCCATTATCACGCTCGACATGATCATGACGTTGGTGATGTGGGGTTTCACCTCGCCGATCACCTTCTCCGGATAGAGGTCAAGCAATGCCCGCATTTGGAATGCCCGGCGTGGCGGTCAGTCCCCGCGCCGCTCGGCGCACCGGCCTCGCGACGGCGGCGGTCGCCGCCGTCGGAGTGCTGGTCTGGCAGTTCACGCCCGCGAAAACCGACCCGAACCTCATGCCGGTGACGGTCCTCACCGAGAAGATCGGCAGCGGTGTCCAGCAGGGCACCGACGTGCGATACGACGGTATCCGTATCGGCAAGGTCGAGGGCATCGAGCGAATGAACGAGGGCGGACAGCGCCTGATTCTGAAGCTCGACAAGACCCACTCCGCCGAATTGACCGACGCGCTGTCGATGGACTACGCGCCGGGCAACCTGTTCGGCATCAGCGAGGTCATCCTGAAATCGGGCAAGGGCGGTACGTCGCTGGACAAGGCCCGAACCGTGGATCTGACCGGCGCCAACGCGGATCGAACCGTCGACGCCACCATCACCGCCCTGCTGAATTCGCTGGGTGATCTGACCAACGATGTGCTGACACCCGAACTGACCGCACTGCTGCACCGGCTCGCCGACGACACCAGCGCATTCACTCCGCTGATCGAGACCATAGTCGCGGTCTCGCAGGCTGTCGCCGACACCCAGCGGCTGCCCGCGCCGTATCTGCTCACCCAGTACGGCAATACGCTGAAGGGCCTGCCCTCCACCGTCGACGGTCTGGTCTCGGTCCTGTACGCACCGTTCTCCAACCCCTATCTCGCGCAGCCGGGCAAGGTCGAGAAGTTCAACGCCAACGTGAACATGCTCAAGGACGACCTGCTCTCAGCCCTGGTCGCCACCCTCGACACCACGGGGAAGTACTACTCCGAGTACACCGCCATGCTGACGCCGATTCTGTCGGTGCTGGCGGCCACGGTGCCACGCCCGGAACAATCCAACGCCGAGCTCAGTGAACTGCTGCGCCGGTTGAACGCGGCATTCGCCGACACCCCGGAGGGACCGACGCTGCAGGTGTCGGTCGCGCTGCAGGGCGTGCCCGGGCTGGCCGGCCCGCTCGCGGCCCTGGCAGGCCCGAGCGCCCTCGGCACGGAAGGACCGCGATGAAATCGGCAACCTCCCTGATCATCCGGCTCGCGGTGTTCGCCGTCGCGATGCTGCTACTGCTGGTCGGCGTCCTCCAGGCGCTGTCCAAGCCGATCGACGACACCATTTCCTACACCGCTGAATTCACCGACGCCAACGGCCTGCGCAGCGGAAACGACGTGCGGCTGTTCGGTGTTCGCGTGGGCAAGGTGAAGAGTGTCGAGCTGCGCGACGCCCGCGCGGTGGTGTCGTTCGACATGGAACAAGGCCACCCGATGTACGCCAACAACACCCTCGCGATCCGCTTCCTGAACCTCACCGGGCAGCGGTATCTCGATGTGCAGCAGGCCGATGTGCCCGCAGGGAACGTCGACCCCGGCACCACCATCGGCACCGACCACACGGTGCCCGCCTTCGACATCACCACCCTGTTCAACGGCCTGCAGCCGGTACTGGCCGAATTCACCCCCGCTGACCTGAACCAGTTCGCGACGAGCCTGCTCGCCGTGATCGAAGGCAACGGCACCGGCCTCGGCCCGGCCCTCGACGCGATCGAGACGCTGAGCAAGTACACGACCGACCGCCAGGCGATGCTCTCGACCCTCGTGCGCAACCTGTCGATGCTGGCCGAGCAGATCGGTGGCCGCTCCGGCAACGCGATGGTGATGGTCTCCCGGCTCACCGACCTGTTCACGACACTGCAGGAACGCGTCGGCGGCCTGATCGACTTCTCCCTCACCATTCCCCCGGTGCTGCGACCGACCACGAGCATGCTCACCACGCTCGGTCTGACCGGGCGGCCCAATACCGATATCGACAACCTGATCCGCAACGCGATTCCCGACAAGCGGCAGGCGGTCGAGACGATGAACCAGGTTCCGGCACTGCTGCAATCGCTGTCCGATCTCATCCCGGCCTCGGGTAGTTCGACCTGCAGCCACGGGGCCGCTCAGGCACCGCAACCACTGCAAGTGCTCATCAGCGGGCAAAGGATCACACTGTGCAACGGATGACCAAGCAGACCATGCGCTCACGGCTGACACGCAAAGGCAAGCCCGCACCCGACGACGCGACGCGGCGGCGCAGCGATATCCGGTGGGGCGCCGTCGGATTGGTGGCCATGATCGTGGTCGCCGCCGGTATCGCGGTGGCCTCCACCCTGCAGACCGGGGTGCGCACCTACACCGCCTTCCTCACCGACGCCGCCTCGTTGCGCGTCGGCGACGACGTCCGGGTCGCCGGCGTGCCATCGGGCACGGTGAAGTCCCTCGACCTCGAATCCAACCGCGTGCGACTGCAGTTCACGGTGGATCGCAAGGTGTTCGTCGGCGACCAGACCACCTTGTCGATCCGGATGCTCACGATCGTCGGCGGTCACTACCTCGCCGTCATCCCCGCGGGCACCAAAGCCCTTGGCAGCACAGTGATTCCCGCTGATCGGGTCAAACTCCCCTACAGCTTGCCGCGACTGTTCCAGGACGCCATCAAACCGGTCCAGGAACTCGACGGCGATGTGCTGCGGCAGAATTTCGGCGCGCTCACCGCGGCAGTCGAGGGTGGCCCGGATGGCTTCCGCCGCATGGTCACCGCGGTCGACACCATCGTCGGGATCCTCGACCAGCAGAACGCGCAAGTCTCCCAGGCACTGACGTTCTCCGACGAATACATTTCCGCCCTGGCCGCGAACAAGGCGGTGGTCGGTAAGTTCATCGACCGCTTCCGCATTCTGGAGACGCTGGTCGAGAACAACAAGATCGCGGTCGGCGCCGCGCTTGCTGACCTGGCCAAGGTGATGACCCAGGTCAGCCCGCTGGCCGTGGCGTGGAACACCACGCTGAAGGACCCCGCACAGCCGTTGGCCGATTCGATCGCCAAGCTCGACGAGCTCGGCGGCAAGCTAGGTGCGCTGCTCACCTCGCTGAAGTCGTTCAGCGCCCGGTTCGACACGCTGACCGGCCCGGACGGCGCGCTCACCGTCGACCGCTCCGGCCAGACGATCACCGCGCCGCAGCTGTGCATCCCCGTTCCTGGAAGGACCTGCTGATGCTCACCCGCTTGCTCGGTTCCCGGGGCTTCCTGTCGGTGGCGGTCGTCCTGATCGTCGGCCTGGTGGCCGTCGGTGCCTACAAAATCGCGAAACCGACCCCGACGATGCGCTCGTACTGCGCCGATATGCCCGATGCGATCGGCCTGTACGAGGGCAGCGCGGTCACCATCATGGGAATCAAGGTCGGCTCGATCACCCGTGTTTCCCCGCAGGGCGCGACCGCCCGGGTCGAATTCACGGTCCCGGAGTCGCGGAAGCTGCCCGTCGACGTCGGTGCGACCACCCTGGCCGACTCGCTCGTCGCCGACCGTCAGCTCGCGCTGATCGGCGCCGAACCCGAAGGGGCGGGCTGGGATTCGTCGCACTGCATCACCAAGTCGGTGACGCCGAAGAGCCTCAGTCAAACGTTCGCGGCGTTGGCGAATCTCGCGGACCAGCTCAACGGCCCCGACGGTCCCGGCCGAGAGGATGTCCTCGAACGCGGCATCGCCGCGCTGGACAAGACGACGGCCGGCACCGGTGACCAGGTCAACGCGATCATCCATAAGCTCGGCTCAGCGCTGAATTCGCCCGACGCCGCGATCGGTCACATCGGCGCGCTCCTGGACGCGCTCAGTTCCCTGGCCAGCAGTGCCGCGCACTACTGGCCCGAGGTCAAGGACTACCTGACCCGCCTCACCCCTGCGCTGGTCACGGTCAGCGACCAGGTGGTACCGCCGGTGATCACCACGGTCCGGGAGCTGATCGATGTCCTACCGGCGCTCAACGACCTCACGGTGATGTTCGGCGGGCCGCTGCTGGCCAAGCTCGAGCGGGTGGAGAACCTACCCGAGATGCTGCAGGCCGGCGTGGCCGGACTCAGCGAGCTGATGACGATGGTCCCCTCGCTGACCAGCGCGTTCACCAACACGGTCGATCCCGCCACCGGTGCGATCTCGGTCGCCTACGCGACGCCGAACGTCACCCTGCCCGGTGACCCCGCGCACGTGTGCGCGGCGATCAATGTCCTGACGCCGGGCGGATGTCTCGACCCGGTCAGTGGAACTACGAAGATCTCGATGGCACAGATCATTCTCGGAACGGTGGGCGCACGATGACTCGACTACGCACACGTACCGCCGCGGCAGCGGCCGCCCTGTCGGTGCTGGCAGTGAGCGGCTGCGGCTTCGATCCCGCTGCTGTCCCGTTGCCGGGCACCTCGGTCTCCGGCGAGACCTACCCACTGCACCTGGAATTCGCCGACGTGCTCAACCTGCCGCCCGGTGCCAAGCTGATCGCCGACGGCGTCGAGGTCGGCAAGCTCACCGGCGTGACGGTGACCGACGTGACCAAGCGCGACAGCGGCATCGGCCGCGGGTTCGTCGTCGCCGATGTCGCGGTGCAGCGCAATATCAAGCTGCCCGCCGATATCCAGGTCGAACTGCGCCAGACCACCCCGCTCGGCGATGTCTACATCGCCGTCACCACTCCGCCACGCACCAGCGCACCCGCCCTGGCGTCGGGCGCGACCGTCCCGATGACGCAGACCACGCGTGCCCCGCAAATCGAGGACACCATGGCGGGGCTGGCGACCTCGCTCGGCAGTGGCATGGTCACCGACCTGCAGGACACCGTCCGCCAGCTCAACGCCGCCCTGCCACAGAATCCGGCCGACACCGCACGGGTCTTCGGCGTCATCGGCACCGACCTCTCCGACGTCGCGAACGACCTGGGCAGTCTGGATGCGCTGCTGGACGGCCTCGACACCACCGTCTCCGCAACGGTGGATATGCTGCCGACCCTGCAGCCGATGCTCACCGACGAGGGCACACCGCACCTTGTCGAAACCGTCCAGGCGGTGATCGGGATCATCTTCATCTTCGCGAACCTGGGCCCGGTCGCGCATTCCGCGCTCTTCCTCGCACCGACGATCTCGGCCTCCAACGACCTGGTGAAGGCCACCGTGCCGATGCTGTTCGGAAACCGGCCGTTGGATCTGTCCTCCAGGTCGAACATGTCCACGCTGGTGGACCTTATTCAGAACAAGATCATTCCGTTCGTCCAGCAGGGACCGAAAGCGAGCATCACCGCGGCGGCGGTGGGCGATCCGGCGGAAGTGGGGTCCGCCGAGCAGACCACCCGCATCGTCGACAGCTTGCGGATGATCGGAGTCGTTCGATGAGTACCCGATTCTTCGACATCGGTCGCGTCAAGCCGAGCTCGATCGCGTCGCTGGTCGCCATCGCGGCCGTGCTCCTGATCGGCAGTTCCTACGTCGCCTTCGGCCTGCTGAAGCTCAATCCGTTCGCCGAGCACACGACGGCCCGGATGCTGCTGGCCAACTCGGGCACGTTGGGCGTCAACACTCCCGTGCTGCTCACCGGCATCCAGGTCGGCAAGGTCACCGAGATCCAGAAGGTCACCGGTGGGGTGGAGATCCAGTTCAGGATCAACGCTCCCTACCGGATTCCGGCGGCCAGTGAGGTGCGGATCGAGAACCTCTCGGCGCTCGGCGAGCCCTACCTCAACTTCAAGCCCACCGCCGACCAGGCGCCCTACATCAGCGACAACCAACTGCTCGACGCGCGCAGCGCACCGGCCCCGACGCTGATCCCCGACCTGGCAGCGAAAGCGGTCGCCGTCATCGATCAGCTGGACCCGAAGGCCATCACGAACCTGGTGACCACCTTCGACAAGGCGCTGACCGGCATCGAGAACGAAGTGCCGCGCCTGGAACGGGCGAACACGCTGCTGGCCGCCACGATCCTCAGCCGCACCACCCTGCTGCACGGTCTGCTCAACGATCTGCAGACCATGGGGGACGACATGTCCTGGACGGGCCCCGCGCTCGCCGAGTCGGGGCCGGCCTGGAAAACCCTCGCCGCGAGCCTCGACGAGGTCATCGAGGTCTCCTCGCAGCTGTACGAAGTCGGCGACGCACCGAACGACTACCTCACCGGCGACGGGCTGATTCCCTTCCTCCACCGGACCGAAAAGTTGCTGGCCGAACTCGGGCCGGGAATGGCCGAGCTGGCGCCGATCCTGCGGCCGATGACCACGCCGATTCCCGCAGCGCTGACACCGCTGGACATCTCGGCCCTGATCAGCACCGCGCTGGCCACGGTCGGCGCGGACGGCACCGTCCGCCTGCAGGTCACCGTCAAATAGATCCCCCTTTTCACAGTCGAACCGGAGTCCTTATGAACACCACTGACGAAAAGCCCGCCGGAACCGAGAAGAAGGCCGGCGAGACCACCGAGAAGCCGACGGGTACCGCGGAGGGGCGCCAGATCAGTGTGCGCCTGTCCACGGTCGCTACTGTCGCCTGCGTCGCAGGGTTAGCGGTGACCACCGTGACCTTCGGCGCGCTCTACTTGTCGGAGCGCGGCGAACTATCCGATCGGGATGCGCGCGCCGCCGCGGACAAACAGGCCGAACAGGCCGCGATGGACTATGCGGTCGGCGCGTCCACCATCGACTATCGCGACCCGAAAGCGTGGCTGGCCAAGCTCAAGGCCAACACGACCCCGCAGCTCTCGGCGAAGTTCGATGCCACTGCTACGCAGCTGGAGCAGATCATCCTGCCGTTGCAGTGGACGTCGAAGGCGACACCGGTCCAGGCCGCGGTGAAGTCGGAGTCCGGTGGCGTCTACAAGGTCAACGCCTTCCTCGATGTCGATTCCACCAGTGCGCAGTCGCCCCAGGGCGGGCGCACGACGGTCACTTACACCGTCACCCTCGACAAGAACGACGGTTGGAAGATCACCGAAGTCGGCGGCGGCCTCGACGCACTACCAGCCAAGTAGCGCAGTAGGTCACAACTTCACAGCAAGGATGAGCAATTGGACTGGTCAGGCATCGTCGCTGACGTTCAGCAACATTGGTACCTGTACGCCGCGATGCCGTTCATCGCCGCGGCGATCGGTTACCTGACCAAACTCGTAGCGGTCGAAATGCTGTTCCGGCCGCTGGAATTCGTCGGAATACCGCCCTATCTCGGGTGGCAGGGCCTGATTCCGCGCTATTCCGCCCGGATGGCCACCGTGGCAGTCGATCTCATGCTCTCGCGACTGGTCGACCCGCAGGAGATCATCGACCGCATCGATCCAGCCGAGCTGGCCGAGCATGTCCAGGGACCGCTGCTGGCCACCGTCGAGGAACTCGTCGACGAGATCATGATGCGGCACCGGCCCGGCCTGTGGGAGCTCGTCCCGCCCGCGGCCCGGCGCCTGCTCCTGCAGCGTATCCAGGCCGACGCGCCCACGATCATCGCCGAGACGATGGACGACCTCAAAGCGAACGTGAACGTCGTTTTCGACCTGCGCACGATGGCCATCGACGCCCTGATGAAGGACAAGGCGTTGTCGGTGCGGATGATCCGTGATCTCGCCGCGCCCGAGATGCGATTCATCGTCAGGTCGGGTCTGTACCTCGGTTTCACACTCGGCATCGTCCAAGCCGCGGTCTGGGCGCTCACCCACTCGGCCCTGATCATGCCGCTGTTCGGCGCGTTCGTTGGGTACTCGACCGACTGGCTGGCCTTGCAGATGGTCTTCCGCCCGATCGAACCTCGCCGGTACCTCGGCATCTTCCGCTGGCAGGGGATGTTCCACAAGCGCCGTGACACCGTCGCCGTCGACTACGGAAACTTGATCGCGACCGAAATCCTCTCCCCCGCCAACATGATCGACGCCATGCTGACCGGGCCACAGTCCGACCGCCTCTTCTCCCTCATCGAGCATGAGATCGACCGTGTACTCGACCAGCAGATGGGCATAGCCAAGCCGCTGGTCGAACTGGCGGTCGGCAACCTGGACTTCATCAAGAAGGACATTGTCGACACGATCCGCACCCGCCTGCCCGAGGAGACGCGGAGCATCGAGCAGTACACGATGCACGCCCTCGACGTGAACACCCTCATCGTCGAGAAGATGAAGCTGATGACCCCCGATGAGTACGAGGGCCTCCTGCGCCCGGCCTTCAAACAGGACGAGTGGAAGATCGTGACCGTGGGCGCCATCCTCGGCTTCCTGATCGGCGAACTCCAGGTTCTTCTGCTACTGCATTGACCGAAGGCCGTTGCGCTAATTGAACACAATGTATATTTAAGGTGTGCAGGAAAACATATTCTCCGAACTGACACCGACCGCGTGACACCATCGAGCCGACGGCGAACGACCACCGAACGCCGCGTGTTCGAGGCCGCGGCCATCCTGCTCCGGGGCGGCACACGGTTCTCGGATCTAACGGTGGAATCGATTATCGAACTCGCCGATGTATCGCGCGCGAGTTTCTATAAGTACTTCACCAGCAAAGGCGTTCTGGTCCAGCGCATCGCGGTTCCCAGCCTCGCCGAGTCGACACAGGAGTCGGCGAACTTCTGGTTGACGGAACCGGCTACATCATGGAAGGGACTGGCCGAGACGATCGGCCGCATGCTGCGCATCGGGCGTGCGAACGCGGAACTGTGGCAAGCGTATTTCGACGCGACCGCCGCCCACCCCGACATCGAGGACGCCCTGCATCGCGCCATGGAAGGTCATGTCGAGGTGATCAGCCAGCGCGTCGCCACATTGCGGCAGGCCGGCTCGATCAGCACCGATATGGACCCGATCCACCTGGCCCGATTCATGATTCGCGGCACCTACGACGCGTTGGTCGAACACTTGCAGCACGGCAGTGCGGACGACGACGACGCCTTCACCCGAACCCTCGGACGCGCGCTCTGGTTCGGCGCGTTCGCCCATTGAACAGGAGTGCGAACGTTGTATCGCAAGAAGTCCGCCGGCGCATGTATGGCAGTGTGCGCGAGTCTCGGGGTATTGCTGGCCGGTCCGATCGCGGCGTCACCGCTGGACAACCCAGCGGTGACCGCCCCTGACGCTGACCCGTTCTACGCGGTACCAGGCGATATCGCCGGGTCGGCCAACGGCACAGTACTCGATTCGCGGCCGATCACCGCCTCTGTCGGCCCCGTCCCGCTCGACGCCAAGGCCTGGCAGGTCAAATACAAGACCACCGACCACACCGGCCAGGCCACCGCCACCGTGGTGACCGTGCTCGTACCGAACACCCCGTGGACTGGTCCCGGTCCACGCCCGCTGGTGTCGTTCCAGTCCGCCGAAGACGGTGTCGGTCTGCGGTGCGCGCCATCGCTGGCACTGCGCGGTGGCGGGCTGCTCGGCGGCGCGGTCAGCGATGTCGTCACCTCAGTGCCGAAGCTCCTGCACACCGGCTGGGCAGTCGCTGTTGCCGACTACCAGGGACCGGATTCGCTGTTCACCAACGCGAAGATGACCGCACACGGCGTCCTCGACGGCATCCGCGCCGCGCGGTCCTTCGCACCGGCCGGTATCGACCCGAATGCCCCCATGGGACTGACGGGATACTCCGGCGGTGGTTATGCCAGCTTGATCGCGGCCATGTACCAACCCACCTACGCACCGGAGCTCGACTTCGCCGGGTTGGCCTACGGCGGTACGGGCAGCGACTCGCGCGAGGTCTACGACACGGCCAACGGCGGCCCGTTCGGCGGCGGCGTGCCAATCCTGTTCGTCGCGCAATCGCGGGCGTATCCGCAGGCTCAGCTGGAGTCTCACCTCGATGACACCGGTCGGCGCATCATCGCGGAAAGCCAGGCCGACTGCATCTTCGATGGCACCGCGCGCTATCCCGGACTCGATTTCGGCAAACACCTCAGCACCGAGGGCGCCGACAAGCTCGAGAGCCTGATGTGGCAGAACAGCCCGCTGACACAACCGGGCCTGCCCGCGCAGCCGGTGTTCTACTACCACGCCACCGGTGACGAGCTGGTCCCGTATTCGTCGGGCATGTCGATGGTCGATCGCATGTGCGCCAACGGAGTTCGCGTCGAGCACCTGGCGATTCCCGGCAGCGAGCACCTCGTCGAGGCAGCGCGCGGCATCGAGTACGCGATCCCCTACCTCGCTGACCGGTTCGCCGGAAAGGTCGCGCCAACCACGTGCTGAGCCGATGCCGACAACCCGCAATGTGTTGAGGCGATGCATCGATTCCCCGCATGTATATTGACCGCCCGTACGGTCACCCTGCTACCATGACATGCGATCCGGACCTTGCTGCCGTTCTTCGGCCGAGGGTGTCGCCCGCGCTCCCCGCAGAATCGCCACCGGGCGCGCGGCAGGGAGATGCATCACGAAAGGAACTACGACGTGCCGACTGAGGCATTCATATTCGACGCGCTCCGTACGCCGCGCGGCAAAGTCAAGAAGGGCTCGCTGCATTCGGTGAAGCCCGTCGATCTCGTCGTCGGACTTATCGACGAACTCCGTAGCCGGTTCCCCGATCTGGACGAGGATCGCATCTCCGACGTTCTGCTCGGCGTCGTCTCCCCGATCGGCGACCAGGGTGGCGACATCGCGCGCACCGCGGTCCTCGCCGCGAAGATGCCCAACACTGTGGGCGGCGTGCAGCTCAACCGCTTCTGCGGGTCGGGCCTCGAGACGGTCAATCTGGCCGCGCAGAAGGTCCGTTCGGGTTTCGACGAGCTCGTGCTCGCCGGTGGTGTCGAATCCATGTCGCGGGTCCCGATGGGCTCCGACGGCGGTGCCATCGTGGCCGATCCGGCGACCAACTACGACATCGGTTACGCCCCGCAGGGCATCGGTGCCGACCTGATCGCCACGATGGAGGGCTTCAGCCGCGAAGACGTCGACGCCTACGCGGTGCGCTCGCAGCAGCTCGCCGCCGCGGCCTGGACCGGCGGCTACTTCGCCAAGAGCGTGGTCCCGGTCAAGGACGTCAACGGCCTGGTCGTGCTCGATCACGACGAGCACATGCGCCCCGGCACCACCGTCGCGGATCTGGGCCGGCTCGAGCCGTCGTTCGCCGCGCTCGGCGAGGCAGGTGGCTTCGACGCGGTGGCGCTACAGAAGTACCACTGGGTCGAGGACATCACCCACGTGCACCACGGCGGCAACAGCTCGGGCATCGTCGACGGTGCGGCGCTGCTGCTGGTCGGTTCCGAGGAAGCGGGTCGGGCCTCCGGCATGACCCCGCGCGCCCGCGTCGTCGCGACCGCGACCAGCGGCGCCGACGCCACCATCATGCTGACCGGCCCGACGCCGGCCTCCGAGAAGGCCCTCGCGCTGGCGGGGCTGACGGTCGACGACATCGACCTGTTCGAGATCAACGAGGCGTTCGCCGCCGTCGTCCTGAAGTTCCAGAAGGATCTGAACATCCCGGACGAGAAGCTCAACGTCAACGGCGGTGCGATCGCGATGGGCCACCCGCTCGGCGCCACCGGCGCGATGATCACCGGCACCATGATCGACGAGCTCGAGCGCCGCAACGGCCGGTACGCGCTGCTCACGCTGTGTGTGGCCGGCGGCATGGGCGTCGCGACGATCATCGAGAGGGTGTGATTCTTCCCATGACCGAGAACATGATCGGTTGGGAGCGCGATGCCGACGGCATCGTCGTGCTCACCATGGACGACCCCAACCAGGGCGCCAACACCATGAACGCCCTGTACAAGGCGTCGATGACCACGACCGTCGAGCGCCTCGAGGCCGAGAAGGACGACATCACCGGTGTCGTGCTCACCTCGGCGAAGAAGACCTTCTTCGCCGGCGGCGACATCAAGGACATGATCTTGACCGCGCCGGATCAGGCGGAGTCGTTCATGGCCGAGCTCGACCAGATCAAGGGCGCGCTGCGCCGGCTCGAGCTGCTCGGCAAGCCGGTCGTCGCGGCCATCAACGGTGCTGCCCTCGGCGGCGGCCTCGAGATCGCGCTCGCCTGTCACCACCGCATCGCGGCCGAGGTGAAGGGCAGCCAGATCGGTCTGCCCGAGGTGAGCCTGGGACTGCTGCCCGCGGGCGGCGGCATCACCCGCACCGTGCGCATGCTCGGTATCCAGAACGCGCTGATGGGCGTGCTGCTGCAGGGCCAGCGCAACAGCCCGGCCAAGGCCAAGGAAATCGGCCTGGTCGACGAGCTGGTCGGCTCGATCGCCGAGCTCGTGCCCGCCGCGAAGGTGTGGATCGCCGCGAACCCGCAGGCGTGCGTGCAGCCATGGGATGTCCAGGGTTTCAAGATCCCCGGCGGCAGCCCGTCCTCGCCCGCGCTGGCGTCGAGCCTGCCCGCGTTCCCGGCCAACCTGCGCAAACAGCTCAAGGGCACCAACATGCCCGCGCCGCGCGCCATCATGGCGGCGGCGGTCGAGGGTGCGCAGGTCGGTTTCGACGACGCGTCGCTGATCGAGTCGCGCTACTTCATCTCCCTGGTGACCGGTCCGGTCGCGAAGAACATGATGCAGGCGTTCTTCCTCGATCTGCAGTCGATCAACAACGGCGGCTCCCGTCCGAAGGACATCCCCAAGCGCGAGATCCGCAAGATCGGTGTGCTCGGGGCAGGCATGATGGGCGCGGGCATCGCCTACGTCTCCGCGCAGGCCGGCTACGAGGTCGTCCTCAAGGACGTCACCATCGAGGCTGCCGAACGCGGCAAGAACTACAGCGAGAAGCTCGAAGCCAAGGCGCTCTCACGTGGCAAGACCACCGAGGAGAAGTCCAAGGCGCTGCTGGACCGGATCACCCCGACGGCCTCGGCGGACGACTTCGCCGGCGTCGACTTCGTGATCGAGGCCGTCTTCGAGAACACCGAGCTCAAGCACAAGGTGTTCCAGGAGATCGAGGACATCGTCGAACCCGACGCGCTGCTGGGTTCCAACACCTCCACCCTGCCGATCAGTGGTCTGGCGACGGGGGTCGAGCGCGAGCAGGACTTCATCGGCATCCACTTCTTCTCCCCCGTCGACAAGATGCCGCTGGTCGAGATCATCAAGGGCGAGAAGACTTCTGACGAAGCGCTGGCCCGCGTCTTCGACTACACCCTGTCGATCCGCAAGACGCCGATCGTTGTCAACGACAGCCGTGGCTTCTTCACCTCGCGGGTGATCACCACCTTCATCCACGAGGCGATCGGGATGCTCACCGAGGGCATCGAGCCGGCGACCATCGAGCAGGCGGGCGCGCAGGCCGGCTACCCGGCGCCTCCGCTGCAGCTGGCCGACGAGCTCAACCTCAAGCTCATGGAGAAGGTCGCCAACGAGACCCGCGAGGCCGCCGAGCGTGGCGAGGTCACCATGCCGGTGGACCATCCCGCCTACCGCGTCATGGAATTCATGCTGGCGCAGGGTCGTCCGGGTCGCCTGGAGAAGGCGGGCTTCTACGAATACGACGAGAGCGGCAAGCGGCTGAAGCTGTGGCCGGGCCTGCGCACCGAGTACGACTCGGTGGCGGGTGAGACCGTGCCGATCCGCGATCTGATCGACCGGATGCTGTTCATCGAGGCGATCGAGACCCAGAAGTGCTTCGACGAGGGTGTGCTCACCACCTCGGCCGACGCCAACATCGGCTCGATCTTCGGCATCGGTTACCCGGGTTGGACCGGTGGCGTGCACCAGTTCATCGCCGGCTACGAAGGCGAGGGCAAGGCCGCGTTCGTGCGGCGTGCCGATGAGCTCGCGGCACAGTACGGCGAGCGATTCCACGTACCCGCGTCGCTTCGCGAGTGACGTCCGGAGCGGAGCCGTGCCCCTCACCAAGGCTCGGCTCCGCTCGGGGTACAGCGCGCTGCGCTGGAGCAGTACGGATTGAGAGGGATCACATCATTGAACAGCGTATTGCAGTACGCTGCAATGATTCTCGGAGCCATCGCCGTGGTGGTGACACTCTCGTTCGCGACATCGACCATCGTGCACTACCGCGTGGCCAAGGAAGCTGCCGGACGAAAAGCCGCCCAGGATACGACCGACGACAGCCATCACGCGCCGCTCGTCGGATTCACCGTCGCCCAGGCACACTGGCAAATGCGCGAACACGTGCGATGCCGACGTGAATCCTGCGAGCGCAAGGCCATGGCGTTCCACATACTCGTCGAAGCCGGACGAATCGTACCCGTCGCCGATATCAGCGATTCGGCCCCGCGCTCTCCCAGGCCAGGAGAAT
This sequence comes from Nocardia sp. NPDC057272, assembly GCF_042668615.1. Classification (NCBI taxonomy): domain Bacteria; kingdom Bacillati; phylum Actinomycetota; class Actinomycetes; order Mycobacteriales; family Nocardiaceae; genus Nocardia; species Nocardia sp. NPDC057272. Next base: position 35,171 of record NZ_JBHUYK010000034.1, on the reverse strand, counting down.
GAATACGGTTCGATCGGGCGCTCATCACCAGGCAGCGGGTTCGCTTCGCCTGCCGCTTGATTCGCCCCGCGAGCAAGCAGACCCTGCCGTGATCAGGCGCGCCGCCGCGAGTCCGGCGGCGCGCCGTGAGTAGGGTTGGACGCGCGCGGGGCGACCGTGGCCCCGTAAGTGACGAACCGAGGTGACTGATGACCACGCGCCGACCGCCGCTGCGCAAGGACGCGACGCCGGAGCAGCAGGAAGCGGCCATCGTTGACGCTGCGGCCCGTGAGTTCGCCGAGGTCGGCTTCCGGCGTGCCAGCATGGACCGGATCGCGCGACTCTCCGGCGTGAGTCGGAGCACGCTCTATCGGCGGTTCCCCAACAGGGACGAGCTGCTGTCCGCGGTCGGTGCTCGGGAGCGAGAAGTGTGGATGGCTCGCCTGATCACGAGCGCGAAAGGCTTGAACGCACGAGACGCGTTCGTCGAGGCGTTCTGCGAGGCGTTCAAGCAGTTGCAGGAGGTTCCGCTCCTGCGGCGGATGCTGGACATCGAACCGGACGTCGTGGAGCGGCTGCTCGGTGTGCGCTCCGACGACTCCGGGATACTGATGAATCAGTTGATCGACGCGATCTCCGATACTTTGCAGTACGCGGGAACGACGATGCCCCGTGACCAGCTGCGCATCGTTGTCGAAACCTACATCCGGATCATCGCGTCGTTCGTAAATCTCCCGTCGATCACCCTCGATCTCACTGACGACGCTCAGATGAGGGAGTACGCCGCGCGGTATCTGGCACCCATGATTCACTAGTCGCACTGATCGGGCGCGGCGGCGGCGGTGGTCGTGCGGGCGCCGATCTACAGATTCGGGCGGAGTCGGCCGGATCGAGCGATCCGCCGGCTCCGCCCGTTTCGGCCTATATCGTGCGGCCGGGAGGCACCTTCTCAGAGATCGCCGAGACCGGGCCCGGCGACGTCCGTCCTACGTGAAATCGACAACTCCACGGATGTTCTTCCCGGCGAGCATGTCGCGGAAACCATCGTTGACATCGTCGAGCTTGTAGCTGGTGGTCACCATTTCGTCCAGCTTCAGGTGACCTTCTGTGTAGAGCCGCAGCAGCGTCGGGATGCTGGTGTGCGGGCTCCACGCCCCGGCCAGCGTGCCCGTGATCCGCTTCTGGGACATGGTGATATCGCTGGTGGGGAGCTCGACCTGTAGGTTCCCCGCGCCGGCGGCGGTGAGCACCAGAGTGCCCGCCTTACGGATCGCCGCGATACCGCCCGAGATCTCGGCAGCAGTGAGCACGCCGACCGTCACCACGACCGAGTCCGCGCCCTGCCCGTTGGTCAGCGACCGCGCGAAATCGGCGGCCTCATCGAGCGAGCAGAAGGTGTGCGTCGCACCGAAATTCAGCGCTTGCTCGCGCTTGAACTCCACTGTGTCCACGGCCAGCACGTGGCTGGCACCGGCGAAGCTCGCACCCTGGACGGCGCTCATGCCGACACCGCCGAGACCGACGATGATCACGGTGTCGCCCGGCCGGACCTCGGCCGAGTTGACCGACGAGCCCCACCCTGTCTGCACGCCGCAGCTGAGCAGGCAGACGCTGGTGGGCGGGAGGTCCTTGGGGACCTTCACCGCGCTCGCGGTGCTCACGGTCGTGTACTCACTGAGCGTGGAAATCCCACAGAACTGGCTGACCGGTGTGCCATCGAGCGACATGCGGAACGAGGTCTCGTCGTCGAACCGGGAGCCGACGACCACGAAGGCCCCGAGGTCGCAGAGGTTCTGCATGCCCAGTGCGCACCAGCGACACCGGCCGCACGCGGGGACGAAGCCGAACACCACGCGGTCGCCGACTTCCCAGCCCGGCGTACCGGGACCGACCTCGACGACCTCGCCGGCACCCTCGTGACCGACGCACATCGGCACGGTGCCGGGGACGACGGAACCGTTGATGATGTGATCATCGGAGTGGCAGAGCCCGCTGGCGAGCATCCGCACCGTCAGCTCGCCCTGGCGAGGCGCGTCGAGATCGACCTCATGAATCTCGAGCTTGCCCGGCGTCGGCATCACCAGCGCGGCACGGGTCTTGTAGACCATGAAATACCTTTCGTTCGATCGCTGGTATCAGCCGATGATGAGTTTTGTCTCCAGGTAGGGCAGCAGACCATCGTTGCCGCCTTCGCGACCCATACCGGACTGGCGGAACCCACCGAACGGGGCGTACAGGCAGACACCGGCGGTGTTGACGTTGATCTGACCCGTGCGGATCCGTCGCGCGACAGCGGAGGCCGCGGCGTGATCGGCCGAGTACACCGCGCCGGACAGTCCGTACTCGGAGTCGTTGGCGATGGCCACCGCGTCGTCGACGTCGGTGTAGGGGATCACGACGATGACCGGGCCGAAGATCTCCTCGCGGGCGACCCGCATGGAGTTGTCGACATCGACGAGCAGGGTCGGCTCGACGAACCAGCCACGATCCTGATCCTTCGGCACACCGCCGCCGACGGCGACCCGGGCGCCTTCCTGCACACCGAGCTCGATGTAGTCGAGCACGCGCTTCTGCTGACGCTGCGCGACCAGCGGGCCGATGGCGACCTCGGGATCGACCCGCGGGTCGCCCACCTTCAGGGTGCCGATGGCCGCCGCCAGCGCGCCGCAGATCTCGTCGTAGCGCGAACGGGGGGCGAGCACGCGGGTGATCGCCGCGCACACCTGGCCGCTGTGGCCGACGCCGGCGGCGAGCAGGGTGGGCAGTACCTCCGACAGGTCGGCGTCTTCGAGGATGATGCCGGCGGACTTGCCGCCGAGCTCGAGGGTGACCCGGGCGATGCGGTCGGCGGCCGCCGCCATCACCGCTTTACCGGCACCGGTGCTGCCGGTGAAGGAGACCTTGTCGATATCGGGGCGCGTGACGAGGTACTCGCCGACCTCACGGCCGCCGGGCAGGATCGACACGACGCCTTCGGGCAGACCGACGGCCTCGATGGCCTCGGCCATGATCATCACCGACACGGGCGCCTCGGGCGCGGGCTTGGCGACGACGGTGCAGCCGGCCGCGAGGGCAGCCGAGATCTTGAGGCTGTTGAGGACCACCGGCCCGTTCCACGGGCTGACCGCGGCCACCACACCGACCGGCTCGCGGAAGAGCGTGCCCGACCCCTCGCCCCACTCGGTGGCCTCGGAGAACTCGAAGGTGCTCAGCAGCGCGGCGTTGCGACGCCACACTTCGATGGCGATCTGGTGGAAACGGGTGGCGACCGCGTCGGGGGCACCGAGCTCGAGGGCGAAGGCGCCGGCCATCTCGGGCAGCCGCTTTTCCATCTCGTCGGCGATCCGGTTCAGGAATACAGCGCGCTCGGCCGGCGTGGTGGAGGACCACTCGCCCTTGTCGAACGCGGCGCGGGCCGCGGCGACCGCCGCATCGACATCGGCATCGGTCGCGTCCGGAACGGAGCCGAGCAGCTCCTCGGTGGTGGGCGAGACGATATCGATGCGGGCGTCACCGGCAGGGGCGACCCAGCGACCGCCTACGAACAGTTGATCAAAAGAACGCAGGGACCCAGGGGTCTGTGTCGCGGTCATTGGTGCTCCTGATGAATGTCTGGTCGCGCCGTTCAGGAGAAACCCGCTGAGGCGCAGATGAGCTGACGCCCCGATCGTATCGACGCGATGTGACCCAGGACATGTCCCAATACGACACAGACCGCGGCCCGCCTGACGCCACCCTCCTAACGTCGAGCAGTGCAAACAGTTGATCTATGAGGAGCGATCTGGCCGTGACAGAAGCGTTCATCTACGACGCCATCAGAACCCCGCGAGGCAGGGGACGCTCCACCGGCGCACTCCATTCGGTCAAGCCGATCACGCTGGCCGCCGATGTCATCCGCGCAATCGTCGACCGCAACCCCACCCTCGACCCCGGCGAGATCGTCGACGTCGTGTTCGGCAACGCGACCCCGGTCGGCGAGCACGGCGCTGACCTGCCCAAGGCCGCGGCCATGAGCGCGGGCCTGCCCGACCACGTGACCGGCATGCAGATCAATCGTTTCTGCGCCTCGGGGCTCGAAGCGGTGAATCTCGCGGCGCAGAAGGTGCGGTCCGGGTGGGAGGACTTCGTGATCGCCGGCGGCGTCGAATCGATGTCGCGGGTGCGGATGGGCTCTGACGGCGGGCCGATGATGTCGGACCCGGCGACCGTGCTGGACAACCGGCTCGAGCCGCAGGGCATCGCGGCCGACCTGCTCGCGAGCCTGGAGGGGTTCACCCGCGACGACGTGGACGCGTACTCGGTGCGCTCGCACCAGCGTGCCGCCGCCGCGTGGGATGCCGGTCGGTTCGACCGATCCGTGGTGCCCGTGGTCGACCAGAACGGGATCGTGCTGCTCGAGCGCGACGAGGCGATCCGGGCGGAGGTGACCCAGGAGGCGATCGGCTCGCTGGCACCGTCGTTCGCGACCTACGGCTCCTACGGCTTCGATGCGATGGCGCTCGCGCGCTACCACTGGGTCGAGAAGGTCGAGCACGTGCATTCGGCCGGTTCTTCCTCCGGCATCGTCGACGGCGCCGCGGCGGTCCTGGTCGGGACCGAGGAGGCGGGCCGACGGTTCGGCCTCACCCCGCGTGCCTGGATCACCTCGGCCGCGCTCTCCGGTGTCGACGGCACGCTCATGCTCACCGGGCCGACCGCGGCCACCCGCAAGCTGTTCGAGCGAACAGGGCTCACGGTCGACGACATCGACCTGTTCGAGCTCAACGAGGCATTCGCGGCCGTGGTGCTGAAGTACCAGAAGGACTTCGACATCCCGGACGAGAAGCTCAACGTCAACGGTGGCGCGATCGCCATGGGCCACCCGCTCGGCGCGACCGGTGCCATGATCGCCGGCACCGCGCTCGACGAGCTGGAGCGCACCGGTGGCAGGCGGGCCCTGATCACCCTCTGCGTCGGCGGCGGCATGGGCGTCGCCACCCTGATCGAACGCGTCTGACGACCGAGATGGAGCACACTGCCTTGACCACCACCGACGTGATCACCCGTACCGCGCAAGACGGCATCGTCACCCTCACCTTCGACGACCCGGCTTCCGCCGCGAACACGATGACCCCGGCGTTCCGGGCCGCCTTCGGGCAGGCCGTCGCCGACCTCGAGGCCGACGCCGACCTGCGCGGCGTCATTGTGACCTCGGCCAAGAAGTCGTTCTTCGCCGGCGGCGACCTCATCTCACTCATCAAGGTCACCCCGGACGACGTGACCGAATTCCACGCCGAGGTGACCGAGATGCTCGGTTACCTGCGCCGCCTGGAGCGCCTCGGCAAGCCGGTCGTCACCGCGCTCAACGGTGCCGCGATGGGCGGTGGCCTCGAGATCGCGCTGGCCACCCACCACCGTGTCGCGCTGCGCGGGGTCAAGGTCGCGTTCCCCGAGGTGAGCCTGGGTCTGCTGCCCGGTGGTGGAGGGATCGTGCGCTCGGTGCGGATACTGGGCCTGCAGAAGGCGATCGAGCTGATTCTGGACGGGCGAACGCTCGCCGCGGACGCCGCCCAGAAGCTCGGTCTGATCGACGAACTGGCCGACTCCCCCGAGGAACTGGGCGCGGCCGCTGTCGCGTGGATCGAGGCCAACCCGGCCGCCGCGCAGCCGTGGGATGTCAAGGGCCACAAGATCCCTGGGCCCGACGCCGAGACGCTGGGCAACGCGCTCTCGGGCGCCGTGCACCTGCGTACCAAGGGCGCGCCCTACCCGGCGCCGCAGGCTGTTGTCTCCGCCGCGGTGGAGGGCAGCCGGGTGGGCTTCGATGCCGCCCAGCTGATCGAGACCCGCTACTTCCTGTCGCTGGCCGCCGGTCAGGTCGCCAAGAACATGATCCAGGGCAAGTTCCTGGACCTGCGCGCGGTCGCCGCCGGTGCGGGCCGGCCGAAGGTCGGCGAGACCGCTCCGGTCGCCACCCTCGCCGTGATCGGTGCGGGCATGATGGGCGCGGGCATCGCGTACCAGGCCGCCAAGAACGGGATCTCGGTGCGGCTCAAGGACGTTGACGAAGCCGCCGCCGAACGCGGCAAGGACTACAGCCGCAAGCTCGTCGCCAAGGGCATCGACCGCGGACAGCTCAGCGCGGAGAAGGGGCAGGCGCTGCTCGACCGGATCACGGTCGTCACCGACTACGCCGCGTTCGAGGGTGCCGACGCCGTGATCGAGGCGGTGTTCGAGGACCCGGCGCTCAAGAGCCAGACCTTCCGCGACGCCGAGCCGCACCTGCCGGGCGCCCTGCTGGCGACCAACACCTCCACGCTGCCGATCAGCGAGCTCGCCGCCGCCGTGCAGCGACGCGAGGATTTCGTCGGGATGCACTTCTTCTCCCCTGTCGACCGGATGCCGCTGCTCGAGATCGTCGTCGGCGCCGAGAGCAGCCCGGAAGCAGTCGCGCGGGCGTTCGATCTCGGTGTGGCGCTCGGCAAGACGAATATCGTCGTCAACGACAAGCGCGGCTTCTTCACCAGCCGGGTGATCACCAAGTTCACCGACGAGGCGCTGGCGATGCTGGGCGAGGGCATCAGCGCCGCGTCCATCGAGCAGGCCGGGCTGCAGGCGGGCTATCCCGCGCCGCCACTGCAGCTCTCCGACGAACTCACCATCACGCTGCCGCACAAGGTGCGCATGGAGACCAAGGCCGCGGCGCTGGCCGCCGGTGAGGAATGGGTCGTGCACCCGGGCGAGCCGGTGATGGCCAGGATGATCGAGGAGTTCGGCCGCTTCGGCCGGACCAGCGGCGGCGCGTTCTACGAGTTCGAGAACGGCAAGCGGACCCGGCTGTGGCCCGGGCTCGAAGAGCACTTCCGCAAGCCCGGCTACGAGATCCCGTTCACCGACATCGTCGAGCGGATGCTGTTCGCCGAGACCATCGAGGCCCTGCGCACCTTCGACGAAGGCGTGATGACCTCGATCCCGGACGCGAACGTGGGCTCGCTGCTCGGCATCGGATTCCCGGGCTGGACCGGCGGTGTCATCAACTACGTGAACGGCTACGCCGGCGGGCTCGAGGGCTTCGTCGCGCGTGCGACGGAACTCGCCGAGCGCTACGGCGACCGGTTCCAGGTTCCGGCGGCCATCGTCGCGCTCAGCGAGACCTCCGACCGCTTCGAACTGTCGTGACCACGGCATTGTCGGAGGAGATCCGGGCCTGGCTGGCGGCCAACGCCCCGGGTCGCGACGAAGTCCCCGCGCCCGGCACGCCGGAGTTCGTGGCCTTCGCGCAGGCGTTCCTCGGACGGGTGTACGACGCGGGCTTCTCGGGCATCTCCTGGCCGGTCGAATACGGCGGCCGTGGTCTGGGTCAGCCGGAGGAGAAGGCGTTCTGGTCGGAGGCCGCCGCCTACGATCTGCCGCTGGGCGCGGTCTTCGGGATCGGTCTGGGCATGTGCGGGCCGATCGTGCGCGAACTCGGGACCGAGGAGCAGAGGCAGCGTTATCTGCGGCCACTGCTGCAGGGGCGCGAGGTGTGGTGTCAGCTGTTCTCCGAACCCGCGGCCGGGTCGGACCTGGCGGCGCTGCGCACCCGCGCGGTGTCCGATGGCGACGACTTCGTGATCACCGGGCAGAAGGTCTGGACGACCGGCGCGCACTACTGCGATTTCGGAATCCTGTTGGCGCGCACCGATCCCGACGTGCCCAAGCACCGCGGGCTGACGATGTTCATCGTCCCGATGCGCGAGCAGGGCGTGACTGTGCGTCCGCTGCGCGACATGACCGGGGCATCGGACTTCAACGAAGTGTTCTTCGACGGGCTGCGTGTGCCGGCGAGCGCCGTGGTCGGCGGGGTGGGCGGCGGCTGGAAGGCCGCGCGCACGCTGCTGGTGCTCGAGCGGCTGGCCGTCTCGGCGGGTCTCGGTGTCGACAATGCGGCCGAGGGTCCGCTGTCGTTCGGCGGCCTGGCCGGTCGGGTACGCGCGCGGGGGCTGCTCGACAGTCCGCTCGTGGCCGATCAGCTGGTCGACCTGTACCTGGCCGCTCGCGCGGCCGATCTCACCGACGAGAAGCTCGCCCAGGAGATCGACGCCGGAATCGACCCCGGTTCCCGTGGCTCGATCGGCAAACTGCTGAAGGCGCGGCTGAACTGCGTTGCCGCCGATCTCGCCGTCGATCTGCTCGGCGACGCCGACCTGGACGAAGACTTGCGCCACGACATCCTGCAGTCGCGCAAGCTCGCGATCGGTGGCGGCACCGACGAAATCCAGCTCACGATCATCGGTGAACGAGTACTCGGCCTGCCCCGTGAACCGCAAGCCGACCTGGCTGTGCCGTTCCGGGACCTACCTGCGAATTGAGGAAGCGCCGATGACTCGCGTGCTGACAACTGAACCCGAACTGAGCCAATTCGCCGGCTCCGTGCGCGCGATGATCGCGGCGCACTCCCCCGTCGACGCGACGCGGGCCGGTGCCGGTGCGCCGATGGATCCGGCCTGGTGGCAGACCTGGGCGGCGGAGATGGATCTGCCCGGCCTGCTGGTCGGCGAGGCCGACGGCGGCGCCGGGGCCGAGCTGGACGCGGCCGCCATCGCCGCGACGGAACTGGGCGCGGGACTGGTTCCCGGCCCGCTCACCTCGACGATGCTGGCCGGGCTGGCGTTGTCGCGGGCCGGTGCGAGCAAGGCGGCCGGGCGGATCGCGGCGGGGACGGCACCGGCTGCGCTGGTACTCGCCGATGCCCACGATCTCACGGCTGGCGAGCAGGTCAGCGGCACGATTCCGACACTGGATCACGCCGCGGATCTCGCCGTGGTGGTCGCGGTGCTCGGCAACCGGCTGGCGGTGCTCGAGACCAGTACGGCGACGGTGACCCCGGTTGAACATCCGCTGGACGAGACCCGTCGTGCGGGCCGGATGACCTTTGCCGGGGCCGATGCGAAATTCTTCGACATCACCGCCGAGCTCGCCACCGAACTGGTCGTCGCGGCGACGGTGCTGGCTGCTGCCGAACAGTTCGGGCTGATGCGCCACGCACTGGCCGAATCGGTGGAATACCTCAACGCCCGCACCGCCTTCGGGCGGGTCGTCGGCTCGTTCCAGGGTCTCAAGCACCAGCTGGCCGAGCTGGCCTGCGAGGTTGCCCAGGCCGACGCGCTGCTGGCCGACGCCGTTGCGGCAGCGACGAATCGGGATGCCGATGCGGAACTGGCCGCGGTGGCGGCGTGGTGCCGGATCGCGGCGGCGGGCACCCACGTGGTGTCGGAATGCCTGCGCCTGCACGGCGGTATCGGCTACACGTGGGAACACGACGCGCATCTGTGGTTCCGCCGCGCACGGCACAACCAGTCGGCCCGTGGGCGACTGGTTGTGCAGCGGCAGCGGTTGGCCGAACTTCTCGGCCTGGGGTGAGCCGGGGGTTGGCTCGCTCAGTCGCGAAGCGTTGTGCGAGCCGGCTCCAGGTAGGTCGCGACCGAATCGCCCGCAGTGTCGTGCCCGGAACCACCGGCTCCAGCCTGGCGACGGTGCTCGATGCCGGCGGCGATCACGCCGATCTTGAAATACGCCAGCGCCATGTGGAACGACCAGTGCGCCAACGGAACTCCGCCCGCGCGCTCGTAGGCCTCGGCCAGTGCGATCGGCTTGGGCAGCCGCTCGCTGGTCCACGCGCTGGGCTGACCCAGGATCAGATCCAGCGCCGGGTGCCGGTAGGCGCACATCATCGCCACGACCGCCAGCCGGTCGAAAGCTGTTCCGGCACACGGGCCGCCAGCTCGGCGGCCACGGCGACACCGTCGGCCTGCAATGTCGGGGTGCCGAACATCTCCCACTGCCCGCTCCAGCAGCGACCGACGCGGTCGACCACCCAGCCGAGCGTTTCGGCGGCGAAGGTCTTGGCGATCGAGGTGGCCGCAGAAGCGTGCCTGCCCGCGTCGAGTTCGGCGCAGGCCACGTTCAGCAGCGAATGTGTGGCGGCCAGGTCGATCTCGTTGTCGGCGATCATCCGCTGGGCCATGCGCACATCGGCGAGCCGGGAACTGAACATCTGCCGCTCGGCGGCGTAGGTGACCGCGGCCTCGTGGGCACGGCGGGCCACCGGAGAATGAACGATCAGGTGGCGGCGACCACGTCCTCAGTCGACATTGATGTGCTCCTCCTGCGCGATAACGATGTGGATCACCTGCGCGACGCAGGCGGGTTTGGCGACGCCTTCGATCTCGACTGTCACCGACAGGGTGACCTTGTGTCCGGCGCTGGCCGGCTCGACAGCGGCGAGCACGATCCGGCCGCGTACACGCGCGCCGCTGATCACCGGGTGTGGGAAGCGCACCTTGTCGAGTCCGTAGTTGAGGATCGAGGCGACCTGGCCGATGGTGTACACCTGCTGGAGGAAGACCGGGACCATCGACACCGTGAGGTAGCCGTGGGCAATGGTGCCACCGAACGGCCCCTCGGCCGCGCGCGCGATGTCGACATGGATCCACTGGTGATCGCCTGTCGCCTCCGCGAAGAGATCAATGCGTTCCTGGACGACGTCGACCCAATCACTGACGCCGAGCTCGGTGCCGACCTGGGCCAGGAAGGACGGTACGTCGGGGAATTCGTGCATAACCATCCTCATTCTCCCGGCGATGACTGCCGGATCACCCGGGCGTAGGTGCAGGGCCGGCCGTCGGCGTGGCCGACGACCTCGATGACGCGCATCGTCCGGCCGGCGTGCAGCAACCGCGCGTCGAACCGCAGGGTGCGGTCCGCCGTCATGGCACGGGCGTACGCGACCGTCAGCGACGTGGTGCGCAACGACGATTCGGCGCTCATGCACGTCGCCGCGGCTTCGGCGGCGCAGATCGCGATCCCGCCGTGCAGAGCGCCCAGCCGGTTGGCCCAGCGGGTGCCGTCGGCAAGTCCCAGGCTGCCGACGCCGTCGGTTTCGGTGAAGGTCGCGCCGAGCAGCGTGAGCACGTCGCCGCCGCGCAGCGGTGCCGGGTGCTGCGGCCCCTCCGAGTCGAGCGTGGGCCCCTCGACGAACCGGCCGTGCACGCTGGCGGTGACCAGCAGACGCCCAGCGCCGTCACGGACCGTTCCCGTGGCGTGCCCGACGATGCCGTCGACATCGGTGCCCGTCGCCAGTGCGAGCAGCACGCCCTCGGTGGGCAGCGGTGCCACGAAGTCCATCGAGATCTCGACCGAGACAGAACCCCGGTGCTCGGCGGAAGCCCCGAGCAGGCACAGGCCATTCACGTCGTCGACCAGGACACCGAGCGGGCCCACGGCCGGACGGCCGTCGGCACCGCTCGGCAGAATATCGACCGGCTGCGTGCCGGTCACCGAATGGGAGTTGGTGCGCAGGTTCACTGCCACGCCGAACGCATTCTCGGCGGGGCCGCGACCACTGTTGATCAGGGCAGCGGTATCGGCCGCCCGGTCACCGGTGATGATCATGCGCCGACCGCCAGGAACACGGTGGCCGAGCCGGCGATCGCCCGCCGACCGCCGACGACGTCGGCCCAGACCTCGACATCGACCAGCGCTCCGTCGGTGGTCGGCTCGACCGCCGTCACCCGACCGCCGACCGAGACGTCGTCACCGGCCGCGACATTGCCGCGGAAGGAGCACTCGATGCTGCGCAGTGCCTTGCGCGAGCCCGCCCACTCGGTGAGCAGGTTCATCACGTAGGCCATCGTGGCGCCGCCCTGGTTGATCGCGCGGTCGCCGAGCCCGGCCGCCTGGACGGCGGCGAGGTCGAAGTGGATCGGGTTCGGGTCGCGCAGGATGAGGGCCACCATGCGGATGTCCTCTGCGCGGACGGCCGTGACCAGCCGCTCGGGGAGTTCGTCGCCGACCGTGGGTGACGCTGTCATCAGGCCAGTCCCCTCTTGAAAAGATATGTGCTGGTGATAGTTCCGGCCGGGGTGCCCGCCTCGGAAAGCTCCACGACGACCTCGACCGAATCCAGCCGGGAGCCATCGCGGGCGTGGCGGGAGCCGACCTCGCCGATGTGGGCCTGCGCCGCGTAGGTCGCGCCGGCCCGCAGCGTGTTCGTCTGATCGATCCGGCAGCTGCCGAACAGCAGCGTGTCGCCGCTGTCCTGGTGGGCCAGCGCGCACAGCTCCTCGACGCTGACTCCCATGCAGCGCAGCGAGGCGATGATGAACCAGGCCGGATGCGCGGCGTCGGTGCCGTCCGGTTCCGCGCGCAGCGCATCCTCGGCGATCGCGGTCTCATGCCGCTCGAGGGTGATCTCACCGCCCGGCAGCCGGCGGCCCCGCAGTTCTCTCTGCAGGGTCTCGACGGGAACACTCATGCGGTTGACTCCTTCGTCAGTAGACGGTGTAGCCACCGTCAACGATGACTTCGTTGCCGGTGTGGAAGGTGAGGGACGGCTCGGCGAGGAAGGTCGCGACCTCGTGGAACTCCTCAGGCGTGGCCCAGCGCCTCGCGGGCGTACGCGCGGTGGTCGCCCGGACGAAGGCCTCGTTCTCGCGCAGGTAGTCGTTCATCGCGGTGGCCGTCCAGCCCGGGATGAGGATGTTGACGCGGACCTTGTGCCGTGCGAGCTCGACCGCCAGGGTGCGGCCCAGGCCGACCAAGCCGCTCTTGCTTGTCCCGTACGCCGCCATTCCGACGCCGCCGTAGCGGGAGATCGTCGAGGACACGACCACCATCGAGCCGCCTTCGCCGCGCTCCACCAGGTGGCGGGCAACGGCCCTGGTGCACAGGAAGGTGCCGTCCAGGTTGGTCCGCATGACGTGGTGCCACTGTTCGAGGGACGTGTCGAGGAAGGGTGCGTCGTCCGAGATCCCGGCGTTGGCGAACAGCGAGTCGATCTTGCCGTGCCGCTCGAGCGTCCGCGCCATCGCCTCCTCGACACCCGCTTCGTCGGCGGTGTCGCAGGCGACCGACGAGGCGTCGATTCCCGCTGCACGAAGGTCGGCGACCGCGGCGTCGTTGCGCGAGGCGGTCCGCGACCAGACGGCCACCGACGCGCCGGCACGGCCGAGGCCGTGCGCCATGCCGAGGCCGAGTCCGCTGTTGCCGCCGGTGACGACGACCGTGCGTCCGGTGAGGTCGATCATCAGTAGGACCTCGGCAGACCGAGCGTGTGCTGGGCGATGTGGTTGAGCACCATCTGCGTGGAGACCGGTGCGATCTGCTGCAGCCGCAGGATCGACCACAGGTCGGCGAGGCCGTACTCCTCGGCCAGACCGTTCCCGCCGTGGGTCTGGATGGCGGTGTCCAACGCCTTCATCCCCGCGCGGGAGGCCAGGAACTTGGCCATGTTCGACTCCTCGCCGGCCGGGCACCCCGCGTCGAAGAGCGCCGCGGCGCGCCACAACATGCCGCGGGCGGCCTCGAGTTCGATCGCCGCCTCGGCCAGCGGATGCTGAACGCCCTGGTGGACGCCGATCGGCACGCCCCACACGGCACGGGACTCGGCGTAGTCGACGGCCTTTTCGAGTGCGTAGCGACCCACCCCGGTGCAGATCACGGCACTGAGCACCCGCTCGGGGTTGAGACCGTCGAACAGTGGCCGCAGCCCGTGGCCGATCTCACCGACAACCGCGTCGGCAGGCAGCCGCACATCGTCGAAGAAGAGCGTGAACTGGCGCTCGGGGGCGCGCAGCGCGGTCGGCAGCAGCTGCTTGCTGAAACCGGGGACGTTCAGGTCATCGATGATGAACAGCGTCAGCTCACCGCGACCGGTGCGTTCGTCGGTCCCGGTCCGGGCCACGAGCAGCATGTGATCGGCGTGGTCGACACCGGAGATGTAGTACTTGGTGCCCTTGATGACCCACTCGTCGCCGTCGCGGCGGGCGGTGGTCGAGACATTATGGGAGTTGGAACCCGCGTCCGGCTCGGTGAGGGCGAAGACGAACTTCTCCTCGCCGCTCGCGATCCCGGGCAGGTAGCGCTGCTTCTGCTCGGGCGAGCCGTGTAGCGGCAGAACCGAACCGACGATGCCCTGGGACAGCACCATCGCCAGTTCGGGGCAGCCACCGGCGGCCATCTCCTCCATCACGATGGCCAACTCGGTCAGCCCGGCGCCACCGCCGCCGTACTCCTCGGGGATGTTGAGTCCGAGGAAGCCGGACTTGCCGAGGGTGTCCCAGAGTTCCTGCATGGGCTCACCGGTGCGGGAACATTCCTGGAAGTAGCTGTGGCCCCAGCGCGACACGATGTCGCGGACGGTGCTGCGCAGGACGCGTTCCTCTTCGGTGGGTGCCAAGGGCAAGCTGGGTGCACTCGATCCGCTGGTCATGTTCTGCCTTTCTGAAACGTCAGCGCGCGACGAGGTCGACGAGTCCGCCGAGGCGGGTGCGATGCCAGGCGGGGGTGCCGTACGCGAGTGCGTCGGCCCGGGCCCGCTTGAGGAACAGGTGCACGGGGTGTTCCCACGTGAAGCCGATGCCACCGTGCAGTTGCACGCATTCCTCGGCGGCGAGCAAGGCGGCGTCGCCGCAGATCGAGGCAGCGACCGAGGCAGCGACAGGCAGGTCTGTGCCGGTCGCCGCGCAGTCGGCCGCGTAGCGAGCCACCGCGCGGGCCTTGGCGATCTCGGTCCACACGTCGGCCAGGCGATGCTTGAGGGCCTGGTAGGAGCCGATGATCCGGCCGAACTGGCGGCGCTGGCCGAGATATTCGACCGTCATCTCCAGCGTCGCCTCGGCGATGCCGAGCTGTTCGGAGGCCAGCAACGCGCAGGCGATATCTGCGGTCCAGCTCAGGGCTTCGGCGGTGTCGTCGGCCAGGACCGCAGCGGTGGCCTGATCGAAGGTGACGTCGCTGATCCGCCGCGTCATGTCGAACGACAGCACCGGCTCGACGGTGGCCTGATCGCGCTGCACGAGCAGCACCTGATGTCCGACCGGGACCAGCAGGACGGTGGCCTCGAGCGCGCCGGCGACAGTGCGGACCGTGCCGGAGAGCTTGCCGTCGGTGTAGGTGACCTCGGCGTCGAGCGCGCGCAGCGGCTCGCCGTAGGGCGTCACGATCGTGCCGATTGCCTCGCCGCTGACGAGTTCGCGCACCAGGGCGTCGGCGCCGAGCTGTACGGCCAGGGAGGTGGCGGCGACAGCGCTGGTCAGGTACGGGACGTCGGCGACCGCGCGGCCGAGCTCCTCCATGACGACGGCAACCTCGCGCCAGGATGCCCCGGCACCACCGAGTTCCTCGGGCACCGCGAGACCGACGACTCCGAGCTCGTCGACGAGGCCACGCCACGCCTGCTGGGCATCGGCGGTAAAAGCGTCGGCTTCGTCGGTGCGCCGCAGCACCGTCTCGAGCGGGGTCCGGCCGGCGAGCAGGGCGCGAACCGCGTCGCGCAGGTAGCCCTCGTCTTCGCTGTAGAGCAGCGAGGGCACCGTGGTAGACGTGCTCACTTGGGAAGGTCCTTCCAGGCGATGTCCTTGTCGACCCGCGGCTCGGCGGGAAGTCTCAGCACGCGCTCGGAGATGATGTTGCGCATGATCTCCGAGGTGCCGCCCTCGATCGAGTTGGCCCGGCGGCGCAGGTACCAGTAGCCGCTCACGCGGTCCAGCGGAACCGACAGATCCGGGCGGCACAGCGTCCAGTCGTCATAGCGCAGGGCGTCCGACCCGAGCAGATCCAGTTGCAGCGACGCCGAGTCCTGGGCCAGCGCCGAGTAGGCCAGCTTCAGACCGGAACCCTCGGGGCCGGGGGCGCCGACCTCGAGCTGCTGGGTGAGCCGGACACTGGCCAGGCGCAGGGCCTCGGCGTCGGTCCACAGCCGCATCAGTTCGTCGTGCGCCTCGGGGCGCCGGCACTCGGGCCGCGTCCGCCACAGGTCGGTGAGGTCGCCGATCGGGCCCGACTCCCTGGCGACCGCGCTGCCGCCGATGGCGACCCGCTCGTTCATCAGGGTCGCCTGGGTGACGGCCCAGCCCTCGCCGACGGCGCCGAGCCGGTTCACATCCGGCACCCGCACATCGTCGAGGTAGACCTCGTTGAACTCGGCCTCGCCGGTCATCTGGCGCAGCGGCCTGATGTCGACACCGGGGGTCCGCAGGTCGAGCACGAAGTAGGACAGTCCCTGATGTTTGGGCAGCGACGGGTCGCTGCGCACCAGCAGCAACGCCCAGCGGGCGTCGTGGGCCAGCGAGGTCCAGACCTTCTGCCCGTTGACGATCCAGTCGTCGCCGTCGCGGACCGCGCTGGCGCCGACACCCGCCAAGTCAGATCCGGCGCCGGGCTCGCTGAAGAGCTGGCACCACACCTCCTCGCCGGTCCACAGCGGCGGAATCCAGGTCTTCTGCTGCTCGGGGGTGGCGTACCGCAACAGGGTCGGGGCGGCCATGCCGAGGCCGATCACGTTGGCGCGCGGGTGGTTGTCCGGGGCGCCCGCGGCCGCGAACGCCGCGTCGACGGCCGACTGCGCGGACGGGTCGAGACCCAGCCCGCCCAGGCCGACCGGGTAGTGCACCCACGCCAGGCCGGCGGCGAATCGGGCACGCAGGAAGTCCATCCGATCCATCTGCGCGGGTGGGTGCTCAGCCAGGAACTCCGTGACGCGCTCGAGGAGTGCGGACGGCGCCTCTGAGGTTTCGACGTCGATCATGCTTCCGACGGTGCCACGGCCGAGAACTCCGGCGATGTCTCACTCTGGGTCAGTGTCGCGATCGGTGCACCACCCGGCCGGCGATCGTGTCGCGCGATGGGACACGACACAGGTCGAGGGCGGCTTTAGCGTCGTTCCCATGTCTACACACACACCATCGGGCGGAACGCGGGTAGCGCCCGTGCACGTGGTGGGCGCCGCGTCGACGGCCTTCGCGGTCGAACACGATGCGATGCTCGACGAACTGGTCTTCGAAGCGGTCTCCGCCGCGCTGCGCGAGTGCGGGTTACGCAAGCAGGATCTCGGACTCTCGGTGACGGCCTCCATGGACGTCCTCGACGGCCGCAGCATCTCCTCCGGGCTCACCAACGCGGCGGCCGGCGGCTACCTCAACGACTCCTTCCGCGTCGAGGGCGATTCGGGGCTGGCGATCATCAATGCCGCCCAGGCGATCGCGGCAGGCGATGTCGAGGTCGCGGTGGCCGTCGGGGTGCACAACCCCGAGATCTCCGGCTCCAAGCAGCGTCGGCGCGCCTTCCTCGACCAGGTGTCCAACCTCGGCTTCGACCCCCACTTCGACCGCCCCGTCGGCATGACCGGCACCGCCACCTACGCCATGCACGCCGGTGCGGCCCTGGGTGAGCTCGATGCGCTCGCCGCCGCGGCCGCCGGTGACATCAACCGCGGTGCCGGCCTGGCCCGTTCGGTGCGCCGCGACGCGGTGACCGCCGCCGACGTGCTCGAGTCCGAGCCGATCGCCTGGCCGCTGCGCGAACTGATGCTGCCCGCCGAGTCGACCGGCGCGGTCGCGATCGTGCTCGCCTCCCCCGCCAGGGCCGGGCGCTGCATCGGCCGCAACGTGCGGCTCACCGGCTTCGGCCACGCCACCGGCGGTTACACCTGGGACGGTCAGTGGCTGACCGCACCGCAGGAGACCACCCGCCGCGCCGGCGACATGGCACTCGCCCAGGCCGGCCGCCAGCGAGAGTCGATCACGCTGGCCGAGGTCTCCGCGGTCACCCCCGCGCTGCAGGACGCCTACGTGCAAGCCCTCGGCCTCAACGACAGGGCCGTGATCAACCCCAGCGGCGGGCTGCGCAGCAACTACCCCGGCCTGGCCAACGGCGCCCTGCGGCTGCTCGAGGTCATGGACCGAATCGACGAGGTCGCACCCGGCCAGGCCGCGCTCAGTCATTCCATCGATGTCGAGACCGGACTGGTCGCCGAAGACGTCACCGTTCTCGTGGTGGAGGCCGCCTGATGTCCCAACGCGCAGCGATCGTCGGCGTCGGTCTGACGCCGGCCACCTCTCCCAGCAAGCAGACCTACTCCACCAAGGAACTGTGCCAGCAGGCTGTGCACGCCTGCATGGAGCACAGCGGTGTCGCGTTGTCGTCGGTCGATGCGGTCGTCACCGGCAACATCGACGGCTTCGAGGGCACCGTCCTCGGTGCCAAGCACCTCACCCGGCTGCTGGGCCTGGGCCCGCACGTCCCGGTGATCGTGATCAACACCGGCGGCACCACCGGCGGCAACCTGATGCAGGTCGCGGCCCGTATGGTCCGCGCTGGAACGCACCGGCGCGTGCTGTGCCTGGGCGGCCCGACCTTCTACGGCTCCTCGGATCTGCAGTCGGCGATCAACACCAACTCACCGATGATCATCGAGCAGCCGCTGGGCATGGGCGCCTACCACATGGGCGCCTTCGCCGCCTCGGCCTACCAGCAGCGCTATGGGCTCACTGTGGAGGACCTCGCCACCGTCGTGGTCTCCGACCACACGAAGGCCGCGCGCAACCCGTTCGCGCACCTGCGCTACCAGGTGACCCCCGAGGACGTGATCAACGGCCGGCGTCTGTCGTCGCCGCTCACCATGCCGATGGTGTGTCCGGTGTCGGTGTCGGCGGTCGCGATGCTGGTCAGCACGCCCGACGATGACGACGTCACCACCACCCCGGCGCTGATCCGGGCGATGGGCATGTCCGCCGATCCGTACCTGGGTGGCGGCAAGGGCGACTTCTCGCAGATCACCAACCTCGCCAACCTCGCCCGCCGGGTGTACGCCCAGGCCGATATCCGCGAGCCGCTCGACGATTTCGACGCGGTGGAGATCTTCGCACCGTACGCGCACATGCAGCCGATGCAGCTCGAAGCCCTCGGCTTCGCGCCGTTCGGCGGCGGCGTGGACCTGATCCGCAGCGGCGCGACCGATGCAGGCGGCGTCCTGCCGACCAATATGTCGGGCGGACCCAAGTGCACCAACGCCGGTGTGGCCGGTGAGCTGGCGCCCTACGCCTACGCGGCCCTTCAGGTGATGGGTGACGCCCCCGAGGAGGTCCAGGTGCCCGGGGCCCGCCGCTCGCTCGGACACGGCACCGGCGGCACCTTCTTCCAGTTCGACAACCTGGCAATCTTCGAGACCTACGGGAGTAAGTGACATGACGACGACTCCGATCACCCCCATCACCCAGGCCGTCCACTGGGATCTGCACTACGACATCCACCTCGGCCAGACCTGGAGCCGGTTCATGGACGGCCTGCGCGAGGGCAAGATCCTGGCCAACGAGTGCGGCAGCTGCGAGCGCGTGTTCGTGCCGCCGCAGGACTACTGCGAGTCCTGCTTCGAGAAGACCGACGGCTGGCGCGAGCTCTCCGGCGAGGGCACCCTCGAGGTCTTCACGGTGGCCTGGCACGGCTTCACCGGTGGCCCCAAGCCGCCGTACGCCATCGGCGGCGTTCGCCTCGACGGTGCCGGCACCCTGCTGATGCACTGGATCACCGGCGTCGACTTCACCCCTGGCGCCGACGTGCGGGCGGCACTGCCGTTCGGCACGCGGGTCCGTGCTGTCTGGGCACCGGAGCGCACCGGTTCGATCCTCGACATCGCGCACTTCGAGCCGATCGAGTAGTTCGACAAACTAGGAAGGCCTGATCCGCTCGAGGCAGATCAGGCCTTTCTGTATCGGTACCCCTTACATCGCGAGGCCACCGTCGACCGGCAGAACCACACCGGTGACATAGGCACTCTCGTCCGCGGCCAGGTAGCCAACCGCCGTCGCCATCTCCGAGGGATCCGCGAAGCGCCCGACGGGCACGGTCGCGGTCATCTCGGCGAGCCGCTCCTGGCCGACCGCCAGGACCATCGGCGTCGCCGCGTTCGGGGAGATCGCGTTGACGGTGATGCCGAAGCGGGCGGTCTCCTTGGCAACGGTCTTCGTGAAAGCGATGATGCCGCCCTTGGCCGCCGCGTAGTTCGACTGCCCGATCGTGCCGTGCAGACCGGTGTAGGAGGTGACGTTGACGATGCGACCGAAGCCGGCCGCACGCATGTGCGGCACCACGGCACGGGTCATCGCGAAGGTCCCCTTGAGGTGCACGTCGATCACCGCCTGCCACTGGTCGTCCGACATCTTCCACACCACCGTGTCGCGGGTGATGCCGGCATTGTTGACCACGATGTCGAGCGAACCGGTCTCGGCGACAACGGCATCGACCGCGGCGGAGACCGCCGAGCTGTCGGTGACATCGACCGCGTGCGCGAACACCCGTTCCTTACCGTCCCAGGCGGCCCTCAGGGCCACGGGGTCACGGTCGACGACGGCCACCTGCGCACCGGCGTCGTGGAACATCGTGGCGATGGCGTGACCGATGCCCTGAGCTGCACCGGTCACCAGGGCGGTACGCCCACTGAAATCGAAGGTGATGCTCATCCGAGGCGCTCGATGATGGTCGCGTTGGCCATGCCGCCACCCTCACACATCGTCTGCAGGCCGTAGCGGCCGCCGCCGACCTCGAGGTTGGTGAGCATCGTGGTGAGCAGACGGGTGCCCGAAGCGCCGAGCGCGTGCCCGAGAGCGATCGCGCCGCCGGCGGGGTTGACCTTGGCCAGGTCGGCCTTGACGTCGGCAGCCCACGCCAGCGGCACCGGCGCGAACGCCTCGTTGACCTCGAAGGTGTCGATGTCGTCGATCGACAGACCGGACCGCGCCAGCACCTTCTGGGTCGCGGGGATGACGCCGGTGAGCATGAGCAGCGGGTCGCTGCCGGTCACGGCGAAAGAGTGGAAGCGAGCGCGCGGGGTGAGACCGAGTTCGGCGGCCTTCTCCTCGCTCATGATCAGGACCGCGGAGGCGGCGTCGGTGAGCGGCGAGGAGTTACCGGCGGTGATCGACCAGTTGATCTCGGGGAACCGGGCGCTGAACTCCGGGTTCTCGAACGAGGCGCGCAGACCGCCCAGGCCATCGGCCGTGGTGGCCGCACGCACGGTCTCGTTCAATGTGTGTTGGGTGCCGTCGGGCCGGGTGATGGCGATGGTCTCACGGTCGAAGCGGCCCGTGGCCGTAGCCTCGGCGGCGAGCTGGTGCGAGCGGGCCGAGTACTCGTCGAGCTGCGCGCGGGAGAACCCCCACCGGGCCGCGATGAGTTCGGCCGAGATGCCCTGGCCGACAAGGCCTTCGGGGTAACGACGCGAGAGCGGCGCCATCGGCTTCTCGCCCTGCGAGCTGGCGCCCATGGGGACCCGGCTCATCGACTCCACACCACAGGCGATCACGACGTCGTAGGCGCCGGCGATCACGCCCTGCGCCGCGAAGTGGGCGGCCTGCTGGCTCGAGCCGCACTGGCGGTCGACGCTGGTGGCGGGGACGGACTCGGGCAGGCCCGCGACGAGCGCCGCAGTGCGGGCGATGTTGAGGGCCTGCTCACCGGTCTGCGAGACGCACCCGGCGATGACGTCATCGATCAGCGCGAGATCGAAGTCGTTGCGGGCAAGCAGGGCCTGCAGCGTCTGGGCGAGCAGGTCGACCGGCAGAACGCCGGACAGCCCGCCTCCGGGTTTACCCTTCCCGGAGGCGGTACGGACGGCATCGACGATTACGGCATTGGGCACGGTGTCCACTCTTCTCACACAGGTGACAGGGTCATTCCTGACGCTAGAGCGATCCGGTGCCGTCGCAGTGTCCTGATTCGCGACGTTCTACTCATCGACGCGACGCCGGTGTCAGGCGCGCCAGAGATGCGGTCCGGGACGGGTGAGCACCAGTTGCGGGATCACCGTCCGGCTGCTCAGCCGGGTCACCGACACAATGGCCTCCGCGACGTCCTCGACAGGAAGCATGTCGTCCCAGTCGACCTCGCCCGGCATGTGCTCGGTCATCGCCGTGCGCACATAGCCAGGGCACACAGCGGTGGCGATGACCCCGCCGACCGACTCCTCCGTCGTGACCGTCTCGCACCAGGTGATCAGGCCGGCCTTGGTGGCGCCGTAGGCCGAGTTCAACGGTTCACCGACAACACCGGTGGTGGAGGCGACGGCGATGATCTTGCCGCCGGCCTTCGTGGTCCGGCCGGCCTCCCGCAGCAAGGGCAGCAATTCCTGGCTGAGTACATAGGCCGAACGCAGGTTGATGGTGAACAGCAGGTCCAGCTTGCGGACCGGGAAGTCCGCGAATGCACCCATCGCGCCCATCGCCGCGTTGAGCACGAGGACATCGGCACGGCCGTACGCCTCGCGGTGCGCCGTGGCCAGCGCGGTCACATCCTCGGACTTGGACATGTCGGCGCGCACCACCGTCACCGCGACGCCGCGCTTCTCGCGCAACTCGGTGGCCAAGGTCTCCAAGCTCTCGGTCCCACGGGCTGAGATGGTCAGGTCGAAACCCTCGTCGGCCAGCCGGCGCGCGACCTCCTCACCGATCCCGCGCGATGCGCCGGTGACCAGGGCGGCCGGACGCCCGCTCATCGGGGTGCCATCCGAATCGCGCCGTCGAGCCGAATGGTCTCGCCGTTGATCATCGGATTGCTGACGAGGTGTTCCACGAGCGCGGCGTACTCGTCCGGGTCGCCCAGTCTCTTGGGATGGGGCACCTGGCCGGCGAGCGAGGTGCGTGCCTCGTCCGAGAGACCGTTGAGGATGGGGGTGGCGAACATCCCCGGTGCGATGGTGTTGACCCGGATGAGCGCGTCGGCGAATTCGCGCGCCAGCGGCAACGTCATCGAGTGCAGGGCACCCTTGGACGCCGAGTAGGACGCCTGGCCGATCTGGCCGTCGAAGGCCGCGACCGAGGCGGTGCAGACGATCACACCGCGCTCCCCCTCCACCGGCTCGTTGGCGTACATCGCCGCGGCCGCCAGGCGGATCACGTTGAAGGTGCCCAGGAGGTTGATGTCGATGACCCGCGTGAAACGCTCGAAATCGACAGGATCACCGTTGCGCGACACCGTGCGTACAGGATCGCCGATGCCCGCGCAGTTGACCAGCACCCGCAGCGGGGCGAGGGTCTGCGCGAGCGCGACCGCTGCACCCACCTGCTGCGCGTCGCGGATGTCGGCGGCAGCGAAGTGGGCGCCCGCGCCGATCTCCGCGGCGCGGGCGGCGCCCTCGGAGGTCGGCAAGTCGACCAGGACGACCTCGGCTCCGTCGGCGTGCAGCCGACGGGCGGTCGCCAAGCCGAGACCAGATGCGCCACCGGTGATGATCGCGGAGGTGCCTTGGGGGTTCACATATTCTCCTTTGTTGGCTTTGTTGGCGCCGCACCCTCAGATGGTGCGGTCGCGGCCTTCCCAGTACGGCCGACGGATCTCGTGCTTGAGCACCTTGCCGGAGGGATTACGCGGCAGCAGATCCATGAACTCGACCCGGCGCGGGCGGCGGAATCCGGCGATGCGGGGGCGTGCCCACTCGACCAGTTCGTCCTCGGTAAGGGTGTGACCGTCGCGGACGACCACGATGGCGGTCACCGCCTCACCCCAGACATCGTGCGGCGTGCCGATCACGGCGACTTCCTGAACAAAGGGGTGCTCGACGAGGACGCGCTCGACCTCGGCGGGGTACACGTTCTCACCACCGGTGATGATCATGTCCTTGATCCGGTCGGTGATGAACAGGTACCCGTCCGCGTCCAGGTGGCCCGCGTCGCCGGTGCGCAGCCACGCACCGTCACCCGGACGCAGTTCCGCAGTCGCCTCGGGACGGCGCCAGTACTCTTCAGCGCACTGACCGGAGCGGATCCAGATCTCACCGAACTCGCCGGCGCCGAGCGGGCGCTGGTCGGCGTCGCGGATCTCGACCTCCACCCACGGCAGCGGCCGTCCGACGGAAGTGAGCAGGTGGTCGTGGTGGTCGTCGGGCTCGAGCTGCACGATGCAGCCCGTGGTCTCGGTGAGCCCGAACATCTGCAGCAGCGGCGCGTCGAACGTGGCCAGCGACTGCCGCAGCAGGGGTCCGGTGATCGGGGCGGCGCCGTACGCGATCAGGTCCAGCGAGCTGTAGTCGCGTTCGGTCGCGCCCGGGGTGTCCAGCATCATCTGCAGCATCGCGGGGGCGACGAGAATTGTGCTGATCCGGTCCCGTTCGATCGCTTCGAGCAGCGGCACCGGAGCGAACTCCGTGAACAGGACGCAGTGCGCACCGGAGAAGAGACCGACGAACGCCCACGCGGACCCGCCCATGTGGAACAGCGGCATCACCACCGCCACGGTGGCGTCGGCGTCCATCCGCCATCCGGCCGCGCATTGGTTGAGGTAGCCGAAGTTGCGGTTGCGGACGACCACGCCCTTCGGGAGCCCGGTGGTTCCCGAGGTATAGAACTGGATGAAGTGGTCCTCGGGCCGGGAGACGCGATCGGGTTCGGCCGCCGGCCACCGGTCACGCCACGCCTCGTAGTTCTCACCGATGGTCAAGTGCAGATCCGCCGGCGGAGCGGCGGGTGCGAACTCGGCGTCGGTGACGACGATCCGCACGCCGGCGTCGGTGGCCAGCTCCGCGACATCGGACGGTGTCAGACGCCAGTTGAAAGGCGCCATCACGGCACCGATGCGAGCGCAGGCCAGCGCGACCTCGAAGAACTCCGGCCAGTTCCGGCCCACGTACCCGACGCGGTCCCCCTCCTCGACACCGCCGGCCTGCAGGCCGTTGGCCACCATCAGAATCCGGCGAAAGAGCTCGGCGTAGGTGAGGGTGTGCTCGCCCCCGGTCAGCGCCGGAGCGTTCGGCGCGCTCGCCGCATAGCCCTTCACGACCGCGAGCGGATCGAACGTCGTCGGGTCGTAGGTCGGCGACTGCGGGTCCGTCGGCTGCTGCGTCATCGTTCCCCTCCTCTGAGGTACCTGGCCCGAATCGGGGCAGGCCCAGCCTGACGGGTCGAACGAGGGCGAGTGTGTCCGAGATCGCAACACCGGTCCCGGGGGCGCTTCGGATCACGGAAGGCACTGTCGCGTACTGAGACACCGATCGGGCGCGCTTCGCTGTGATCGTTGTTACTGCGGCGACGATCCGCCGGCCCCTGTGTCTCCCGAGAGCGAGTAGCGATGATAACTCCCGAACGCCTGAGCACCATGTTCCGACCGCGGTCGGTGGCCCTTGTCGGAGCGGCGGACAAGTCCACTTTCTCCCGCTACGCGTTCGAGAACCTCGTCCGCTTCGGCATGCTCGACCGCAGCTTCGTGGTGAACCGCCGTGGCGTCGACGTGCACGGCCACCCGAGTGTGAAGACGTGCCAGGACATCGGCGAGCCGGTCGACACCGCCCTGCTGATGGTGCCCCAGGCGGGCACCATCGACGCGCTGCACGACGCCGCCGCCGCCGGGATCCGCAATGCCGTCGTGCTGTCGAGTGGCTACGGCGAGGCCGGCGAGGCCGGGCGCGCCGCCCAGCAGGAACTCGTCGACGTCGCAAACTCGCTCGACATGACGCTGCTCGGTCCGAACATGCTCGGCTTCGCGAACTTCGTCGATCGTGCGGCCGTCGCGGCGATCCCGCGCCTGCCCACGTACACCGGCTCGGTGGCACTGCTGTCGCAGAGCGGGGCGTCCATCATCTCGATGATGGACTACGCCAAGATGTCCGGAGCCGGCCTGTCCTACATGGTCACCCTCGGCAACGAGGCGATGATCACGGCCGGCCACATGCTGGACTACCTCGTCGACGACGGCGCCACCAAAGCGATCGCGATGTTCCTCGAGACCATCCGCGATCCGGAGACCTTCGCCCGGGGAGCGCGACGCGCCGCCGCGGCAGGCAAGCCCGTGGTCGTGCTCAAGGCAGGCAGCAGCCCCTTGGCCGCGCGGACCGCCCAGGCCCACACCGGCGCGCTCGTCGGCGACGACAAGGTCACCGACGCCGTGCTGCGCGAACTCGGCGTCATCCGGGTGAAATCCATCGAGGACATGCTCGCGACCGCTGGAATCGCCGCGACCCTGGGTCGTCTGCCGCGCTCGGGCGCAACCGCGGTGTCGATCTCGGGTGGCGCGTGCGACATCCTCGCCGACGTCGCGCAGGACGCGGGCGTGGTGTTCCCCGAATTCGCACCCGACACGCTCGAGCAGCTCAACGCGGTGATGCCCGAGTACGGCACCGCGCACAACCCGGTCGATGTCACCGGCGCGGCGATCATCGACACCTCGATCTGGACCGCGGCGATCAAGGCGGCCGGCAACGACCCCTCGGTCGGATCGGTGATGGTCGTCTCGACGATTCCGATGGCCGAGAGCACCGCGGCCAACTACCAGCGCGCGACGCTGGAGGCGATCTCCGAGGGACTGCGGCAGTCCGCCGCGCCGGGGATCCTGGTCAACCAGGTGTCCCAGCAGATCACCAAGTACTCGCGTGACATGCTCGACGAGGTCGGGATTCCCGCGGCGATCACCGGCCTGTCCCAGGCCGTTTCCACCGTGTCCCACCTCGAGTGGTGGTCCTCGGTCGTCGACGGCGTGAACGCCGACCGCGAGATCACGCTGCCCGACATCGAGTCGACCGAGCCGCGCACCGGGGCGTGGTCGGAACATCAGGCCCGCGCGCTGCTGTCCGCCGGCGGCGTCTCAGTCGTGCCGTCGGCCCTGGCGACGAGCGCGGACGACGCTGTGGCCGCCGCCGCGGGCATGGGCGGACCGGTCGCGATGAAGATCGTGTCGGCGCAGATCCTGCACAAGAGCGACATCGGCGGCGTCGCACTCGGCGTCACGGGCTCCGACCAGGTCCGGGATGCCTACGCGCGGCTGATGACGGCCGGCGAGAGCGTCGAAGGCGCGGTACTCGAAGGCGTCCTCATCTCGCCGATGCGCTCCGGCGGCACCGAACTGCTCGTCGGCGTCGTCCGCGACGAACAGTGGGGTCCCGTGCTGGCGGTGGGATTCGGCGGCGTGCTGGTCGAGGTCCTGCAGGACTCCGCCCTGGCCACCCTCCCGGTGACGCCCGCGAAGGTCACCGAGATGCTGCTGTCCCTGCGAGGTCGCACGCTGCTCGAGGGCGTGCGCGGAGCCAAGCCGGCCGACCTGGACGCGCTCAGCCGGGAGATCGCCCGGATCGGCGACCTGGCGCTGGCGCTGGGCGAGGATCTGGCGTCGCTGGAGGTCAACCCCCTGCGGGTGGACGGCTCGACGGTGGAAGCTCTCGACGCCGTGGTCGAGTGGCGCACCGCCGGCGACAAGTGAGTAACCCGTGAACCCCATCGATCCCCGCACCCCCGTCCTGATCGGCGTCGGCCAGATCAACGACCGGCTGGGCAGCGACGACTACCAGGCGCTCTCGGCGGTCGGTCTCGCGGCGGCCGCCGCCGAACGCGCGGTCGCCGATGCGCAGGCATCCGCTGACCTGATCTCGGTCATCGACACGGTGGCCGGTATCCGGCAGTTCGAGAACTCCAAGCCGGGCCTGCCCGCCCAGCTCGGCCGGTCGAACAACTACCCGCGCTCGGTCGCCCAGCGCCTCGGCGCCGAGCCCGAGCGGGCCATCCTCGAGGTCACCGGCGGGCAGGGCCCCCAGCACCTGCTGACCGAGCTCGCGGGCGAAATCGCCGCGGGCCGGGGCCGGGTCGCGCTGCTGTTCGGTTCGGAGGCCATCTCCACCGCTCGTGCCCTGCTGGCGAGCGAGGACCGGCCCGACTTCACCGAGACGGTCGACGGCTCGCTCGAGGACCGCGGCTTCGGTCTGCGGGGCATCGTCTCGCGTGAGTTCATCGGCCACGGCCTGGTCGGCGCACCGGCACAGTACGCGTTGCTCGACAACGCGCGCCGGGCCAAGCTCGGGCTCGGGCGCGCGGCGTACGCCGAGGCCATCGGCGCCCTGTTCGCCCCGTTCACCGAGGTCGCCGCGACCAACCCGTACGCGGCGGCCCCGACGGTCCGCGGCGCCGAGGAACTGGTCACCGTCACCGAGGCCAACCGGCCGATCGCCGACCCCTACACCCGCTATGTGGTGTCACGTGACCAGGTGAACCAGGGTGCGGCGCTCATCGTCGCGTCGGTGGAGGCCGCGCGCGAGCTCGGCGTGCCGGAGGAGCGGTGGGTGTACCTGCACGGTCACGCCGACCTGCGCGACCGCCCGATCATGGACCGCCCCGACCTGGCCGACAACCCGGCCGCCCGGCACGCGTGCGAGCTGGCCCTGAACATGGCAGGCCTCACCACCGAGCAGGTGGCCTCGTGGGACTTCTACAGCTGCTTCCCGATCGCGGTGTTCATGGCCGCAGTCGACGGACTCGGCCTCTCGACCGACGATCCGCGCCGCCTCACCGTCACCGGCGGTCTGCCGTTCTTCGGCGGCTCGGGCAACAACTACTCCATGCACGCCATCGCCGAAACCGTCGACCGGGCTCGCAAGGCGCCCGGCAGCTTCGGCTTCGTCGGCGCCAACGGCGGTATCGCGCACAAGTACTCCACCGGCGTGTACTCCACCACCCCGGTCGAGTGGCGGGCGAACCCGCTGGCCGAGCGGCTCGCCCAGCAGGCCATCGACACCGACGGACCGGTGCCGCAGGTCACCCGGGCCGACGGCTGGGCGCGGATCGAGTCGTTCACGATCAGCCACGGCAAGCGGGGCAGGACAGGCATCATCATCGGCCGTCTGGAGAGCACCGGTGAGCGTTTCGTGGCGCGCACGGACAAGGACGACGACACCCTGCTCGCGCTCCTCACCGACGCCGAACAGCCGGTCGGTGAACGGTTCTGGGCCTTCAACGTGTCCGTGGGCAACCGAGCGACCACCACGCCCGAACGCGCGGCGGAACTGGCGCGGCCCGTGACCGGGCTGCGCGAGTCCTACGAGCACATCCTGGTCGAGCGCGACGATCACCTGCTGGTCATCACGATCAACCGGCCGCTGGCCCGCAACGCCCTGTTCCCGGCGGTGCACGAAGAGCTCGACTCGGTGTTCAACGCCTTCTTCGCCGACCCCGAACTGTGGGCCGCGATCATCACCGGTGCCGGTGAGCGGGCGTTCTGTTCGGGCAACGATCTGGCCTACACGGCCAGCGGCAAGCCGACCTATCTGCCCGCGTCCGGCTTCGCCGGGCTCACGCACCGGCGCGACATGCACAAGCCGGTAATCGCCGCGGTCAACGGTTTCGCCCTGGGCGGCGGATTCGAGATCGCGCTGGCCAGTCACCTGTGCGTGGCCGACGAGAACGCTCAGTTCGGGCTCACCGAGGTGAAGGTCGGGCTGATCGCGGTCGCGGGCGGGATCGTGCGGCTGCCCCGCGTGATCCCGGAGAAGGTCGCGCTGGAGTTGCTGCTGACCGGACGGCGGATGCGCCCGGAAGAGGCGCAGCGCCTCGGCCTGGTCAACCGCATCGCCCCGGCGGGCAAGGCGCTGGAGGTGGCCAAGGATCTGGCCGCCGAGATCCTGGCCAACTCGCCGACCTCGGTGCGGCTCACGCTGGAATTGCACGAGACCACCCGGGCCAACCCCGATGTGGTCGACGCGGTCGGCGCCCGTACCCCCGTGATGGACGACCTCTTCGGCACCGCCGACCTGATCGAGGGCATGGCCGCCTTCGGCCAGAAGCGGCCGCCGCAGTGGCGCAATCAGTAGCCGACACTGCCGTAGTGGTCGCCGATGGCAGCCGTGTTCAGCAAGACCGAGGCCCTACCTGTCACACGATGCCGGGTGGGGCCTCGGCGTACAACAGTCGGACATCGACCCGCCGCGCAGACGCGTACGGTGACGCTCGAGCCCGGATCGCCAGGAAAGGAGCTGTCGCCACAATGACCACGCCGTCACGGCGCAGCGATGTCGCGTCGACCTGTTCTCCCCGCACACGCCTGGACCACGACGAGCGCCGAGCCAACATCCTCCGTGCGGCGCAGCACCTGTTCGCGCATCAGCCCTACGAATCGGTCTCGATCGGCCAGATCGCGGAAGCGTCCGGCACCACTCGCACCAACCTGCACTATTACTTCGGCAGCAAACAAGACCTCTACCTCGAGGTCGTCGAGCAGTTCGCCCACCTGCCATTGACCATCCCGCCCGCCACGTCGAGCCAGCCGAAGGAGGAAGTCCGGCTCCTGCTCGGCGCCTGGCTGGACCTCGTAGAGGCCAATGCCGAGACGTTCCGCGCACTGATCAGAACCCGTGACCAGCGCGAGCACAGCGAGGTAGGGGGCGTACTGGTCCAGAGCCAACTGAGGTGGGAGCAGCGCCTGCTCGAGGCGGCCCAGATGGACGCCGACAGCGAGGCGGCCCACGCCGCCGTTCGGGCCTACCAGGCCTTCTTGGCTTCCGCCTGCGAGCAATGGCTGGGCGACCACTCCCTCACCAAGCAGCAGGTTCTCGACCTGCTGACAGCGGCCTTGATCGCGATCGCCGAGTCGCTCACCTGATCGGCTGTTCACGCCTCCGGGCGACGCACCGCCACGCCTCTTGACACCCTGTCAGTAGCACTGGAGGATGTGACACAGATTTCGTGTTCTGTGTCACCTGGAGGTACGCCGACCATGGCCCCAACCACATCCACCGTTGTCGAGGCTCGTGAGCTGTTCCTCACCGGCGAGCTGACCGACGTAGAAAACCTCACCCTTCGCGGCGTACGACCCGAGATCGCCGAGTCGTGGCGCCGCTCGGCGCTCCATGGCCTTACGCCCTCGCGCGCCCTGCCGCGCAACAGCCAGGGCGCGGACGCCGACGGCCGCCTGGCCCGAGGCGCGGACATGGTGATCGTCGGCCGGAACGCGGCACTGAACGACCTGGATGCCGCACTGACGCTCACCGACAACGAAGGACGACTCCTGCGCCGCTGGGTGAAGAGCGCCCGCTTCGAACGGCGCCTGGACGCCCGTCACGTCGTCGTCGGTGCCTCCATCGCCGAGGAATCCGTCGGCACGTGCAGCAGCGGCATCGCCGCGGAGGTCGGACGACCGGTCATGGTCATCGGGCACGAGCACTACTCCGAAGGCGCGCTCACGATGACCACTGCCGGTGCGCCGATCCGGCACCCGGTCACCCGCAAACTGGTCGGCACCATCAACTACACCTGCGATGCGCGCGACACCCACGCGCTCATGCTCGCCTGGGTCCAGCGGCTGGCGATGGAGATCGAGGAAGCGCTCCTCGACGCCAGCACGCTCACCCAGCGCGCGCTGCTCGATGCCTACTTGAAGTCCGGCGCCGACGCCCGTCATCCGGTCGTCTGCCTCGATGACCACACTCTCATCACCAACGCCGCCGCGGCGCGGATGTTGGGGACCGGCGATCAGGCACTGCTGTGGGAGATGGCCGCCAAGCGCATCACGAGCCCGGACGTGTCACCCGACGCGCAAACCCTGCGGCTGGAGAGCAGTCAGACCGTCAAGGTAGACGTCCAGGTCGTGGAACACGGCGCCAAGCCGGTCGGTGCACTGCTCCGCCTGACGCCCACCTCGCCTCGCCGAGCCGCCATCGCGGCACCCGACCGTGCGACGGGGCTCGGCCGCCTGCACGGACGTAGTCCGGCCTGGCACGACTGGAGCGCACAGGTCCGCGAGTCCGCCGCGAACGGCGCGCCGTTGCTCCTGTGGGGCGAACCCGGCACCGGGAAAACGGCCACCGCGCGAGCGATCGCCGACGACGGCATGAACGCTGTCGTCGAACTGGACGCCGCACTATTGGGCGATCGGTGGATCGAATGCCTGACCACCGCGCTCAGCTCTGACAGCCTGTCGTACGCCATCCTGCGGCGCCTCGATCTCCTCGATCGATCGGCCGCGGTCGCGACCATCCGACTGGTCGAGAATGCCGCGGTACAGGTGATCGCCACGGCCACATCGTTCGACGCGCCGCAGGACGACCGCGAACTGGTCAGCGCCCTTGGCGCCTGGCCTGGCCCCGTCCTCGTCGCACCTCCACTGCGCGAACGGATCGAGGACCTGCCCGACCTTCTGACGGCCATCGCCGTCGACCTGTGCAGCAGGTCGCCGCGCTGGAGCGGCGACGTAGTGCAGTTGCTCGGCAGGCACTCGTGGCCGGCCAATCTGCACTCGCTCACCAACGCCGTCCGCGCGATCCTCGAGCGGAGCAAGGGTCCCGAGGTCACCGTGGCCCACCTGCCGGCCTATCTCTCAGCCTGCACCACACGCCGCTCGCTCACCGGGTTGGAGAACATCGAGGCACACGCTCTGGTCGCCGCGCTGCGCGCGTCGAACGGGAACAAGCGTGAGGCGGCCGACAAGCTGGGGATCGCCCGATCCACGCTCTACCGCAAGGTGCGCGCCCTCGGTTTGGATCTCACATCCGCGGCCTTCTGAACACTGACAAACAAGAGTCCCTTCGGCACTCGTCGGATTCCAGGGCCGCGACCATTACCCGGCCCGCCCCAGTGACGACTTCTGCCCGATCCCGGACCGGTCGGTGATAACTCCGTCAGAATACGGCGATACGAATATCTTCGGCCCATGAGCGACGATCAGATCGCTGTCGACGCGAAAATTCTTGCCGCGGGGCCGCGGCCCCACAGGCACACAAGATCGCATAACACCGTTGGAGGGGATCCCCCGCGCGGCAGCAGCTTCGATTGCCGCATTTGGCTGCGGCCCCGGAAACGACGCGATCGTCGCAACCTCTCACAAAGAGTTACGACGACCGCTAGAACTCGCCCTCGGGCGTAACCGGGCCCAGGTCTATACGCCGGCCGGTGGGGTGACCGGGCACGTTCGCGCTCCAGGTCAGCTCTCGGCGATCCGCTTGTCGTAGGCGGCACGCCCAGACTTGTCGAAGTCGAGGAAGACCCGGTCGGCGCCGGCCGCCCGCGCGATCGCCCGGCCGACCTTGACCGGCAGCAGCGTATTGGCGACGTAGTGGGCTTTCAGCGATTTCGGGACGTAGACGTGGGCCTCATCCTTCCCCAGGGCAGCCATCACCGCGGCGGCGATGTCCTCGGGCTCGCTGGCTTTGGTCCCCTTCGGCACGTCGGTGCCCGCGATCAACTCGGTCTTGGTGAACGACGGCAGGACGGCAGTCACCCTGATGCCCTGGGGATAGAACTCCTCACGCACGCCGTCGGTGAAGCCGACGACGCCGTACTTCGACGCCGAGTAGATCGATCCGCCAGGCACTGCGACACGGCCGGCGATGGAGGCGACGTTGAAGACGTGCCCCCGACGCCGCGCGACCATTCCAGGGAGCACAGCACGGGTTCCGTTGATGACACCCATGAGGTTGATCGCCAATGCCCGGTCGATGCTGTCATCGGAGAATTCGAGCAGCGGTCCGATCGGCATGATCCCTGCGTTGTTGACCAGGACGTGGATCTCGCCGATCTTTTCCTCGACATGTGCGACGAGGGCCCGGAACGCGGCGCCGTCGGTGACATCGAGCCGTAGACCCGTCCCGGAAATCCCGGCTGATGCCTCGATCGCGGCATTCTCGTCGATGTCGGCGATCACGACACGAAAGCCGGACTCGGCCAACGCGGTCGCGATCGCCTTGCCGATTCCCCGCGCACCTCCGGTAACAACAGCAACCGACATGAAAGCCTCGATCCAAAACGGTGACACAACTATCAGGACGTGTTTCACTGTATCGGTGTCCTAGCGCAGTGTCCATAACTGCTCGCCAACAAATCCGAGGTGCACGTTGAACCAGAAGCTGAACAAGCTCGTGTGCGAATTGCAAGGGCTTCGCCACATGAAGCAGGCGGGTATTTTTCCTCCGCTCGCCAAAATTCCAGGCACCGTCGCGATCAAGCGTCAGCAAGGTGCCAGTGGATTGGGGAGCAGCCTGGCTCATCTCCACGGTCACCGAGTCGCGATCATCGATCCGCAGGGGGTTGTGTCCTATCGGGAGCTCGCCGACATGGTGGCCCGATACATCAACGGGGTCGTGACCCAGGTGGACCCCCGATCTGGGGTGCGTCCCCGGATCGGCGCCCTGGTCCGCAACAGCCGATACGCGGCCGTACTCTGTCTCGGTGCCCTGGCATCGGACTCCCGGGTCATCCTGCTCAACACCGACATGGGTCCGCGGCATGTCGCCGAGGTGATCGAACGCGAGCAGATCGATGTCGTGGTCTACGACGGCGAGTTCGCCGATCGTTTCGAGCAGGTCGATCCCACGGTCACCCGCCTGATCGCCGCCCACGAAGGCGACAGCCCGTCGAACGCGTTCGATGCCCACATCGCGTCCGCGTCGACGACTCCCCCGTTCGCGGAAAAGGGCGGATCGTTGGTGCTGCTCACCAGCGGCACGACCGGCGCACCGCGTGGCGCCGAGCGTGGCGAGGTCAGCATCAAGCCGTCGATGCTCGGCGGCTATCTGGCCAAGATCCCGCTGCGCGGTACCGACCGCACCCTCATCGCCGCACCGCTGTTCCACGGCTGGGGTCAGATCAACCTGCTCAACATGCTCACTCTCGGCGGCACGGTCGTCCTCGCGGGCCGGTTCGACGCCCAGCGCACGGTCGACATGATCAAGCGCCAGCACGTGAACGTGCTCATCGCGGTGCCGACGATGATCCGCCGGATCCTCGCCCTGCCCGAAGACCAGGTGGCCCGCCTCGGCGGTGGCCAGCTGCGGATCCTCGGCACCGGCGGCGCCAAGATCGACCCGGCCACCGTGCAGGCGGTGTTCGACCGGATCGGCCCCATCCTGCACAACCTGTACGGCACCTCGGAGTGCTCCTACATCACGATCGCCACCCCCGACGAGCTCGTGGACGCCCCGACGACGGCCGGTTCGCCACCGCTGGGCAACCGCGTCGAAATCCTCGACGAGGCCGGCAACACGCTGCCGACCGGCACCGTCGGCCGCATCTTCGCCGACACCGGACTTCAGATCCGCAAATACACCGACGGCTCCGAGAAGGAATGGGTCCGCGGGATGATGAGCACCGGCGACACCGGCCGATTCGATGAACGAGGACGCCTCTTCATCGAGGGCCGCAGCGACGGCATGATCGTCTCCGGCGGCGAGAACGTCTTCCCCGAAGAAGTCGAGGAGTGTCTGCTCCAGCACGCCGAGATCGACGACGCCGTGGTCACCGCGGTCTCGGACGCCGACTTCGGCCAGCGTCTGCGCGCCTACGTCGTCCCTGGCGAGCAGTCGTCCCTCGATGCGGAGATGGTCAAGAGCTACATCGCCGCCGAGCTCTCCCGATCGCGGGTGCCCCGCGATGTCGTCCTCATCGCCGATCTGCCGCGGACCCCGGCGGGCAAGGTCATGCGCGCGACGCTCGATGCCCTCGACGCCGAAGCGGCCAAGGTGGCCGATGCGCCCAAGAAGCGCCCCGCGCGGCGACGGTCGGCCACGAGCCCGTCCTGATCTGACCCACTGACACGAGAGGCGGGCGGCCCACCCGGCGGGGGGGCGGGCCGGTGTGAGGTTGTGGTGAAAGCGATCGGACACCGCGGGGGGGCCCCCAGTGGGCGGCGCGGGGGCTCATGTGCCCCCCGCGCCCCCCCCCCCA